>CAKTAM010000132.1 GCA_934527255.1 uncultured Oscillospiraceae bacterium | reverse complement strand
CGTTTGCAGCGGCCAGGGCTGGCCGTGCCTTTTTTGGGGGCGGCTGCGGAGTTGTTGCGGCACTGTGTTGCTGCTGCAAGCGCAGCTGCAGCAGCAGCCGCGCCTTTTGCCCGCGGCCGACCTGCTGCATGCCGCCCGGGCGATCCCTGCCGTTTTTCCGCCATCTGCACCCGTTCCCTTTTGGGCGGCCGCCAAACGTCTTTCTTCTTCCCGCATATCAGCCAACCGCGCCCTGCCGGGCTTCAAAGCCCGGCAGGGCGTTTTTGCGGGCAAGAAAAACCGCCCTGCACACCAAACGGCATGCAGGGCGGCCTGATTAAGAAAGGAACCGGCTAAATCAGTTCAGGATGGTCAGCTCGGTGTCGGGATCAAACAGATGGACACGGCTGGTATCCAGGGCGATCTTCACGGTATCGCCGGTACGGGATTTCGAGGTGGGAGCCACACGGGCGGTGAAGCGGCTGTCCTTATAGGTCAGATACAGGTACACCTCGGAGCCCATCAGCTCGTGCACGTCTACATAAGTGGTCAGCACCTTGTCGGCGTTGGCAGCCAGGAAGTCGGGGTCGTCCTTGATGTTCTCGGGACGAATACCCATCTTGACGGGCTTGCCCTCGTAAGCGGACAGGTCGGTGCCGGCCGTCTTGCTGGCGGGAATGGCGATGACGTCCTCGCCCAGATCAACAGCGTAAGCGCCGTTCTTCTTGATGAGGGTGCCGTCGATGAAGTTCATTTGCGGGCTGCCGATGAAGCCTGCAACAAACATGTTGACAGGCAGATCGTACAGGTTTTGCGGGGTGTCGACCTGCTGAATGAAACCGTCCTTCATGACCACGATGCGATCGCCCATGGTCATAGCCTCGGTCTGGTCATGGGTAACGTAGATGAACGTGGTGCCCAGACGCTGATGCAGCTTGACGATCTCGGTACGCATGGCGGTACGCAGCTTGGCGTCCAGGTTGGACAGAGGCTCGTCGAGCAGGAAGACGGACGGGTTACGCACCATGGCGCGGCCCAGAGCAACACGCTGACGCTGACCGCCGGACAGTGCCTTCGGGCGGCGATCCAGCAGGTGCTCGATATCCAGAATGCGGGCGGCCTCGCGCACGCGCTTGTCGATCTCCGCCTTCGGGGTCTTGCGCAGCTCCAGACCAAAGGCCATGTTCTTATACACGGTCATGTGGGGGTACAGAGCGTAGTTCTGGAACACCATGGCGATGTCGCGATCCTTCGGGGGAACGTCGTTGACCAGACGGTCGCCGATGTACAGCTCGCCCTTGGAGATCTCCTCCAGACCGGCGATCATACGCAGAGTGGTGGATTTACCGCAGCCGGAGGGGCCGACCAGAATGACAAATTCCTTGTCGTTGATCTCCAGGTTGAAATCCGAAACGGCGGTGACGTTGCCATCATAAATTTTGTAAATGTGGCGCAGACTGATACCAGCCATAATTCTTTTTCCTCCATGTGATTGTGGATTTTCTTGACAGCAGAACCTGCTGACAATATAATAATAACAGAGATTTTCGGGATTGATAGGGTAAAATATTGATATTTAATGGAAGTTGTTGCTATGTCGATGGATCAAAGCTTCTTTTTGGATATCTGCCGCGCGGCCTACGCCGGGGAAAGCTGGCCCGTCCGGGCGATCCATTATTCGGCCGGCGTCATGGGGGCGGTGCTGCTTTCCAGCGGGCAGTGCACCGTGCGCGGCCTGCCCGACGGGCAAAGCGCCGTGGGCGGGCCGGGCAGCCTGTTTCTGGCGCAGACGCCCTTTGCGCTGGAGCCATTGGGCCAGTGTCACTGCCTGTGCGTCACGCTGGACGGAACGGCGGCGGAGTGCTTTGCCAGCCAGCTTTCCGGCCCGCTGGTACAGGATGCCGGGGCCTACCCCGCGCTGACCGGCCTGATGCTGGCGCTGTGCGACACCGCCGCGCCCCTGCGGCCGCGCCAGCAATCGGCTGCCTGCTATGATCTGCTCTGCCTGCTGGAGCCGGACGCCCCGCAGGCCGTCGGCTGGCCGCCGCTGGTGCAGCAGGCGATCGCCCTGATCCGCGAGCGGTACGGCAGCCTGTACGGCGTGGAGGAGCTGGCCGCCGAGCTGGGGGTCAGCAAAAGCCATCTGGTGCGGGTATTTCACCAGACGCTGGGGGTGACGCCGGGCCGCTATCTGACGGATACCCGCATCGAGGCCGCCCGGCAGCTGCTGGCGCGCGGCCACTCGCTGGAGGTTGTCGCCACCCTGTGCGGTTTTTCGGGGGCAAACTATCTGTGCAAGGTCTTTAAGAAGGTGACCGGCATGAGCCCGGCGCAGTTTCGCAGCACCGTGCAGCCCGCCCCGCTGCCGCAGACACTGGCCGATGCCGCCGAGGAGGGGCTGTTTTTGTAACGGCCGCCGCGAACGGCGCCCCGCGCGGACGGCTTCTGCCCGGGGCGGGGCCCCATACAGCCTGCCGACCAAACGGCAGGCGGCCCCACACGGTGCCGCCCGTGATCTTCTTCTCCCACAGGGCAGCCGCTTTCTTCTGACAGCCTGCCGCAGAGCATTCTTCGGCGGCAAACCGCTGCGGGCCGTCCGCTGCTCCGGCAGGCTTTGCCCTTTTTTCTAAAAAAAAATGACCGCCCGGCGGCAGAAAACGCTTCTGCTGCCGGGCGGTTTTGCTGCTGTGTCTGCTGCCCGCAGGCACAGCGTTTTTTCGCGGCCGCTTACCGCCTCTCCGCCGACTGGCGCAGCTCCAGCGCCAGCAGCAGGTTCAGCAGCTCCTGCTCGTCGTCCAGCTGAATGTCGGCGATCGTCTGGATCTGACCCAGCCGGTGCAGCAGCGTGTTGCGGTGAAAGCCGAAATATTCCACCGTCTTTTTGCTGTTGAGAAAGCTGCGCAGATAGACCGAAAGCGTGTTCAGATAATCGGTATGGTTTTCGCGGTCGTATTTTTCCAGCCGCCGAATGGCCTCCGGTGTGTAGCAGTCGGCCGGGATGCTGTCGGTCACGACCTGAAAAATATGATCCAGCGCATGGTATTCATAACGGTGAATGCCCTTTTTGTAAGGCCTGGAAAAATATTTGCTGAGAAAATCGACCTGTACCCTTGCCGATGGGACCTCGGACAGATCCGCAAAGGGCTTGCTGACATCCAGCTGACACTGTGCATAGGCTTCGGGGAAGTGCTCCAGCTGGTTCAGCTGGGCGGTCACATCCTCGTCGCGCGTATACCGCAGCAAAATGTAAATGCCCGCGTTGGCCGCCTCCGGCCTGTTCAGCACGCACAGCAGCTGCGGAAACGCGCCGTGCAGTCTGCGCACCGTAAAGCCCAGCAGCTGGGGCGAGGTCGGCACGGCAAGCATCAGCTTTGCCAGCCGGAACCGGTTTTCGCCGGTCAGCCGCAGCGATTCCTCCAGCAGGCGGAAGGAGCCGCGATCCAGCGTGCCGTTTTCCAACAGCGAAAGAAAAAGCCATTCCTTTGTCGCGGCGTGTGCAGCAACGGTCGTTTTGCCGTTGTAATGGGCCAGTACCTGCGTACAGGCGTTGGCGATCAGCTCGTAAACGGCGTTGTCCTGCGGGGTCCATTGGTAATGCCCAAGCGTTATCATGGCCAGTATGCCGTACAGCTCGCCCCGGTCAGACAGCTTGCAGTTGACCCGCGGGTTTTCACTGCACACGCCCCAGTCGATGTACTGCGGCTTCGGCCGCTCCATAATGGGCACCATATAGCCATCCTTGATAAAATCGCGCTGCTTTTCCTCGCTGATGCGGCCGTTCGCCATGATCGCATCCCATGTGGGGTCGCCGGTAGGCACCTTCGGCTGCATATCCAGCAGGTTATAGCGGGCGTCAATAACGGCGGAGGGAAAGCCCCATATTTCGTATGTAAGAAATAGCAGACTGGACAAATTTCCGGAGACAATACCGTCATACAGCCTTTTATACAAATCCTCCATGGGCAAATTGTGCACTTTGCCTATTTCAAGGGGCGTACTCATAAATGAAACCTCCTTCAAAAAAAGTGGGAACCATAGAAAATCCGCTCGTTTTTGCCAGGCATTCCCGAAAAGAACAGAATTACTGCTATTATACCCGAACGCCGCTCATTGTGCAAGTGCACAATGAGCGGCGTCAAATTGTGCGGTCAGAACATTGATATTTGTTTGTCAATCCAGTATTCTAGTAGCATGTACCCATACCGGAGCCTTCCGCCACGCTTGCCGTCGCCTTTGCGGACGGCGGCCGCAAAAAGGAAAGAAAGCCCCGCCGACAACCGGCGGCCAAAAAGCCTTCTTTCCTTTGCAGCCGCCGGGGCGAAATGCTGACAAGAGCGTGCGGAAGCCGCAAGCCGTGCTGCGCGGCACGGCTTGCCCGGCAGCTCCGGCAAAGGGTGGAAAGCAACTATTTTTTGAGAGGATGGTATTATCGTGAAAAGTTCCAAAAGAGCGTGGGGCGTAGCAGTCTCCGTCGCGGCGATTCTGTTTGCCGTGTCGGGCATTGTCGCCAACACCATCAGCCTGTTTATGGCGCAGTTCAGCACCGAGTTTGCCGACACCGCCAGCATGGCGCAGCTCGCCTTTTACTTCACCTGCATGACCGGCACCATGGCCATCTGCCAGCCGATCGCCCGTAAGCTGTTTGCCAAGCTGGATACCCGCATTGTCATCGGCGGCGCCGTTCTGCTGGCCGTCGGCGGTTTTGCCGCCATCTC
>CAKTAM010000131.1 GCA_934527255.1 uncultured Oscillospiraceae bacterium | reverse complement strand
CATGCCCCGGCTGGGGCGCTTCTGTAGCTACTACAACCACTACAACTGCTGCAAGCGCCGCAAGCAAAAGAAACGGCAGCTGCCCAACAGGCAGCAAACACCGCTCAAATATCCGTGTTGCGCTGCCAGGGGTCGTCAAATTCCGGTTCTTCCTCCCATTGGCACGCCTGTTCGTACCAAAGCTCAAGCGAAAAAGCGGCCAGTGCAGCGCTGCTGTTTGTTTTCATGAAAAAGTCCTCCGTTCCGGTATGGTTTGTTTCTGTCTATATTATAGTAAAACAAACATCCCAAAAAACGGATTTTCTCCTGTCTGTCCGGCCCATTGCGGAACCGACGCTGACACGCACGCCCGGCCGGGGCCGCATCTATACTGGGGAAGGCCCTGTTTTCAGGCCATTCTGTATAAAGGAGGGAGAACCGTGAAGCTTTCCGTAAAAACGCTTTCGCCGCAGCAGGCCCGCCTGCTGATGCTGACCACCCCGGACTATCTGCTGTTTGATCTGC
The DNA here is from genome assembly GCA_934527255.1 of uncultured Oscillospiraceae bacterium. GTDB lineage: Bacteria > Bacillota > Clostridia > Oscillospirales > Ruminococcaceae > UBA1762. Next base: position 4,191 of record CAKTAM010000131.1, on the reverse strand, counting down.
GTACCCGCGCCGAATACCGCGAGATGCACCTGCCTGGCGCCGTCTGCGTTTCACCGGCCGGGCTGGCCGCCGCCGTGGCCGCGCAGCAGGCCGACCGCAGCACACCCATTTTGCTGTATTGCCGTATTGGGCTGCGCAGCCGTGCCGCCGCCGAAGAGTTGACCCGCCTTGGCTACGTCCGCGTTTACGACATTGGCGGCATTGCTGATTGGCCTTATGAGGTTGCGGCAGAGCCATGACCGCCCGCAACAGTCCACGCCCCGGCTTATAGGTCACGGGGCCGGTCGGGCGGGGCATCGCCGGGTGCGGCCGTCTGCCCCACGCCAAGGTCATTGCCCAGCACACTGGCGCTTTGCAGGCTGGCGCTGCCATGCTTTTGACGGATGGCGTCCATCGCATGCTCCAGCCGGGCGCGCTTTTCATCCCGGCCGGGCGGGGCCTGCAGCATCTCCGTTTGCAGCGGCAGCTCTTCCGTTGTCAGGTTCAGTGCCGTGACGGTCAGCATGCGGATGGGCTTGCCCTCCGGCCAGTGCACCGCGATCAGCTGCCGCGCAGCGGCGGCAATATCCCGCTCCAGATCAGTGGCATAGGGCAGCGCTTTCTGGCGGGAAACGCTGTGCAGCGCCGTATCCTTGAGCACGACCTGCACCGCCGTACAGCGCCGGTCGGCCCGGCGCAGGCGCGCCGCCACGCTGTCGGCCAGCACCCCGACCCCCAGCCGGATATCTGCGGCAGATACCAGATCTCTGCGGAAGGTCATGCCGTTGCCGATGCTTTTGGGCGCTTCGCTGCTGCCGTACGGCGTGACGGGCGTATCCCGCAGGCCGCGGGCCGCATCGGACAGCTGCAGTCCCATTTTGCCGAGAAAGCCCTCCAGATATTCCGGCGGGGCGGCCGCCAGCTGCCCGATGGTGCGGATGCGGTGTGCCTGCAGCGCCTCCCGCGTGTGCGCACCCACAAACAGCAGCTCACCCACATCCAGCGGCCAGACCCTTTTGGAGATCTCCTCCGGCGGCAGAAAGGTCGTGGCATCCGGCTTTTTCAGGTCACTTCCCAGCTTGGCAAACACTTTGGTAAAGCTGACCCCAACCGAAATGGTAACGCCGGTTTCGGCCCGCACCTCTGCCCGCAGCCGGTCTGCCAGCTCCAACGGGCTTTGCGCAAACAGGCGGTAGCTGTGCGTAACATCCAGCCAGCTTTCATCCACGCTGAACGGTTCGATCAGATCGGTATAGCGCGCGTAAATGGCGTTGATGCGCTTTGACATGGCCCGATACTTTGCCATATGCGGCGGCAAAAGCTGCAGGTCGGCGCACTTGCGCCTGGCCTGCCAGACGGTCTCCGCCGTTTTGATGCCGTATTTTTTTGCCGCCTCGTTTTTGGCCAGAATGATGCCGTGGCGGTTGCTTGGGTCGCCGCAAACCGCCACCGGACAGTTTTTCAACTCCGGATGCTCCAACAGCTCTACCGATGCAAAAAAGCTGTTGCAGTCACAGTGTAGTATCCACCGCTGCTCCATTTCATCCCCTCCGGCCTGTTTTTTTTAGTATAGCACAACTTTTTGGTGTTTTTCAACCTGCTTTTTGTTTTTCTGCCCAACAGGGGTCAGGATCGGTAAGAGTCCCCTGCGCCTTCGGCCCCCCTGCACCGTACTGCCGCAGCCGCCTTGCGCATAGATTAGCAATGACTTTTGCCGGGCGGCGCACAGGCCCGCGCCGCCGGATGAGCAAGCTGCATGGAACGGGAGGCGGCGTCAATGGATCCGCAGCAATATGGGCGGTGGCTTGCCTGCATGGCTGCTTTGGCGGCAGCCGGGTGCTGGCTGGTGCGGCTGTGCCTGCATTTTCGGGGCTTTTCCAGCGCCTACACCGCGCCTCTGGTGCTGGGCGCCGTCTGTCTTGTCAGCGGCTGTGCCTATGCCGCCCTGCGGTCAAAGCGCTGACGGCCGCGCCGCCATCTTTCCCGGCTTTACACCGTCACGGCGGCCGGTGCGCCGCTTTGCGGGCCGGCCCAGACGTCAGCGCTCTGTCGCCCAAACCGAACCCGTTAAAAGTACCTTGCCACACAAAAAAAGGGAATGCCCCTCAAAAAGCAAACACTCTGTCAAACGCCTCCCCATGCAGGGATACCAAAAGCTGCATGGAGAGGCTTTTATTGTATAGAGAGAATAAACACTGTTATAAAAACACTGTTATAAACAGACGGCCATACCCTTTCACGGAGCACTGCAGCGAAAGCGCACTGCAGCGAAAGCGCGCTGCAGCGAAAATGCGCTGCAGCGAAAATGCGCTACGGTGAAAGGATGCCGGCTCAGCCCGCGGCCCCGCGCAGCAGCTTTGCCAGTGACTGCCCCACCAGACGGGCGGTATAGCGGGCCTCTTCCAGTGTATTGCCGTGCCCGCCCACCTCCAGCAGCAGGCTGCCCGTGGTCAGCTGCTGGTTATAGTTGCGGTAGTCGAACAGCACCGGCCGGGTCAGACCGTCGTAGTCGCCCTCGACAGCAGCCTCCAACGCGGCGGCAAAGCGCAGGTTCTGCCAGAAGTTCGGCATATTCATGGTCCCGTCATCCGCCCCGCAGATGATCATCAGCTGCGCAGCCTTCTGCCCCTCCACCAACGCCGTCGGCTTGATGCGCACCCCGTCTGCCTCGATGGCATCCCGGTGCACATCCAATACGATCCGGATGCTGGGGCAGTCCTCCAGCCACTGCTCCACCGTCCGGCAGCTGCGGCCATAGCTGCCGTTATAGCTGGGATAATCATGCAGGGCGGCATCCTGCACGGTGCAGATGCCCGCCTCGTTCAGCGTGCGGGCCAGCACCTCCCCCACGGCAACCATGTTGGCGGCCGTATCCGTTGTGCGGCCGTTGTTCTGCGCGCTGACCATGCCGTCCGCCTCCGCATAGCATTCCGTGGCATGCGTGTGCATGATGAGCACCTGCGGCCGGTCGGAATCCAGCTCGACGGTAAAGGGCAGACCGTCCTCCGCAAGCGCCTGCCGCACCTGCGCGGCGGAATAGTCGGTCAGGTTGCGCACGCTGCCCGCCGCCAACGGCAGATAGCGTTCGCCGTCGCCGGTATCCGGATAGGTCGTCTCGCGCACGGTCAGCCAGCCATCCGGCAGCTGCTGCGCCGCCGCGGCTTCTTCCGCCGGAATCTGCGCGGACGGCTGCGGCGCGGGCGTCTGGGCCTCCTGTGCGGCGGCAGGCTCCGGCGCAGCCGAAAGCTCCCCCTGCACCGGCAGCGTCTGCCCATCCGTCTCCTGCCCGGCTGCCGTCAGCCAATCGGCCAGGGCCTGCCCGGCCGCCAGTGGCGAGCCTGTCAGTGAAAGCCCCAGCAGGCCCGCAGACCGCCACTGCTCGGCCAGGCTGTCCGCATCCGCCAGCGAAAAGCACCGTGCCCCGCTCAAGCAGACCGCCAGCGCCAGCACTGCCGTGCGCACCGCGTGCCGTCCCTGCCGTTTTGTCACGCTTACCGCCTCCTTTCTGCGCAAAAGCGCTGTCTGTCCTGTTGAAAAGCACCTCTGCGGCGTGCCGATGCTTTTGGAAAAGTGCCGATCCTGAACAAGCGCCGCCCTTTTTTCGGAACGGTCACTCCTTCGGGGTGTTGCCGACGCTTTGCCGAAAACAGCCGCCTGATTTCTTTCAGAAAAAGCCCCGGCAACGGTTGCAAACGCCGCCCGCGGCGTTTATAATAGCGATGAAAACGACCAACACCGGCCGCCGCAGAACGCATTGGAAGGAAAAACGCCATGCACGACGCTTTAGCCGCCATCGAAAACCGCCTGACCGCCGAGGACAAAGCTTTTCTGCAAAGCATTTACGCCCCCGTCACGGTCGCCGTACCCTGTGAAAACGCACTGCACAGCCTGACCGTCACGCCGGACGGCCGCATCCGCTGCTACGGCCATCTTCCCGATGCCGACGGGAAATGGACGAGGCCAGTGTATCAGGAATCCGCCGACGGCGGGCTTTCCTGGAAGCTGTACCCCGCACAAACGGATGACCTCCCCCGCGCCAGCACCCCCTGCCCCTGGGCCGATTATTATTTCAGCTATTCCGCCCAGAAGGATCTGTATGCCGCGACGCAGGATTTTTACGCCTATGTTTCCGCGCAGGGCAGTGAGGATGCCAGCTTTCAGAAATACCGCATTCCGGCACAGGGCGTTCGCTTTTATCGCAGCGTTCTGCCG
>CAKTAM010000130.1 GCA_934527255.1 uncultured Oscillospiraceae bacterium | reverse complement strand
CGCGGCGGCTCGCGCTTAGTGGGAGCATACACAAAATGTCGGCAGGCGTCCATGGGCGATACCACGCCTTTTTTAGGGCAAAAAACGACCAAGCCATCCGGCTTGGCGGTCCCCAGCTGGCAATACGCGCAGCGCGGGGCAATATCCTTGCGGAAAAGACGTGGCTTCAGCATGACACACCTCGGTTCAAAACAGGCTGCGGCGGCAGTGCCGCCGCTTTTTATTATAGCAGGGCGCGGCGGCGGTGTAAAGGCTTTTTGGGGGTGCACTCGTACAGGAAGGCAGCAACGGTCAGCAAAAACGCGGCGGGAATTTCCAAAGAGAACCGGCTGACGCGCACGCTCATGGCTGCACTGGCCAGTGCGGCGGGAAACAACCGCACGCCCAGCGCGTAGAAAATGCCGCAAAGCAGCAGTGCCAGCGGCCGCGAGCAGTAAAACGTCCGCAGCGAGATCTCCTCAGGCAGCAGGGCGCGTGCCTGCAGATGAATGGAGACGCCGCTCCAGCACAGGACGGCCAGCACGGCATAGCAGCGGTAAGCGCCGCCGCGCCCAGCGGCGTACACCACGCCGTTAGTCACCTCCAGCACGGCGGCAAGGCCGCCGGCGGCTGCCGCAGGCAAAAGCTGCCGCAGCAGCGCGCAGAGCAGCGCAAAAAAACCGATGTACCCGCAAAGTGTCAGGCTGGAGCGCACGGCGCACTGCATGGCCTGCGTGAAAAGGCCGCGGCGGGGAAAACTCTGCAGGGCAGTCTGCGGAAAGCGTGCGCAGGCGGTCGTGCGCCGTCGGGGGGCAAACGCCTTCAGCAGCAGGGCGGCGCTCAGGTTGCCAAGCAGCAGGGCAGCCAGCAGCAGCCGTCCCAGCGCCGGGCTGCCAAGCAGCGAATACCCGACGCTCAGCAGTACGAATGACGGCCCGGCGTTCAGCCCGGCACACAGCAGATAGCCCGCCTGCTCGCGGTCAATACGGCGCGCCCGGTACAGCCGGTCAACGCCCTGCGCCAGCACGGCAAAACCGCCCAGCAGCCCCAGAAACAGCACACTGGCCGCCGATCTGTCCCGAATGCCCAGCAGCCGGGTATAGGGCAGCAGCGGCAGGCCCAACCAGACGGCCAGCGGGCTTTCCAGCACCAGCGCGCTTACCACCATCATGGGAAATACGGCGGGGATCACCCGCCCGAACGCCAGCGAAAACCCCGCCAGCAGGCTTTCAAAAACCGTCTGCGGCCAGGCAAACAGGCAGCAGGCCAGCCCTGCGGCCGCCGCGCCGACAAACAGCATGCCCGCCTGCGGCCGGTGTACGGCTTTAGGCGGCGTACCGGTGGATGGGGCATCCCCTGTGGCCGCTGCGGCGTCGGGCGTGTCAGTATTGGCGGGGCAAAAAAGGCATCGAGACCGGCGTATCATAATCGTTCACCTCTTTTCACTATATATGTACCGAAACCCCCGTTTATTAAGCACGAAAGAGGGGTATGCCCGTGAAAAGAAAAAAGCGCCGCCCCCGCGAGCGGCTGCCGCAGGCGCTGCGCGCCTCGTTTTCTCTGCCGGAGACGATGGACGCCGCCCGGCCGATGCTGCATTTGGATTGCCGCGGCAGCCTCATTGTTGAAAATTGCAGCCGCATTGCGGAATATGCGCCCGGCCGCATTCGCCTGTGCCTGTGCGGCTGCGAGCTGCTGCTGGAGGGGGAGGAACTGACCATTCTCTCCCTGAACGCCCATATGACCGAGATCCGCGGCCACATTTTTCGTCTGAGCTTTCTGGAGGGCCCCACATGAGACTTGGCAACTGGTACGACTGGCTTTTTCCCTCGGTACGGTTCGAATCGCAGGGCGGCAGCAGCGAGCGCTTTCTGTCGGATTGCCTGCAGAGCTTTCTGCCGCTGACGCGGGTGCAGCCGACCGCTTACGGCTTTTGCGCCAGCATCCCGGCGGCCCGCTACCGCCAGCTGCATCCGCTGGCACGCAGGCATCATTGCCGCCTGCATGTGCTGAAAAAAAGCGGCCTGTGGTTTCGTCTGCGGCCGCTGCTGCGCCGCAGCGGCCTGTTGGCGGGGGTGGCGCTGGCGCTGCTGCTGACGCTGGCCGTGCCGGGTCGCGTCTGGAATGTGGAGTATTACGGGCTTTCCGCCGCCGACCGGCAGCTTCTGGGCGACGCGCTGTTTCGCAGCGGCATTTATCAGGGCTGCATTGTGACCGAGGCGTCTCTGCAGGAGGCCCGGCAGCGGGTGCTGATACAGACCGACCGCTTTGCAGCGCTCTCGCTGAATTACGGCAAGGGCAAGCTGGTCGTCGAGGCCAGCCCGGTAACGCAGGCTCCGGCTCTGCTGGTGGGGCAAAGCCGGGATATCTGTGCGGCGGCGGATGGCGTCATCCGGTCGGCACAGGTGTACAGCGGCGTCTGCATGGTGCAGGCGGGGCAGTCGGTGAAAAAGGGCGAGGTGCTGGTGCGGGCTTCCTGGCAGGATCAGCAGGGCGCGCAGGTGCCGGTCGCCTGCCGTGCACGCATTATGGCCTATGTGGAAAAAAGCGCGGCAACGGCCTGCCCGCTGACGCAGCAGACCTCGGTCGTGACCCGTACCGAAACCGACAGTCTGGCGCTGTGCTTCGGCGCAAAAAAGCTCTGGCTGAAAAAGGGCGGCGACGCGGCGGCTGTCGGCGCGCAGCAGGGCGTCCGGCTGCTGGGGGTCTCGCTGCCGCTCACCGTTTACCGCACGCTGCGAAGCGTTCGCAGCCCGCAGACTCTGCACCTGACGCAGGCGCAGGCCCGTCAGCGCTGCAGGGAGACACTCAACGCCATGCTGTACGCGCAGTTGCCCGGTATGCAGGTGCTCAGCCGGGAATATACCTACGAGCTGGTCGACCAGACAATGTATTGCACGGTGCATCTGCGCGCATATGCTGACATTGCGGCACAAAACGAACAGCAGGAAGCGGCCTGAGAAGGTTCGATAAAAATTGCCGCAAAAAAAATGTGGATTTCTAACAAAAAAATCTTTCAAAACTGTGGAAATGTGCTATAATAAACACAAGTATTGTGTAATATTGCGCCGACGCATGCCAACGAAACGTCCGTCTGCACGAAAAACGGGCAAAGTGGGGGCGGCAGGGCGCACAGAGGGGGCCTGACCGTGGCGGAAAAACTTGTGTCCGTGTCGAAAATGGAGGATCTGCTGGCCATTTTCGGCAGCTTTGACGAAAACATAAAAATGATCGAAAAGGCATTTTCCGTGACGGCGGTCATGAAGGACGGCGGCGTCAAGCTGACCGGCGAGGAGGCGCAGCTGGATGCCGCGGCGCGCGCGGTGCGGGCCATGCTGCAGCTGGTGCAGAACAAAACTCCGCTGGAGGAGCAGGCGATCCGCTACTGTATCTCCATGGCCGGCTCCGGCGACGATGAAAAGATCAGCGAGCTGACGGGCGATTTTGTCTGTATTACCTCCAAGGGTCGGCCTATCCGGCCAAAGACGCTGGGGCAGAAGCAATATCTGGAGGCCATCCGCAGCCACTCCATCACGTTTGGGGTCGGCCCGGCCGGCACCGGCAAGACCTATCTGGCGGTGGCCATGGCGGTAAAGGCGTTCAAGGCGCACGAGGTGACGCGCATCATTTTGACGCGCCCAGCCGTGGAGGCGGGCGAAAAGCTGGGCTTTCTGCCCGGAGACCTGCAGAATAAGGTCGACCCCTATCTTCGGCCGCTGTACGACGGTCTGCTGGATATGCTTGGGCAGGAGACCTACCAGCGCCTGATGGAAAAGGGCACGATCGAGGTCGCCCCGCTGGCCTATATGCGCGGGCGCACGCTGGATGATGCGTTCATCATTCTGGATGAGGCGCAGAACACCACGCCGGAGCAGATGAAAATGTTCCTGACGCGTATGGGCGTCAATTCCAAGGTGATCGTCACCGGCGACATCACGCAGATCGACCTGCCCGACAAGCAGCGCTCCGGCCTGGTGGACGCACTGCGGGTGCTGCAGGGCATTGACGACATCGCCCAGATTACCTTCTCCGAAAAGGATGTCGTTCGTCACCGTCTGGTGCAGGAAATTGTCAAAGCGTACGAAAAGGCGGCGCAGCGCCGGGAGGAAAAGCACTCCGCGCGTCCCGCCCGCAGATAAAGGTTCACACAAGTGAGGAAATGAAAAATGGCACATAAGGTTTATATTTCCAATCGTCAGAATGAGGTCAAGGTTCCGTCCGGCATCCGCCTGCTGATTCGCCGCGCCTGCAATGCGGTGCTGCAGATGGAGCATTTTCCCGAGACGGCCGAGGTCAGCGTGACCTTTGTGGACAACCGGGAGATTGCCGAGCTCAACCGGCAGTACCGCAACAAGCCGCAGCCGACGGATGTACTCAGCTTCCCTCTGGGAGCGGACGGCAAGTATGACCGCAACAACGAGACCGGCGCGCTGATGCTGGGCGACGTCATCATCTCCATGGAGCGTGCCATGGAGCAGGCTAACCTGTACGGCCACTCGCTGCAGCGGGAGGTGGCGTTCCTGACGGTGCATTCCATGTATCATCTGCTGGGGTACGACCATGAAAAGGGTGGCATCGAGGCTGTCCGTATGCGTGAGAAGGAAGAAAGCACGCTGCTGAAGCTGGGGCTGCCGCGTACCATTTCTTACGTTTGACCAATGCTGAAACGCTTTTTGAAGGGCTTTGTTTATGCCGCTGCGGGCATTTGCCGCTGTGTGCGGGAGGAACGCAATTTTCGCTTTGAGCTGTGCGCCGGGGCGCTGGTTGTGTGGTTC
>CAKTAM010000129.1 GCA_934527255.1 uncultured Oscillospiraceae bacterium | reverse complement strand
ATGCTGGTCTGAACGGCGCTGCCACCGCAATGGTCAACAATGCCGCCAAGCCGGAGGATCTGTCGCTGGACGATTATCTGGCCATGATCGAGGCTGACATTGCTGCCCGCGCTGCCGCTCAGGCTGCTGCGCTGGCTGCCGAAGCCGAAGAAGTGACCGAAGACGAGCCCGCCGATGAAACGGCAGACGCCGAGGTCACCACGCCCGATGCCGAGGCCCCCGCTGAGGATGTGCCCGCCGCGGAAGAGCCCACTGAGGAGGAGCCCGTCGCTGACGAGACTCCGGCCGAGGATGAAGCTCCCGCCGAGGACGAGACTCCCGCTGACGAGGAGGCCCCCGCTGAGGACGAAGCGCCCGCCGAGGATGAGACCCCGGGTGATGAGCCTGTTACCCCGGCCACTGGCAGCCTGAACGCTGTGGTGACCACCGGCAATACGGTTCGCCCGCTGTCTACCACCACGGTGGAGGATGACGAGGATACCGTCATTGTGGATGTCACCGCTAAGGATGCCGACGGCGCTGACGTTACCACCAACAACGGTCAGATGACCGTGACTTACGACAGCAAGGTGTTCGAGCTGGCGGATGTGGATGTCCACGCTGCCTACAGCGCCTACAAGGCCGAGGAAGGCGCCGTTGTGTTTGCCTACGCCGACCTGGATGCCATTGCTGCCGGTGATTATGCCGCCACCATCACCCTGACCCGCAAGGCCAACGGCGCCGGTTCGGTGAGCATCGGTCACGAGCAGGTCAATGCGGATGATTCCGGTTACACCGAGAATCTGACCATTGGCTACAGCACCAACGAGGACGATCACTCCCAGACGGAGATTCGCGGCGCCAAGGCCGCCACTGCCACCGAGCCCGGTTATACCGGCGATGTGGTGTGCGTCAAGTGCGGCACCGTTCTCAAGAAGGGCACTGTCATCCCTGCGACCGGCACCGGTTCTTCCACCACGACCCCGGCGACCGCCACGCCTGACACCGGCGATCACAGCAATACGGCCCTGTGGGCTGCGCTGCTGGCGCTGAGCATGCTGGGCTGCGCCGCTGTGGTGCTGAACCGCAAAAAGCTGTTTGGCTCTGAGAACTGATTATCCCGGTCTTTGTTCCTGAACTCCATTTGACCCCGGGCCGCTGCACGGTTTTACCGTGCAGCGGCCTTTTTGTGTTTTCTGCCGTGCCGCTGCGCCCCAAAAGCGCTGGGGGCGCTGCGGTTACGGGCTGGCAGTGAATTTTTGAAGCGTGTGCGGTGTTTTGCGCCTGCCGTTCTCACAGTGACAAGAAAGAACAGACGCAGAAAGCCCCTGACGGGCTGCCCATGCAGTGCGCTTGTGTACACAAACCGGCTGCGGGCAGTGGGCGGCGATATCCCGCCGCCCGGCCGGAAAAAGGGAACGGCAGTTTATGTGCGTTTTCACATTTGAGTGGCTTTTCCCATTGTCTTTTCGGCGGACATTGTGTTATACTTATGCCAAACCGACAGGGCTGCGCTTTTGCGGCACGGCCCAAAGAAAAGAGAGGTGAACGCCGTGAAACCGGCTGTAAAAACATTTTTGCTTTTTGTGTTGGGGCTGGCCGTGGCGGCTGCCGCCGTTGGTGCGGTGTGGTTGAATCAGTCCGCCAGTGTTCCCGCGGCGGCTTTGCAGCCACAGCAGCCGCTCTCCGCCTTAAGTGCCGCGCTGGAGGATCTGGGCGAAAGCGCGCAGCAGCAGGAGGCCCTGCTGGATGCGCTGCCCACCGCCGTGACGGATGCCGGGTGTGATACGCTGTATTTTACGGCGAACACAGCGCAGGGCATCGGCTGGAAGGACCGGCACTTTTCCATGGAGCCGCGCCTCAAGCACGAAACGCTGATGGGGCTTGCCACCCGTTCGTTTGACGCACTGGACTATCTGGCCAATGCCTGCGCAAAGGCGGGGGTGCGGTTGGTGGCGGTGCTGGATGTCGACGCGCTGGCGGGCGACGGCCTGCAGGGCGATGCCGCCCTGAACGACAGCGATTTTACCGCCCGGCTGCAGGCGGCCGTGCGCACCCTTTCCGAAAAATACGCGGTCAGCGCCGTGGTGCTGCGCCTGCCGGATGCCGTTTCCGACAGTGCCGTCAACCGCGCCGCGCTTTCCGGCATGGCGCGGCAGTGCACGCTGCCCTTTGGGCTGGAGCTGGGCGCTTCGCACCCGCTGCTGCGCACGGCAGATGCCGGGGCGGATATGTTGTTTGTCCGGATCGCCCGGAGTGCAGACGCTTCGGCGGCCGCTGCACTGGCTGCCAGCGCGCAGACGACCGGCCTGCCCGTGGTGTGGAAAATTGAAGATACCGTCAGCTTTTCCGGTGCGGTGTACTATGCCGCCGGGCAGGGCCTGCTTTCGGAAAGCTGCGTCTGGGCGGCGGCCCGCGATGCCGTGCTGACCCCCGATGTGCTGCAGCAGCTGTGCGCCGCGGCCGACACCGCGCCTTTGCAGGGGCTTGCGGCGCTGCCCGTCCCCGCAGTAGGGCAGACGCTGGCTGTCTCCTACCCGGCCGAGGGGGCCACGCTGTATACCGACACCGCCTTTCTCATGGGCACCTCCGACCCGCAGCAGCAGCTGACGCTGGACGATGTGCCGGTGGGGCGCACCTCCTCCAACGGCACGTTCGGGGTGCTGGTATCATTAAAAGAGGGCGAAAACACCTTTGTACTGGCGCAGGGCAGCAGCCGGGTAACGCTGCACCTCAACCGCGCGGCAGCCTCCGGCGGGGGCGGGGGCGAGCGTCCCCGTGACGATACTGTCAAGCGGTACGAGGGCGAGCGCGTGCGCATCACGGCGTGGCTGTGCAGCGTGCTTTCCGACCCGGACGATGAGGACCGCATTCTCGAAACCGCCAAGCAGGGCGGCGTTGCCGTGGTCAACCGCTGCACCACCTCGGTGCGCGGCGGCAAATATACTTATATGTACGAGCTGACGACCGGGGGCTGGGTGCAGGCCGCATATTGCGAAGCCGTCACCGAAAACATCGGCCCGTGGCCGCTGGGCGATCTTGCCGTCAGCGACGACGGCCGCGACGAGAACATTCTGCTGGTCAGCGGCGGGCAGCCGCTGGCGTACGACAGCTGGGATGAGGAAAACGGCGTGCTGACGGTGACGCTGGCCAACACGCAGGCCGAAGCCGCCGTTTGCCAGCTGAACAGCAGCTTTTGCGGCAGTGTGACGGTCGAGCCCGTTGCAGGCGGGGTGCAGCTGACCTTTGCGGTCAATGGCAGCCGTCAGCTGTGGGGCTATGATATCACCTATGATGCGCAGGGCAACACCGTGCTGTACCTGAAAGGCGCGCCCTCGCTGGAGCTTTCCGCCGCGCAGCCGCTGCGCGGGGCGGTCGTGCTGCTGGATCCCGGCCACGGGCAGGATGATAACGGCGCGCTGGGCATTGCCGGGGCGCTTGGCGGCCCCAGCGAAAAGGATGTCAACCTGGCGGTGGCGCTGGCGGCCCGCGCCCGCCTGCAGCAGATGGGTGCGACCGTCGTCATGACGCGCGAGGATGACACCTTCCTTTCGCTGGAGGAGCGCAGCCGTCTGGCGCAGACCGTGCGGCCGGATCTGTTTCTGGCGGTGCATCACAACAGTATCGAGCTGACCTCGGATGCCAACCGGGTGACCGGCTCGACCGCTTACTATTTCACACTGCAGGGAAAGCTGCTGGCGGATAACCTGCTGCCGCAGGTGACCGATGCCGTCGGCCGCGAGGACGACGGCTCGCACTGGAGCTATTTCTATGTAACGCGCATGACCGGCGCGCCCGCCGTGCTGTTTGAATACGGCTTTCTGGTCAACCCGGCCGAATACGAGGCCTGCTGCGATACCACGACCATTTTGCGGGAGGGCGATGCCACGGCGCGCGGCATTCTGGACTATTTCCGCGCCCGGCTGAAAACGGAGTAAGGCACATTTGGAGTCCAGCCGCGCGGCGGTATCCCAAACGGCGTTTTCCGCCCTGCCCGGTCGGCAGGTGATCTGCGCTGCCGTTCCGGGCCCGCCGGGGCATCCGGCCGTGCTGCCTTTGCTGTCTGCGGGCGGCCCGGGCAGGCCCGGCTGCCGCTGTGTGCCGTTTGGCAGGCGGCTGCGGGGGCTTTCAGGGGCCGGTGAGGGGCTCCCGGCGGGGCGGCAGGCTGCTTTTTCGGCGCATTCGGGCATTTTTCGGCACTTTTTTGCGGTTTACGGGTGTGTGGGTTTGAAATTGGCAAAAAAGTATGCTATACTAAAACGTACTGCCATGCGGCATGCGGCCGCACACCTTGGATAGAAACGGCACAGCGGGGCTGCGCGCTTTCGTTCTGTGCGGTTCGAAACAATACTATTCTATATGCAGGGGGTTCCGATATGTCCGGACATTCCAAATGGAACAACATCAAACGGAAAAAAGAAAAGACCGACGGCGCCAAGGCCAAAGTTTTCACCAAAATGGCCCGCGAGATCGCCGTGGCGGTGAAGGAGGGCGGCGGCGGTGACCCCAACAGCAACGGCCGCCTGCGCGATGTGATCGCCAAGGCCAAAAGCCAGAACGTGCCCAATGATAACATCGACCGCGCCATCAAGCGTGCCAGCGAGGCCAAGGGCGAGGAATACGAAACCATTCTGTACGAGGGCTACGGCCCCTGCGGCGTCGCCATCATCGTCGAGACCATGACGGATAACCGCAACCGCACCGCGGCCAATATGCGTCATTACTTTGACAAGTTCGGCGGCAATCTGGGCACCAGCGGCTGCGTTTCCTTCCTGTTCAACCAGAAAGG
>CAKTAM010000128.1 GCA_934527255.1 uncultured Oscillospiraceae bacterium | reverse complement strand
ATGAAGTGCACGTCGATGGGCAGCCCCTCGGTGGCCTGCAGCATGTATTCAATGCCGTCGGTGCCGCAGACGTTGGCGATCTCGTGCGGGTCGGTGATAACGGTCGTGGTGCCGTGGCGCACCACGGCGCGGGCAAACTCGGCCGGGCTGACCATGCTGCTTTCCAGATGGATGTGCGCATCAATAAAGCCGGGGCAGATAAAGCGGTCGGAGACATCCACCTCCTCTTTGCCGTGGTAGGTGCCCACACCGGCGATCAGCCCATCCGAAACGGCGATGTCACCGTGGCAGAAATCGTTGCTGAACACATTCAGATAGGTGGCGTTCTTCAGCACAAGATCCGCAGGCTCTTCCCCGCGGGCCACACGGATCAGCCGCAGCTTTTTCTCCAGCTTGCGCGCGACCTTCTGTGCGGTGGTTTCGTTCTTTTTCATGCTTTCCCACTCCTTCCCAAAGCTCTTGGCGGCAACGGCCGTTCCGTCTGCCGCTGATGTTACTCTTTATTATAACAGAAATTTCGACGGCGGCAAGGGATAAACGGCTCTGCTTGACAAAAAAAGACGGAGAGGGTAGACTAACAAAGAGAAAACGCGCGGCGCGCCGGGGGCGCAGCCGTAAGAAAAGGTGCAGCATGCAGCAAAACGAACCGTGGAAAAGCAGCCTGCCGGAGCCGATCCTCCGGGCAGTGGAGACCATTGAGAGCGGACAGGCGGACTGTGTGCTGCTGCAGCCGGACCAGCCGCCTTATCCGGCCAGCGGCCGCGGGGTGCGCCCGCTGCTGCAGCTGCTGCAAAACGACCCGCAGCGCCTGCAGGGGGCCGTGCTGGTGGATAAGATCATCGGCAAAGCAGCCGCCATGCTGGCGGTGCTGGGCGGTGTGCGGCAGGTTTTCGCCCTGACGGCCAGCGAGCCGGGGCTGGCCTACCTTGCGGCAAACGGCATACCGGCACAGGCGCACGCCATGGTGCGGCAGATCGTCAACCGCACCGGCGACGGCCTGTGTCCGCTGGAGCAGAGCGTTCTGACGCTGAACGACCCGCACGAGGGGCGGGCGGCCATTCAGAAAACCGTCGCCCGGCTGATGGCCGGCGGCGCGAAAAAAAAGGAGGCAACCGAAATGTATCTGGGAAAAAACATCAAAAAGCTGGGCTTTGGCCTGATGCGCCTGCCCATGCTGGGCGGTGAGGTGGATCTGGAGCAGACCAAGCAGATGGTCGACCTGTTCCTTTCCAAGGGGTTTACCTATTTTGATACGGCGTACGGCTATCTGGACGGCAAATCGGAGCGGGCGGTCAAGGCGGCGCTGGTGGATCGCTACCCGCGCGAAAGCTTCCGGCTGGCGACCAAGCTGCCCGCATGGGCCGGGGCCAAAACGGCCGAGGAGGCGCGTCAGATGTTCTGGACCTCGCTGGAGCGTACCGGCGCGGGCTATTTTGATTTTTACCTGCTGCACAATCTGGGCGGCGAACGCACCCGCCGGTTTGAAGAATACGGCATCTGGCAGTTTGTGCAGGAGCTGAAGGAAAAAGGGCTGGTCAGGCATGTGGGCTTTTCGTTTCACGACAAGGCGGCAGAGCTGGACCGCATTCTGACGCAGCACCCGGAAACGGAGTTTGTGCAGCTGCAGATCAACTATGCCGACTGGGACAGCCCAATCGTGGAGTCGCGCAAATGTTACGAGACGGCCCGCCGCCACGGCAAGCCGGTCATTATTATGGAGCCGGTCAAGGGTGGCGCGCTGGCCAACCTGCCGCCCGCCATGGCGGATATTCTGCGCGGGGCCGAGCCGACGGCCAGCCTTTCCAGCTGGGCTTTGCGCTACGCCGCTTCGCTGGATGGGCTGGTGACGGTGCTGTCGGGCATGTCCGATCTGGCGCAGATGCAGGATAATCTGGCGACCATGGCCGATTTTCAGCCGCTGAACAATGCCGAGCGCACCGTGATCGGGCAGGTGCAGGCCGCGCTGGCGGCGGTGCCCACCGTGCCGTGCACCGACTGCCGCTACTGCATGAAGGGATGTCCGCAGGGGGTGCCCATTCCGGCCATTTTTTCGGCGATGAACCACCAGCTGATCTATCAGAACCCGCAGGCGGCGCGCGGCAGCTATGGCTTTGCCACCCGCGGCGGCGTCAAGGCCGGCGACTGCATCGGCTGCGGCCAGTGCGAGGCGGTATGTCCGCAGCACATCGACATCATCCGTCAGCTGGCGCGCGCATCCGAGCTGTTTGACACGCCCGCAGCAAAATAAAAACGCCGTTGGCGCGGCAGGCGCTGTGCGGCCCGGCTATGCGGGCGGCAGAAAACGCCCCGCGCTAATCAATGCGCTGTATGCCGCCCGCGCCAACGACGCGATGTCGGCGGCGCTGTTCTGCGCGGAAGATCGCCGCGTGAACAGAAAAAGCAAGGGAAACGTTTGTTTCCAACCGATCCGCAACAGAAAAAAGCCGACGGAGCTTCCGTCGGCTTTTTCCATACAGAGAAGAAAAAAGGGAAGCTTCTTCTCCGTCTCATCAGCAAAAAGGGTGCAGTGGTACACAAGCGCCGATGCGTGCGGCCGCACAAGGGCCGCAGCTGCCTTGTGAACGGCAGCCCATGGCCCGACTGCGCCTGCAGTTGGGGAAAACTGCGGCGCACTGCCTTTGCATCAACGTTACTGTACGCCCGTGCTGCCAAAGCCGCCCGCGCCGCGGGCGGTGTCCTCCAGCGCTTCGGCCTCCTCAAACTCGATGTTCAGATAAGGCAGAACCACCAGCTGGGCAATGCGGTCGCCGTCATGGACGGTGCGCGGCTCGTCGCTGTCGTTGTACAGCGCCACCATATATTCACCGCGATAGTCGCTGTCGGCCACGCCGACACAGTTGGCCGGGCGCAGCCCCTGCTTGGCAGCCAGCCCGCTGCGGGCAAAAATGGCTCCAAAATATCCTTCCGGCACGGCGATGGCCAGCCCGGTGCCTACCCGGCAATTGGTGTGGGGGGCAATGGTCAGCTCCGGCGCGGGCAGGCAGGCGTACAGGTCGTATCCGGCCGCCTGCGCGCTGCCGCGCGAGGGAATGCGGGCGCGGGGATCCAGCTTTTGAATGCGTACCAGCATGCAAGGCTCCTTTCTGATCGTCAGGGTAAAAACGGCAGCGGCGGCAAAAAAGCGCCGCTTAAAAAGCAGGGAAAACGCCGCCTCTCAAAGCGGCTGCGGCTGCCACAGCACCGGGCAGCCGCTGGCCCGCGTGGCGGGCAAATCCAACAGCCGCTGGTTGGCCGAACCGCGGAACAGCAGCGAAATATCCGCCTGCTCCTGCACAAAGGGGCCATCCACCAGCACGTCGATGGCCTCCAGCAGCTCCTGCGTGGCCTCGCACCGGGCGCGGCCGTCCGATGCGGCCAGATCCCGCTCGTACAGATACCCGGTGTAGCACCAGATATCCTTTTTGGGGTACAGGGCGCGCATGCGGCGCACCAGTCCCAGCAGGCCGCGCTGGTTGGCGGGCTCCATCGGCTCGCCCCCCAGCAGCGAAAGCCCGTTGATATGCGCCGGGGCAAGGGCCTCCAGAACGCGCTGCTCGGCAGCGGCGTCAAACGGACGGCCATAATCAAAATCCCACGCGACGGCGTTGAAGCAGCCGGGGCAGTGGTGGGTGCAGCCCGAAACAAACAGCGACACCCGCACCCCCGGCCCGTTGGCAATGTCGCAGGGCTTGAGCTGTGCGTAATTCATGGGGCCTCCTTTCACGGGGCCGCCGTTACAGGTGCAGCACCCGCTCCTTGATCTCCTGCGTGCGGCCCTGGTTCCAGAACTGCGTGCCGATATAGCCGCAGGTGCGCCGGGCCACGTTCATGCGGTTCTGGTCGGTGTTGCCGCAGCGCGGGCACTTCCACACCAGCTTGCCGCCCTCTTCCACAATGCCGATCTCGCCGTCCCAGCCGCACACCTGGCAATAGTCGCTTTTGGTGTTGAGCTCGGCATACATGATGTTGTCATAGATAAAGCGCACCACCTGCAGGACGGCCTCCAGATTGTGCTGCATGTTGGGCACCTCGACATAGCTGATGGCCCCGCCCGGCGAAAGCGCCTGAAATTTGGCCTCAAAGGCCAGCTTTTCAAAGGCGTCGATGGGCTCGGTAACATGCACATGATAGCTGTTGGTGATATAGCTTTTGTCGGTGACGCCGGGAATGACGCCGAACCGGCGCTGCAGGCACTTGGCGAATTTGTAGGTGGTGGATTCCAGCGGCGTGCCGTAAATGGAGTAGTCGATGTTTTCGGCGGCCTTCCAGCGGGCGCAGGCATCGTTCATGGCGCGCATCACGCGCAGGCCGAACGCCTCGCCCTCCGGCTCGGTCAGCTTTTTGCCGGTCACCTCATACACGCACTCCCACAGCCCGGCATAGCCCAGGCTGATGGTGGAATAGCCGCCGTGCAGCAGCTTGGTGATGGGCTCGCCCTTTTTCAGACGGGCCAGCGCGCCGTGCTGCCACAGAATGGGGGCCGCATCGGAAAGCGTGCCCTCCAGCCGCTCGTGACGGCACTGCAGGGCGCGGTGGCAAAGCTCCAGCCGCTCGTCCATCACTCTCCAGAATTTTTTCTCATCCCTGCCGTCCTTGCAGGCGGTGCAGGCCACATCCACCAGGTTCAGCGTGACAACGCCCTGGTTGAAGCGCCCGTAATATTTGGGCTGGCCGTTTTCATCCACATACGGGGTCAGGAAGCTGCGGCAGCCCATGCAGGTGTAGCAGTGGCCGACGCCGATTTTATCCACCTTCAGCTGCAGCATGATCTTTTCGCTGATATAGTCGGGCAC
>CAKTAM010000127.1 GCA_934527255.1 uncultured Oscillospiraceae bacterium | reverse complement strand
GGTTTCACTGGCGCTGATCGCCTCTGTTTGTATTAGGCAAAGCTTTGCGGCCGGTGAGGTGGCGTTCATCATGCAGCTGGGCGGCCTGCTGGAGGAGCTGACCGTTGCCAGGGCCAGAGCAGGCATAGAAAAGCTGGTGCATCTGACACCGCAGACGGCGCGTGTGCTGCGAAACGGGTGTGAGGAGGTCATCCCGGCCGAGCAGGTCAGAACGGGCGATCGCCTGCGCGTGCTTCCGGGTGAGGCAATCCCGGTGGATGGGGTGATCCTGGCCGGGCAAACCTCTGTCAATCAGGCGGTGATGACCGGGGAGTCGCTTCCTGTGGATAAGACGGTCGGGGACGAGGTGTCCAGCGGTACGGTCAACCAGTTCGGCGCCTTTGAGATGGAGGCTACCCGTGTCGGCGAGGACAGCTCCATTCAGCGGATGATCCGCCTGGTACAGTCGGCGGATGCAGGCAAGGCAAAAATCGTCGGTCTTGCCGACCGCTGGGCAACCTGGATCGTCGTCATTGCCCTGACGGCTGCCGCGCTGACATGGCTCGTCACCGGTCAGATCATCCGTGCGGTTACCATTCTGGTCGTGTTTTGCCCCTGTGCGCTGGTGCTGGCAACCCCTACGGCCATCATGGCGGCCATCGGCAATGCGACAAAGCATGGGTTTCTGGTTCGGGAGGGGGACGCGTTGGAGCGTCTGGCCAAGGCAAAAATCATTGCGTTTGACAAAACCGGCACGCTGACCCATGGCACGCCGCAGGTGGTTGCCGTAAAAAGCGTGACAGAGAGCATTACCGATAATGAGATTTACCGTCTGGCGGCTGCGGCGGAGCAGTTTTCCGAGCATCCGCTGGGAAAAGCCATTGTGGCCGACTATCGGGAGGGCGGCGGCACACCGGCCGCAGCAGAGGCGTTTCAGATGATTCCCGGCCGGGGCGTGTGTGCGCAGGTCGACGGCAGTCAGATTCTGGCCGGAAACCCGGAGCTGCTGCGGGAGCACGGCGTTGATATGACCGATTCGGCTGAGGCCGAAGCATATCTTACACAGGGCTGCACGGTAACATACCTTGCTGTGCAGGGCGTGTTCGCCGGGTTTCTGGCCTTGTCGGATACCCTGCGGGAGGACAGCGCGGCTGCCGTTGCGGCGCTGTCCCGTTTGGGTGTTCAGCCGGTGCTGCTGACCGGCGACCACGAGAACGTCGCAAGAGCCATGGCGGATAAGCTGCACATCCGCGAGGTGCGGGCGGGCTGCCTGCCGGAGGATAAGCTGAAGCATATTGAAGAATATCAGCGCAGGGCTATGCCGGTGTGTATGATCGGCGACGGCGTAAACGATGCACCGGCGCTGAAAAAGGCTGCAGTCGGCATTGCTATGGGCGGCGTGGGCAGCGATATTGCCGTCGATGCAGCGGATATTGCGCTGGTTGGCGACGAGGTAAAGGAGCTGCCGCATCTGGTGGCGCTTTCGCGGCGTATGATGACGACCATCAAGCTCAATATGACCTTTTCCATGACGCTGAATTTTATTGCCATTGCGCTGGCGATCATCGGCAAGCTGGATCCCGTTGTCGGTGCGCTGGTGCACAACGCAGGCTCGGTGCTGGTGATCACCAATTCGGCATTCCTGCTCAATTGGAAGAAAAAGGAGCGTCCAAAGCGCTGAGCGCGTTTGGCCTGCCATACTCGAGATGAGCCTCTACTCGAGATATTATCATACTCGGGATATTCGTCACGCCGGAGACATTTGGTACGCCCGGAAAACTAAGGACCTTGCCTTGTATCTGACGGCAGCCGTTTTCTGCGCTGCCGGAACGGGAGAAGGATTCATCGGGTATGCGCTGACGTTCTCTGTATGATTGACGCTGCGGCAGAAGAAACCGAGCCCACTGGAGGTTGATATAGCTGCGGCACAAAAGGCCTTCCTGACGGGCTGCTTGGCCTTTTTCAAAACGCTTGCATACTGTAAAAACCGCCGTTTCTCCTCAAAAGGGGAAACGGCGGTTTTTCTGTGCGAAAAAGCGGTGTGTGCGCGGAATGCGGCACCGGGCGCGTTTTCAACGCATGGACGGCGCAGAGGCGGGTCTGCCTGCACGGGGCAGCGCTGCGGCCCCGTGCCGCACGCACCGGGCAGCCGGAGCGGCTGTCAGTCGCCGTCCTCCTCCTGCATTTCGGCCAGCAGGGCAGCCAGCTGCTGCTGCAGCGCGCCGGAAAGCGCGTTCATATGCGAGGGCTCCTTCTGATGCACGGCGGCGACGGCCGACAGGTGCTTTTCAAAAGCGGGGCTGTGAAAATAGGCCATGATGCGGGCGCTGTTGCGGGCGTCATCGGCGGCATCGTGCAGCGTGCCGTCCGGGGCGATGCCGCAGTTTTTCAGTGCATATTCCAGCGAGACCTGCCGACGCTCGTGCAGCACGCGGCAGTAAATGCGCTGAAAATCTACCCAGTGCACCCGGCCGCGCTGCAGCAGGCCGCAGTCACCCAGCTCCTTGGCGGCGCATTCCTCCTCCAGCTGGGCAAGGTCGCTTTCACTCCAGGCGTACATGCGGGTAAAGCCGTCGCCGCACCAGGCGGCAAAATCGGCCAGGCCCTGCTGCAGCAGCGGCCGCGCGGCAACATCGCGGCTGGTGATGCCTGTCAGACGGTAAATTTTCGAGTCGACAAAATCGCTGTACTGCGGGTGAATATAGGCGCGGAAGGTATCCGTCACCTGATAGTCGCCGTCCATGCGCACCGCGCCGATCTCAATGATCTCCTGCCGCAGCCCGGCGCTCTGCCGCAGCTGCCGGGGCACGACGTTCATCTCAAAATCCACAAAAATGCGGTTCATTTTCCGCAAGCCTCCCAGTCAACCGTTTTTTTCTTATTGTATCGTTTTCCGGGTAAAAGCACAAGTTCTTTTCAAAGGTACGCCGTTTTTGGAAAAA
The DNA here is from genome assembly GCA_934527255.1 of uncultured Oscillospiraceae bacterium. GTDB lineage: Bacteria > Bacillota > Clostridia > Oscillospirales > Ruminococcaceae > UBA1762. The sequence goes on along the minus strand of CAKTAM010000127.1, from coordinate 1,896 downwards.
ATAGGTTGAATTTATCCTAGAAAAAAGGTATAATGTCGAAAAAGGGCGAATGCGGCGGCCATAGCGGGCCGCCGCCGGAAAGGGGCGCGGCAGGTGAGAATCGATACAGCGCGGCTGGTTTCCATGACCGAGGCCAACCAGAACTTTTCACGGGTGGCACGTCTGGTCAACGAAAAGGGCTCGGCGGTCATTCTGAAAAACAATCATCCCCGGTATCTGATCCTGGATTTTCAGAAGCTGGAGGAAAACGGCAGGCTGAAAACGGCGGCACTGGCGTGGAATTTGTCGGAGCAGGGAGGCGAAGAACCATGAAAAAGGCATATCGCACTGGGCGCAGAAAACCGTTTGCCGTGCGTCGCTGGCTTGCAGTCCTGCTGCTGGCCGCCATGGTGCTGGGCACGCTGCCGCTGGCGGGCTTTCATTCCCAGGCGGGCAGCACCTATTCCGAATATGAGCAGGGGCTGGTGAGCGCCGGCTTTCCGGAAAGCTATGTGCATCTGCTCAGCCGCCTGCACGAGCAGCACCCCAACTGGCGGTTCGAGCCTTACCATACCGGGCTCAACTGGGCGACGGCGGTTTCTGCCGAATGCTCCTCCGGCCGCAGTCTGGTCGTCAGCACGGCGGGCGACGTTTTCAAAAGCAAGGCGGCCGGCTGCTACGACCCGGCCACGGGCTCTTATACCTTTATCGAAAGCGGCTATGTGACGGCAAGCGAGTTTGCGGTCTCCTACTACATGGATCCGCGCAACTTCCTGCGGGAGGAATACATTCTGCAGTTTGAATCGCTGGCATATCACGCCTCCGCCAACGAGCTGGCCGTGATACAGGGCATTCTGGCCGGTACCGTGCTGACGGGCAGCCAGATCGTGTACAAAAACAGCCACGGGGCCACCAATGTGATCGACCTTTCCTATGCGCAGGCCATTCTCAATGCGGGCAAGACGTACGGCGTCAACCCGTATTATCTGGCCTCCAAGATCCGCAACGAGGTCGGCAGCGGCGGGGCGACTATTTCCGGCACGGTGGCCGGTTATGAGGGACTGTACAACTTTTACAACATCTATGCCTACGGCAGCAGCAGCATTCAGCAGGCGCTGGCGTGGGCGGGCAGCGGCACGACTTACAGCCGCCCGTGGACGACGCCGGTGCGCTCCATCAGCGGCGGCGCGGAATACATTGCCTCCGGCTATCTGTCGCGCGGGCAAAGTACCAGCTATTTCCAGCGCTTTAACGTGGTCAGCGCGCCATATTACTCGCACCAGTATATGACGGCCATCTCCGGTGCGGCTGAAGAGGCCTGCAATACATGGCGGGCGCTTTCCGTCGATGTGCTCAACGCCGAGCGTACTTTTATCATTCCAGTGTACGAAAATATGCCGCAGTCCGCGGCCTATCTGGCCGATTCCATCTCGCTGGGAAACTATGTCAGTACCGGCGTGGCCAACGCCAGCGTCAATCTGCGCACCGGTCCGACGACCAGCGCGGCCAACAAATCCGGCACGGTGCTGGCGGCCGGTACGCCGGTCACCATTCTGGAAGAGGTGCGCAGCAGCGGAACGGATTTCCTGAAATACCCCTACTGGTACAAGGTCTCGTCGCAGGCGGGGCAGGTGGGGTACGTCTGCGCCAATTACATCAACGTCAGCTATACGCATACCACGCTGCAGGCAGGCGCAACGCTGCAGCTGCAGTACCAGCTGTCGCCCTCGGCGGCGGGCGAATCGCCCGTGGTCACATCTTCGGATAACGCGGTGGCAACGGTCAACTCCAACGGTACCGTGGTGGGGGTGGGCGTCGGCATGGCCTACATCACCGCCTCCATCAACAACGGCGACAGGGTGACCACCTGCCTGAGTGTGGTTCCCTCGACGACCGGCGTCGTCGCCGTGACAGAGC
>CAKTAM010000126.1 GCA_934527255.1 uncultured Oscillospiraceae bacterium | reverse complement strand
GGATGGCCGGGTGGCGGTGCTGGAGGAATACATTCAGGGCGATTCGCTGGCGTTTCTGCTGGCGGGCGCGCGCCTGACCCCCGCGCAGGCGCGGGAGATCACCCTGCAGCTTTGCCGGGCGCTGTGGGTGCTGCACTCGCTGGGGGCCGTGCACCGGGATGTCAAGCCCGAAAACGTCATTCTGCGCGGCAGCCAGGCCGTGCTGATCGATTTTGACGCCTCCCGCCTTTTCAAAGACAGCACCAGTCAGGATACACAGGTTCTGGGCACGACCGGCTATGCCGCGCCCGAGCAGTACGGTATTGCCCAGACGGATGCGCGGGCCGACATCTACTCGCTGGGGGTGCTGTTGAACATCATGCTGACGGGGAAGCACCCCTCCAAAGAGCTGGCCGGCGGCAAGCTGGGCCGCGTGGTGCAGAAATGCACCATGGTCAACCCCAAAAAACGTTATAGAAATGTGCTTTCCCTGATGGAAGCGCTGTGACTGCCCAAAGGAGAGAACATATGAGCAAAGCCTGTCAACACTGCGGCGCGCCGCTGCCGGAGGATGCCTCCTTCTGCCCGCACTGTGCCAAAAGCCAGATCACCCGCACCGAAAAGAAGCCGCCGCGCCCGTGGCGCAGAAAGGCGCTGTACGCACTGCTTGGGGTGCTGGTGCTGGCTGCGGCGGCGCTGGTCGTGTTTTTGGCCAACCGCCCCAGAACCTTTGAGGGCGATGCGGCCGTCACCTACACTGACAGTGACGGTACATATGAGCTGCTGGCCAGCTTTTACCCGGGGGATATTCTCAACAAGCGCCCCATCGCCAGCAAGACCGTGCAGCTTTCCCCCGATGAGCGCAGTACAGATACCCCCATGCTGGGTGTGTTCCAAAACGGAGAGCTTGCCGATGCCGACGCCTTTTTTGAAAAGGTGGAAAGCTGCACGCTGGAGGCGTTTCCCAATGAAAACGGCGCGCTGGAGCTGGGGCGGCCCCTCTACACCCCCGACTATGCGCCCGCCGCGCGCGAATGCAATATCACCTATACCGGGGACAGCGGAACCAATCAGCTGGTGTGGACGCTGCGCATGAAAAACGGCGATGTCATTCGTCTGAAGCAGACCTATGAGGTGATCCCACTGGTGCATCAGACCTACACGCCGGAGGATACGCCCCTGAACACGCTGGCAGAGCTGAACGCGCTGTTGGCCCGCATTGACGAAGAGGTACCGGCCGATGTCATTGTGGATATCACTCTGCCGCCCGTCACCTATGACGGCGGGCTTACCATCCGCTCCCGCGCGGTCAATCTTTACGGCTGCGCGGACGGCAGCGGCCGTACCGTCTTTACCGGCAGCGTGTCGGTGCAGTCGGATTATCCCGCCAACGTCATGCTGTTTGATCTGGACTTCATCGGCAGCGGCGGCATCGGGCTTTCCGCCACGGCCTCCGTTTATATGGGCGGCTGCACCTTCACCGGCTGGGATATCGGCGCCATCGCGCTGGACGGCGGCATGATCGGCGTGGAAAACTGCACCTTCCGCGGTAACGGCATCGGCTTCAAGTACTACTCGGCAGCGTTCCACTCCTTCAACAATGTGTTCCCCGGCTGCCTCATTGCCGACAACGATATCGGCGTACAGTTTGCCACGCTGGGCGGCTCTGTCAGCATTGATTTTGCGGGCAGCACCTTTTCGGGCAACCGGGTCGATATCGACAACCCCATTTCCTACCCCATCAACACGGAGGGGGCGCTGTTTGAGTAACGGCCCGCCTGTCGCTGATCGGCAACACCTGCCGCCGCTGTGACGCATAACGGCAGCGCGGCCCGGCTGGGTGCGTGCCGTCGGCGGCGCCGACAGCGCCCTGTATCCCCAAAATATCCTGTCCCCCCGCGCGGGAGCTTCTACGGAAGCTCCCGCGCTTTTTCTTTTGCGGTTCCCCACCGGCAGCGCCGCCGTGCCGCAGTGCCGACGGCGGCGCTTTGCCCAAAGGCACTTCACCCCAAACGCGGCTTTGCCGCTTTCTCTCTCTGAGTAAAAAATAATTTGCTCATAGTATGCAGGCAGGTAATTGTTTTCACAGCTTTTTCACCGTATTCTATTCTTATTGTATTCTACTCTTTACGACAAAAAAGCAGGAGGATTCTATATGAAAAAAACGCTTGCACTGCTGCTGGCCGCCGCCCTGTGCCTGGGCCTTGCGGCCTGCGGCGCCCGGCAGACCGCAGCAAAGCCCGACAGCACGGCAGGCGAAGCCGCCGGAACAACGCAAACCGACGAAACGGCCGCCCCGCAGACGCAGGACGTCACCGACGAAGCCACGCCGACGGAACAATTCATCGAGCTTACCCTGGACAACTGGCAGGAGTATCTGGAGATCAACCAGTATCTCAGTGTCAGCTACAGCCAAAACGCCTTTGGCGAAAAAACGGGAACCTCTCTGTATTTCTTTACTCTTCTGGAACCAAAGGAAGCATACTCCTACTACATTGCGGATGTTGCTGTGGAATATAGTGTGGATTACCGCACAAGCGATATTACATATGATCTGGACACTTTTTCCTATGTGCTGAGCGACTGCGTTTCACACCCGGATGCAGTTGCCAATGAAAACGCATTTATTCGCGGGGCAACCAAGCATATGCCGGAGTTCTTTCCTATGTCGCGCGATCAGATCATTGACGGAAAAGTGAAAACGAACACCATCGGTTATACCGGCGATGAGGGTTATCCGCCCCGGTTTGCCATCCTGTTGGATCAACAGCCGATTGAACAAAATGAAGATGGAACGGGCTATCTTCCCCTTTGCCCCACAAACATTCAGATCACGCGGATAGAGGGCACGCTGGAGGCCGGCGAGTGATCCCGTAGCATCAAGCACGGCCGCTGCACCGCATTCCGCCCTCTCTGCAGGCAGGAAGCGGCGCGCCGCCGGGCTGCAGATAGCCTCCGGCTGCCCCGCAGCCCGGCGGCCGTTTCCCGCTGTGTGCGGGCGGGAAGCCGCAGCAAACGCCGCACGCATTGTATCGAACGAAAAATCTTTAGGCCGAAAACATAAGGAGGAAAACAAGTATGTTCTGTGTAAAATGTGGCAATCAAATTCAAGACGGTGCGGCTTTTTGCCCAAACTGCGGCAATAAAGTAGGAGAGGTTCCTACCGCATCTACCCCTGCCGAAGAAAAGGTGGTGCTGAAATCCAAAAAAGATTTCATTTATGAAAGATTTTGCCAGTATATGACCGCCAACCCCATGATCGTTGGCATCAATCCGACCTTTGGAGAGCTGGAAAACTACGAAGAGGGAAAGGACGGCATGGTTTACTGCGAACTGGTTGCAAAAACGCGAAATGCGCTTGGCAAAACAAAGCAGACACGTTTTGGTGCCGTGATCGAGGGCGTTGAAGCAGATGGCAATGTCGTTTTCAAGGGGGCGGGCCCGCAGCTGGTTACCCCTCTCACGGGCACCAAAGTGCTGAAAACGGTTTTAGGCTTCAAAAAATAAAAAGGAGAAAAAATATGTTTTGCACAAAGTGCGGTAAGGAAATACCGGACGGAACGGTATTCTGCCCCGGCTGCGGCAATAAAATCGGTGAAGCTGCTTCCTCCGCCGAACAAAAGGTCAAAGTAATGCTTGACCCGGCAGACGCAATGCCGCAGAAAGAAACGGCCGATAGCAGTCGATCCCTTTCAGGGCAGGGGAAAACCATCGGCTTTATGCTGATGATCATCTCCATTATCGGCGATCTGCTCGCAATGGTCACCATCGGCTTTGACGCATTTATCCCCATTACGATCGGGGCCATGGTTCTGTTTGTAGTGGGCTTTCTGCTGCGACTGTTTTGCCCATAAAGCAGACGAAGCCGGGCGCGTGCTCCGCGCCCGGCTCTCTGTCTGCAAAGGGCAGCCTTTCCAAACACCGGAAACCGATTCGCCTCGCTTGTTTGTAAAACAAGCCGTTTGTAAATATGCCGACGTTTGCGATGTAATACAAACAGGGAGACCCGGGCAGGCAGCGGAACGGGCGGCAAAGGCCGCCCCGCCGCCCGGATGCGTTCCCCCCCCGCCGGTGCGCAGACAGAAAGCCGCGGTAAACACGGCGCGCATCGTCTCAAACACCGGTGCAACATAAGAGGAGGTCATTTTTTATGACGCAGAAAAAAGAAAATAATACCGCTTTGATCGCTGGTATTTTGTTTGCCGCTTTGGCTGTACTGTGTATCTTCCCCATTTATTTTTCCATTCTTAGAATATTGCAAATAATCGGCCTCGCAGCCATCAGCTACGCACTGATCACCAAAAGAAGAGATATTGTTCTTTGTGCGGGTTATGCCGTTCTTGCCATTATTTTTTTGCTTTATGCCGTGCGCGAGCGCAGTAGCCGCAGCGTTTTTTCATGGCTTGGCGCACTTGCATATATTGCTGCCGCACTGATTTGTACCGCAGAGCTTACCGATTATATCCCACAACTGAAAGGCGTCGGAGAGAAGATCTGGTTTGTCCCGGCGATTCTTAGCGGGCTTTCTATTTTCGATCTTTTCTCCTACCTCTATTTCGGAAATTTTGTAAGCATCCTTCTTGATGCCGCGGCTGTTTGCCTTTCCATGATGTGGGTCGTTTACCCGGACGGACTGCCTAATACCTCAAAGCCCGCCGGGAATCATACGGTAAACAATAACAGCACTTCCTCGCCTGAAGCTGACGAGCTTTACTGCGGGCTTTTAAAACACATTCTGCTGCTTCTGTTCACGTTTGGCGTTTGGCTTTTGATTTGGATCTACCGTGTTACCGGCTATACGAACAGCGTCAAGGACGAAGAAGAAAGAAATCCGACAACAAAGCTTCTGCTGTGTATTTTTGTGCCGTTCTATCAAATTTATTGGACCTATAAAACCGCCCAGAGAATTGACAAAATGGCAGCAGCAAAAGGACTGCAATCCGACCTGTCTACCC
>CAKTAM010000125.1 GCA_934527255.1 uncultured Oscillospiraceae bacterium | reverse complement strand
GCGGCGGCAGCCTCCCGACGGGTGGTTTTCTTTTTTGCCATTCGGTTCTTCCTTTCCTGCATACAGAGGGCCGTTTCGGTCCTCTCAGCTCACATCCAGATCGTCTAGATATTCATAGCCGTGGTTGGCGATATGCTCCTTACGGCCGGTCAGGTTGTCGCCCATCAGCAAATCGAACATATCGGCCGTCCGCTTGGCGTCCTCCGGCATGACCTTGATCAGACGGCGGCTTTCCGGGCTCATGGTGGTCAGCCACATCATTTCGGGGTCGTTTTCGCCCAAGCCTTTGGAGCGCTGGATGGTATATTTTTCCTTGCCGATGCGGGCCAGAAACTCGTTTTTCTCGGTTTCGGTGTAGGCAAAGCAGGTCTTGTCGCGGGTGCTGATCTCATACAGCGGGCTTTCGGCAATGTAGACATAGCCCTCGCGGATGAGCGTCGGGGTCAGCCGGTAAAGCATGGTGAGGATCTCGGTGCGGATGTGGTAACCGTCCACATCGGCATCCGTACAGATGATGATCTTGCTCCAGCGCAGCAGCGACAGATCAAACGAGGCCAGCTGGCTTTTGCCCTTGTTGGCCACCTCGACGCCGCAGCCCAGCACCCGCAGAAGATCGGTGATGATGTCGCTTTTGAAAATGCGGGCATAATCGGCCTTCAGACAGTTGAGGATCTTGCCGCGCACCGGCATGATGGCCTGAAACTCGCTGTCGCGGCTCTGCTTGACCGCGCCCATAGCCGAATCGCCCTCCACGATATACAGCTCGCGCCGGGTGAGATCCTTCGAGCGGCAATCCACAAATTTGGCGACACGGTTGGCCATATCCATCTGCTTGGTCAGGTTGGATTTGACGCTCAGGCGGGTGCGCTCGGCCTGCTCGCGGCTGCGCATGTTCACCAGCACCTGCGTGCACAGCTTCTGCGCCTCCTCGGGGCGCTCGATGAAATAAATCTCCAGATCGTGCTTGAGAAAATCCGTCATGGCCAGCTGAACGAACCGGTTGGTGATGGATTTCTTCGTCTGGTTTTCATAGCTTGTCTGGGTGGAAAAGCAGCTGGAAACAAAGATCAGGCAGTCGCAGATATCCTTGAACGAAATTTTGCCCTCGCCCTTTTTGTACAGGTTCTTCTGCTTGAGATAGCCGTCGATCATGCTGACAAATGCGCTTTGCACGGCCTTTTCGGGGCTGCCGCCATGCTCCAGCCAGCTGGAGTTGTGATAGTATTCCAGCCGCTGCACCCGGTTGGAAAAGCAATAGGCCGCGCTCATTTTTACCTTGTATTCGGGGCGGTCGTCACGGTCGCGGCCCTGTGCGCTGGAGGCGCAGGTGCGCACCGGCGTCAGGCTGTCGCCGTCCGCCAGCTCCTCCACATAATCACGGATGCCGTTTTCATAGTAATACTCGGTGGTAACGCGCTTGCCGCTGCTTTCATCCTGAAAGACAAAATGCACGCCTGCGTTGACCACGGCCTGACGGCGCAGCATATCGTCAAAATACGCCGACGGAACGTTGATATCGGTAAAAACCGCCAGATCGGGCCGCCAGCGGATGGTCGAGCCGGTCTGGCGGCGGGTGGTGGGCTCCTTTTTCAGGCCGCCCACATTTTCGCCGTGGCGGAACTCGAGATGATAATGGAAGCCGTCGCGGTAAATATCCGCGATCATATATTCGCTGGCGTACTGCGTGGCGCACAGGCCAAGGCCGTTGAGGCCCAGCGAGTACTCATAGTTTTCCTCGCCGCCGTACTTGCCGCCCGCGTACATTTCGCAAAAGAGCAGCTCCCAGTTATAGCGGTCCTCACCGTTGTTGTAATCGACCGGCATGCCGCGGCCGAAATCCTGTACCTCCACGGAATCATCCGCAAATTTTGTGACAATGATCTTATCGCCGAAGCCCTCGCGCGCTTCGTCAATGGAGTTGGAAACGATCTCAAAGATCGAGTGGGCGCAGCCCTCCCGGTCATCCGAACCGAAAATGACCCCGGGGCGCTTGCGCACCCGGTCCGCCCCTTTCAGCGTGACGATACTCTCATTGGAATATTCCTGTTTTTTGGGCATGAAAGCAAGCCGCCATCCTTTCTTTTCTCCGGCCGGTGCGCCGGGCGTACCGCTGACAGATGCAGCGTTTGCTTTTTAGTATACCATTTTTTCCCCCGTGATTCAAGCGCAGCGCCCCCGCCGCAGACACACAGGCGATACGGCACAACAGGAACAGCCGTTCTTGACAAAAGCAGGCTTCCGCGGTACAATAGGGAACGTCCGCCGTCAGGCGGGCCTTTTTCTTTGCCGTTCTGCCGCTTGGGCGGGGCGGTCGGTTGTGTTTTTGAGGGAACGATTCTATTATGTCGACCGCTTCACATTCCATGACGCAGGGGCGGCTGGGCCGCCAGATCCTGCTGTTCAGCCTGCCGCTGATGGCCTCCAACCTGCTGCAGGTGCTGTTTAATATGTCCGATATTGCCGTGGTCGGGCGGTTTGCCGGCCCGGCCGCGCTTGGCGCAGTGGGCTCTACCTCCACGCTGGTCACGCTGTTCACCGGCTTTCTCATCGGGCTGGGGGGCGGCGTCAACGCGCTGGTGGCGCGCCATTACGGCGCGCAGGATCGCGACGGTATCAACCAAACGGTTTCGACCGCGCTGTTGGTCTGCCTGCTCTTCGGGGCCGTGCTGCTGGGAGCCGGGCTGGGCGGCGCGCGCACCCTGCTGGAGCTGCTGCACACCAAGGAAGAGCTGCTGGATGGCGCGCTGCGCTATCTGCACATCTATTTTCTGGGCATGCCCGCGCTGGCGCTGTACAACTATGGCAACGCCGTGTTCAGCGCCTTTGGCCAGACCCGCCGCCCGCTGATCTATCTGGCGGCCGCCGGTGTGCTGAACATCGCGCTGAACCTGTTTTTCGTCATTGTCTGCAACCTGGCCGAGGCCGGTGTGGCCATTGCCAGCGTGATCTCGCAGTACCTTTCCGGGCTGCTGCTGCTGTTCGACCTGCTGCGCGGGCAAAAGCGCTATGGGCTGAAAATTGCCCCGCGCTGCCTTTCGGCGGACAGCGCACGCTCCGTACTGGTGCTGGGTGTGCCCGCCGGGCTGCAGAATGCCATTTTTGCCATTGCCAACCTGTTTGTGCAGGCCGGGGTCAACAGCTTTGAAACCGTGATGGTCGAGGGCAACGCCGCCGCCAGCAACGCCGACGGGCTGGTGTATGATGTCATGGCCGCGTTTTATGTGGCGTGCTCCAGCTTTATGGGGCAGAACCTTGGCGCCGGAAACCGCGACCGCGTGAAAAAAAGCTATCTGATTAGTCTGGCCTACTCATTCGGCATAGGTGCGCTGCTGGGGCTGGGACTGGTATTGTTTGGCCGCACCTTCCTTGGGCTGTTCACGCAGGACGCCGCCGTGGCCGAAGCAGGAATGTACCGCCTGCGGATCATGGGGTTCTCGTATATGGTCTCCGCCTTTATGGACTGCACCATCGCCGCCTCGCGCGGGCTGGGAAAAAGCATTGTGCCCACGGTGATCGTCATTCTGGGGTCGTGCGTGTTCCGGGTGGTTTGGGTCTACACCGTCTTTGCGTGGTTTGGCACCATCGCCTCGCTATACCTGCTGTATATCTTCTCGTGGTCCATTACCGCAGCGGCGGAAATTTTCTATTTTGTCCGCTGCTACCGTCGGCTTTCACCGGCCGCCCCGGCCCCGATCGCAGCGTGACCGCCTTTTTCGATCGGGCCTGATACCGGGTATTTCCCGTTTTCCCCGCACACCTGACCGGGTACTTTTTTGATTCGCTTCTTGTTTTAATAATATGGCAACGCCCCCTGATGCAGGAGCTTTTCCTGCATCAGGGGGCTGTTTGTTTCTTATCCGTTTTTGCCGGTTCGGCGGCACAGGCGCGGGCCTTGCGGCCGCAAAAAGCGCACCGCCAAAGGACCGGGAAGATTTACTTTTCCGGGAACTCCGTCAGCGCAAAGCAGAACGGATCCTCCACATAACGCCGCCCAAAGCAGCGAACGCCCAGCCGATACAGGCGGCGGCCCGTCAGCTGGCAAAGCTCCAGCAGGGCGCGCAGCCAACGCCCGGCACACCAGTCTCCCTGCGGGGTATGCAGCAGTCGGTTTTGGGCAAAATCAGCCCGGGAAGACAAGGCCGCAAGCGCTGCCTCCATGTTTTGCGCACAGGAAAGCGTCGGCTGCCACGGCTGCCCATACACGGCAAACCGTGTACGCAGCTGCCCGGCAAAGCGTTCCATGGCCTCGCGCCCGCTGGTGGGCTGCCAGCACGGATGCGCCTCGCCCTGCGCATAGTCATACTCCGGCTCGGGAAAGGAGCGGCAGCAGCTCTCCACACGGCGCACGCTGTCCGCCAGAAGCGTACAAGCCTGCTGCAGGCGCGCCGCCGACCACTCCAGATCCGCTGCAAACAGCGAAGCCGTCAGCCCTGGTTCGGTCAACTGCGCTCCCTGCAGATGCTCCACCACCAGACAGATGCTGGCCGACGGTACCTCCAGCTGCGGAAAGGCCCGCTGAAAGCGGACGGCCTCCTCCTGCATGGCCATTGCCAACGGCTCATCGGCTTTTCCGTATACAAACAGCCCCGGCACGACAACACTGTGCAGCAGTCGTTGTCGCGCGCTTGCTTCCTCTATGACTTCCATGGTGCGCCTCCCCGGCCTATCACCTATTTTTCACATTTTTCGACAAATTTCGCGTTTTTGACCACAAACATTGATTTTAAGAGGAACTTTATGTAAAATAGAATACAAATAAAAACAGAAAGGAAGGACGCCTACACTATGATAAGTGTATTGACAACCCGGAATGACCCTGTTGCCGATGCCGCTTTGAAGCAGCTTATCGCGCCTTACGGCATCGAACTGGAATTTTGTCCTTCCAGCGGGGTACGTTTGCTGCAACTGCTGCAAAGCAGATATTTTTCAGCCGCCCTGCTTCGCTGTGAACCACCCGACCTGCTCCTTTGCTCACTGCCAGCCCAATAC
>CAKTAM010000124.1 GCA_934527255.1 uncultured Oscillospiraceae bacterium | reverse complement strand
GGGCAGAACGAACAGGAAGCGGTAGATGTACTTTTTCTTGTCGCTCTTGAACGAATAAACCAGATAAGCAGCCAGCATGGGCATGGTCAGCAGCTTGATAAAGCCCGTGACCATGAAGATGAGCAGGTTGCGCACGCCGTACAGGAAGTGCGTATCGACCAGCGCGCTGCGGAACTGGGCCAGGCCGACAAACTGCAGGTCGGCCGCGCGATAGTTCTTCACGCTCCAGTTGGTGAACGCACGGGTCAGTGCCATGACCACCGGCGTATAGTTGAACATGATGAGCAGTACAAAGGTGGGCACCAGCAGAATGTACGCCAAACGATACTTCCATACAGCCTTGACAAAGCGGCGCTGGAAGCGGTAGGTGGGCCCAAAGTAGGACATGATGAGCAGAATGCCCGCCACAGCAAAGACGACCATCAGCACCTTGATGAGGGATTCCAGAGACTGCAGTGTTGCAATGGTCTCCAGACGGCCCAGCTCGATGCTGTCGACAAAGTCGCCGTAGCCGGTGATATACATCACGGTGCCGTCGGTGGCAAAGTCGCTGATGGAGATGACATCCGTCTGACGGTAGGTGTAAATGAGCTTGTCCTGCGGGTTCATCACATAGACATAGCCCTGCTTGGTGCCGATGGCAATGTTGCCGCTGGCATCGATGCCGCCGCTGTAAACGGTGGAGCCCTCGATCATGTCAGCCTGGGCCTTGCGCAGAACATTGACGTTTTCGTCAAACACGGCATAGTTGCCGTTGACGTCCACGACCATGTATTCGCCATCCACGGCGGATTTCATGGTTTTGATCTCGGAGTTGACCGCATCGCTGACCTTGGTGACAACGGTACCGTCAAATTCCATGCGCATCAGCTCGCCGCGCTTGGTCGCCACCAGCAGCTGCGCATCATCCGAGGTGAACAGCACACCGCCGATGCCGTAGGTGTACTTATTGTTGAAAAGCTCGTCGCCGCTGGCCGCATCAAACACACGGACATTGGCTTTATCATTCGTCTTGGTGGCAACGGCCAGCTGAGACAGATCGGTAGAAATGTCCAGATCGACCACACGGCCGTTGGCCATGATGGTCTCCAGCTCGTCACCCGTATTGATGTCGTAAATGTAGACGTTCATGTCGTCGTTGCCGGCGTAAACACGGTCGGCATCGGCACGAACCTTGATTGCGGTAAAGGGCTGACCTGCCTGCGTGGTCGCCTCCCACATTTTCTCGTGGGTGGCGTTGTTGTAGGCAATCAGCGAACCGGTACGAGTACCGATAAAGAAAATATCCTTTTCAGCATCGTAACCGATGGTATAGTTCTGCTGTCCGGTTTTGATACCTGTATCCTCTACCAGGGAGGTATGTGTTCCCATGTAGACCGTCAGGACGATCGTCGCTGCACACAGAAGGATACTGATGATGCCCAAAACCAGCAAACTCTTCTTTTTCATTGCCGGTTGTCCTTTCCTTATTATCAAAAAGGGGCGGACCACCATTTTACTGGGATCCGCCCCCTTGGCGCTTTTGGAATCAAGCCTTATTCAGATTTGATTTCACCGCAGCCAGAACCATCCGAAAGGAATTAGTTCTCGGTGGGCTCCAGTTCGGGATGAGCCAGATCCTCGTCGGTGTACTTATAGACTTCGGACCAGTACTTCAGGTGCTGTTCCTTCATCTTGATGCAGTAGTCGTCAACAGTGATCTTATCCTGCAGCAGCTGGATAGCCAGATCATAGAACTCCTGAGTAGACTGCGGGTTGTCGCCCAGACCACGGGCAAAGGCAGCGCCCTGACCGTTGGTGTTGCCGATCCACTCGACAGCCTCGAAAGCAGACTGAACGTCGGCGGGATACTCAACGCCGTAAACCAGGCAAGCGCCGCCCGGAGTCCAGTCGTTGGCCAGACCAGCCTCAGCAAAGGTAGAGAAGCCTTCAGCGGAGGTGTAGAACTGCATGAAGTCAACAACCTTGGCGTCGTGCTCAGCGTTCTTGGAGAAAGCGCCGATGAAGCCGGTAGCAACCTCAATGGTACGGGTGTTGGCATCCAGGCCAGCGCCGGTCATGTTGGGCATATTGAACATGCCCAGCTCGAACGTGCTCAGGTCGGTAGCGACCTCCTCGTTGTCGGTGCCCTCACCGAAGGTGATGCCCTCGCCGGCAGCGATCTTCTTCATGTCGCGGGCGAACGAAACGGCAAAACCGGTGGTGTTCAGGATCATGGCAGCCTCGCCACGGTAGAAGGCGGGCATGCAGTCAGTGCAGCCATAGAAAGCATCGCCGCCAGCGTACTGGGGGAACACCTTCTTGAAGTTGGTCCAAATGGTGCGGTAGCCATCGCAGTCAGCAGAATACTTGCCTTCCTTGATGCCGGCAGCCCAACGGACGGGGTTGACGTGAACCTTACCGGCAGCATCGTTCCAGGGATCGGTCACATCCAGGACGAACTTGCCGTCCACATCGGGATCGTAGCAGTAGTCACCGGGCTGAGCGCGGAACTCTTCCAGAGCCAGACGGTAGGTCTGGTCGCCGTAGCAGCGAGCCAGCCAACCCATACGCATCTCGTAGAAGGACTTCAGGTTGCCTTCGACGCTGATGGGCTGATAGCCAGCTTCAGCAATCTTTGCGCAAACATCAACCAGTTCGTCCCAGGTCTTCGGGGCCTCAACGCCGACCTTCTTAAAGATGTCCTTGTTGTAGAACCAAGCAACCTGAACAGAGTCCAGAGACAGGTTATCCATCTTACCGGAGATGGTATCGCGGTTCTGCATCTCGTAGTTGAAGGTCTCTTTCCAGATCTTGCCGTCAGCGTCGTACGGGTTGACATCTTCCATGTACTCGTTCCAGTTGATCATCATGTCCTCAGTACGATCGGGGATCGTGTTGATGGCAACGATGTCAGCGTCGGCGTTCTTGTAGTCGGCGGCAACGGTACGAGCCCAGTCGCTGTAGCCCTCAGAGGGCTTCAGATCGATAACGACAGTAGCGTTGGGGTTCTTGGCCATGTAAGCATCGGCCACGGCCTGCCAGGCCTCCTCAACACCGGTACCGGAAGCCAGGCTAACAGTGACGGTGTAGGGCTCGCCAGCGTCATCACCGGTGGAATCATCGGTGCTCGTGCTGGAAGTATCGGTCGGGGTGGTGTCAGGCGTGGAGCTGTCTTCAGCCGGCTTGGAGCAGGCCACAACGCTCATAGCCATTGCCAGAACCAGGACCAGAGCCAGGATCTTCTTCAATGAGCTTTTCAATGGTTTTTCCTCCTAAATATTTTTTGGGGCGGGGTTCCGCCTCCTATGACCTCGTCTCTCTCTGAGACGGTATCACCTTTTGAAAGCTGCCGGCTGAAACCGTCGTGCACAATCTGCACAGTAATTTGCACCGGTCTCACTCGGCTTTATTATGATAACACAAATTCTTCAAAAGGTAAACATCATTTGCGCACAAACTCCGCCCCAATTCTTTGTGCAACATCCACAAATTTGCAGGTTTCTCCTTGTGCTTTGTAACACTTTTTTAACTCTTTTACCCTTTTTGGCAGTTTGCCGGTGTTTTTTGGGTCATAGCCATAGCACCGGCCCGCCTGTTGACCATGCAGCCGGTTTTGCGCCGCTTTGGGCTTACTGGCGGCAGATCACAGCGCCGCCAGCCAGCCGCGCAGCCCGCGCGGCCGGGGCGGCGGCGGCTCGGCCGCGGTGCTGACCATGATGACATCCTGCCCAAACGACAGTACCTCGCCCCATGGGATGCGCACATCGGCATCGCGCCCCAGCAGGCCGAACAGCCGCGGGCGGCCGTAGATGAGCAGCGCCTCCACCCGGGCGCTGGCCTCGTCAAATTCCACATCGTCCACCGTGCCGATGATGATGCCCTTTTCCATATTGATGACGTTTTTTTCGTACAGCGCATGCACTGTAAGCATAGTCCAGCCCCCTCTCCTGCCCCAGCATATGCGCCGTGCACCGGGGGCATGCGGCGGCCGTCGCCTGCGCCGCAGCGCCAAGCACCGCCCGCCGAAGGAAAAGCACGCCGCGCTGCCGCAGGCCGCATTGCCGCTTTGAACGCCGCCTGCAAGGCTGCCGCGTCACCATAGCCCGGCCCTCTGACAAAGCCGCACTGTCCGGCCCTGGCCGCCTGCAAAGCGGCCCGTGCCGTGCGGCCCGCAGCGGGCTTTCTGCCCCGGGGCAGCCGTTTGCTTCTGCGTTTGGGGAATATTTTTTATTTCCCGCGGGCATACTTGCTGCAAGGCCAACAACAAACGAATGGGGACGGCTATAATGTATTATAATAAAGTGGATCTGTGCGGCATGAACACCGCGCAGCTGCCGGTGCTGAAGGAACAGGAGAAAACCCAGCTGCTGCGCACCATACGCGCGGGCGGCGACGGCGCCGCAGCGGCGCGGGAATCCATGATCGCGGGCAACCTGCGGCTGGTGCTGAGCGTTGTGCAGAAATTTTCGGGCAGGCGCGGCGGACGCAGCAGCCGCAGCGAGGAGCTGGACGACCTGTTTCAGGTGGGGTGCATTGGGCTTATCAAGGCCATTGACAACTTTGACATTGGGCAGGGGGTGCGCTTTTCGACCTACGGCGTGCCGATGATCGTGGGCGAAATTCGCCGGTTTCTGCGGGATGACGCGCCCGTGCGGGTGAGCCGCTCGGTACGCGACCTTGCCTACCGCGCCATGCAGGCCCGCGAGGAGCTGCAGAAGGAGCTGGGGCGCGAGCCGACGCCCGCGCAGATCGCCGCCCGCCTGCAGACGGAGGAAAGCGCCGTGACGCTGGCGATGGAATCCATCGCCGATCCGGTCTCGCTGTATGAGCCGGTGTACAGCGACGGCGGCGACCCGGTGTATGTGATGGACCAGATCGGCGATAAAAACAACGAGGACAGCTGGATCTCCTCCATCCTGTTCCGCGATTCGATGGCGGCCATGAACCCGCGCGAAAAGGTGATCTTATCGCGCCGGTTTCTGCAGGGGCGCACACAGGTGGATGTGGCGAGGGAGATCGGCATCAGCCAGGCGCAGGTCAGCCGCCTGGAAAAGAACGCCCTGAAAAAGGTGAAGC
>CAKTAM010000123.1 GCA_934527255.1 uncultured Oscillospiraceae bacterium | reverse complement strand
GCCCGTTGGTCAAGCGGTTAAGACAGCGGCCTCTCACGCCGTTAACGTGGGTTCGATTCCCGCACGGGTCACCAAATATTGCCCCTTAGCTCAGCCGGTAGAGCATCGGACTGTTAATCCGAGTGTCGTCAGTTCGAGTCTGACAGGGGCAGCCACGAGAAAGCGCAAGTCATTTGACTTGCGCTTTTTGTGTGTAGTTGTATTTGTGTGTGCTTGTGAATGCTTCATCCCGGATATTGGCATGGCAGAATGGCTCATCCAGGATATCGGCATGACAACCGGAAAGGGGATCGTCTTACAATATCGGTTTTGCCAGAAGAAGAAAAACGGCAAATGAGTTTGTACGGCAATCAGTTAGCGCGGCTTGATTAAATACAAGTGGATTGCAGTGCCAATGAAGTGGATCGCAGCGCGACTGTCCAATTGCACAAAACAGCGGCGTAAAATTCGGCATACTGCCGGACGATACCGGCTTGTTTTGCGCCGTGTTCTCCTTTATAATGAGGGCGTCGATAACGGTGGAAAATCGGCCGACGGGAAGCCGGCCAAGAGGCTTGCGGCCCATACAGCCGTTGCTGCGGCCGTTTTGAATAAAAAACAGACCCTGCTTTTTTCTTGCCGCTTTGGCATAGTGAAAAGGCAGGGTCTGCTTTTCGGTTTTACAAAGAAATTTGTCTGTGAAAGCAATCGGTAATCAAATGGGCCAGCGCCCTTTTACCACTGAACGCTCCAACGGGTCTTATACTTTCCGTCGGTGGCTTCCGGGGTTACGGTAGAGGGCGCATAGGTCGATTGCCGCACCCGCTCGGCCAGCGCATGGTCAAAGGCATCGGCGTCCAGCGGCAGTGTGACCCAATCCTCCCGCCAGGAAGATAAATAGGCAGCGTTGGAAAGGCTCAGCTCCCGCAGACCGTCCTCGCCGGGGGCCAGCAGCGGCGTACCGTGCAGAATAGCGTCGGCAAAGTTTTGCAGAATACCGCGGTGCGCGCTTTCCGGTTCGGTTTGCCGGGTCTCCGTATAGGTGACGGCGGGCGGCGGCGTGCCGGGGGCATCAAAGCAGTATGCGCGCTCGGGCCGATCCAACTGCCAGTGCTTCAGCACGCCGTCTTCCAGCACCAGCTTGCCGCGGTCGCCGCTGATCTCCAACCGGTTGGTGCCGGGATATTCGCCGGTCGTGGTGATGAAGGTGGCGCGTGCTCCGTTTTCATATTCGGCATAGATCGTGGCATCGTCCTCTACCTCAATGTGGTGGTATTTTCCCACATCGCAAAAGGCGCGTATCCGGCTGGGCATGCCGAAGATCCATTGCCAGAGGTCAAGGTTGTGCGGAGCCTGGTTCAGCAGCACACCACCGCCCTCGCCCCGCCAGCTGGCGCGCCACGCGCCGGAATCGTAATAGGGCTGGCTGCGGTACCAGTTGGTGATGATCCAGACAAGCCGCTTGGGTTGGCCCAGCTGGCCGCTTTGCACCAGCTGGCGTGCCTGCGCAAACAGCTGGTTTGTGCGCTGATTGAACATGATGCCGAACACCCGGCCGGTGCGGGCATGCACCTCGTTCATGCGCTGCACCTGGCTGACGGAAACGCCGGCAGGCTTTTCCGTCAGAACATGCAGCCCTTTTTCCATGGCCTGTATGGCAATATCCGGGTGAAACCAGTGCGGCACGGCAATGACCACAGCATCGACACTGCCGCTTTCCAGCAATGCCTGTGCACTGGAATAGCAGGCGACGCCGGGAAAGTTCTCTTTCACCCATTCCAGCCGTGCGGCGTCAATATCTGCTGCAGCCGTCAGCTGCAGCCCATTTACCTGGCCGCGGCCGATGGTCTGAACATGGGCGCTGCCCATGTTGCCCACGCCGATAACGCCAATGCGAACCGTATTCATACAAGCAGGCTCCTTTCCGGTAAGGTAGGTCATTTCTTTTTGTCGGAGGGTACGCCGTAGGTGCTGCTGAGGTCGGCAACGGCGCTCTGCACCTCGGCCTTGCGGCGGCTGGTGGCAACGCGCTTCATCAGCTCGTTGTAGTACAGCTCCTCGTCAAACGGGATCTCGACCGGCCGCCCCAGAAAGGCAGAAAGGTGCATGGCGTTGGAGAGGGTCAGCCCGCGGATGCCTTCGCGGCCGTCGGCCACAAGCGGGGTGCCGTGCAGAATGTGCGATGCAAAGGCGTTCAGCACGCCGACGTGCTGCTCGCTTTTGCCGTCGGTCTCCACCTCGATTTTTTCGCAGGGCGGAGCGACAAAGCCCTCTTTGGCGGTGAAGCACCACTCGCGCTCGCTGATGCCCAGCTTCCACAGCGTCAGCTTGCCGCCCTCGCTGACCAGCTTGCCCTTTTCACAGTCGATCTCGAACCGGTTGCTGCCGGGGGCGTCGCCGGTCGTTGTAATAAAGCAGCCGGTAGCGCCGTTGGCATATTCGACATAGGCGGTCACATCATCCTCGACCTCGATGTCGTGCCATTTGCCAAAGTGCAGGTGAGCGTCCACCTTGCAGGGCAGACCGCAGATCCACTGGAATAGATCCAGCTGGTGCGGGCACTGGTTCAGCAGCACGCCGCCGCCCTCGCCGCTCCAGGTGGCACGCCACGCGCCGGAATCATAGTAAGCCTGCGTGCGATACCAGTCGGTAATGATCCAGTTGGTGCGCTTGATGGCGCCCAGCTCGCCGGAATCGATCAGCTCCTTCATTTTGCGGTAAATATGGTCGGTGCGCTGGTTAAACATCATGGCAAAGGCCACATCGCAGCGGTCTGCCATTTCATTCATTTCACGCACCTGCTTGGTGTAAACACCGGCCGGTTTTTCCACCATCACATGCAGGCCGCGCTGCATGGCCTCCATGGCATAGCGCGGGTGGTCGTAATGGGGAACGCTGACGATTACGGCATCGATCAGCCCGCTGTCCATCATCTCCTCTGCCGTGGCAAAGCAGGCAACGCCGGGCAGCTCCGCCTTGGCCCATTCCAGGCGTGCCGGGGCAATGTCGGCTACAGCGGTCAGCTCGATCTCCGGGCATTTTCCCGCGGTGATGTTGTGCGCGTGTCCGCTGCCCATGTTGCCTATGCCAATGATACCGATGCGAATTTTTTCCATTTTACTCAAGCTCCTTTTTATTGTACGGCTGCGGTTTAATGAAGCCCGCAGGCGGTCAGATAGCGATAGCTGCGCGCAAGACAGGCAAAGGGATCCTCACCGATGCAGTCGTCCTGCTCGACCAGTGCGTACTGTACGCCGGTTTCCAGTGCGGCAGCCAGAATGGCATTAAAGTTCATGTTGCCCTCGCCGATGGGCTGCATCGTCCGCCCGTAGCCCATATCCTTCAGGTGGATGCAGGGGGTGCGCCCGGCCAGTCTGCGCAGCCAGTCGGCGGGGTCACCGCCGCCGGCCTGTACCCAGAAGGTATCCAGCGTAATGCCAAGCTGCTGTGGCGTGAAGCGTTCGGCAAGCTGCTGCAGAAGAATGCTGTCGCCCAGACGGGCAAACTCCATATCATGGTTGTGGTACATCAGCTGTTTGCCGTGCTTGTGCAGAATATCGCCGACCGGGGCAAATTTTTCCACAAAGGCATCCATGCCTTCTTTGGCAATATCATAATAGCCAATGCCGATGTTGGGGCAGCCATAGACCTCGTGCTCGGCGCAGACGGCCTCCGGCTGCGCCAGCAGACGGTCGCAGGCGGTGTGGGTCAACACGCAG
The DNA here is from genome assembly GCA_934527255.1 of uncultured Oscillospiraceae bacterium. Taxonomy (GTDB): domain Bacteria; phylum Bacillota; class Clostridia; order Oscillospirales; family Ruminococcaceae; genus UBA1762. The sequence goes on along the minus strand of CAKTAM010000123.1, from coordinate 1,407 downwards.
CGCAGGCCGTTTTCGGCCAGACGGTCACGCATCCACGCAGGGTCATACGGGCAGGCAGCCGAGATCTGCACCACACGGTAGCCAATGTCGGCCACCTTTTTCAGGGTTTCGGCCAGGGCGTCCGTGGTTTTCATAAAATCACGGACAGTGTACAGTTGTGCTCCGATCTCCATGAGAGAAGCTCCTTTCCTTTCAAAACACGTTTGCTTACAGGGCCTGCAGCAGCGCCTGCAGGGCATTGGCTGCGGCATCAAAGGCGGCGTTGGAGTCGGGGTAGGCATAGCGCCCGATAACGCTGGCTTCACCGGGACGCTCCAGCGCCTGCAGGCCGTCGAATACTGTTAAATGCGGCTCCAGTGTCAGGACGCTGCCGCCTTGTGCCCGGTAAGCGGCCAGCAGCTGCGGCAGACAGCCTTCGCCGCAGCCCGCAGGCACCACGCTGCCGTCAGCAAGCGCATCCTTTACATGAAAATAGCAGACGTACGGGGCCAGCAGCTGCCACGCGGGGAGGGTGGGCTGCTGGCACTGGATGAAATTGGCGGGGTCAAATACGGCGCGCAGGGCAGGGAAAGCCCGGTGCAGCCGGGCGCAGTGCGCGGCGGTGCTGCCGTAAATGCCCTTTTCGTTTTCGTGACAAAGCGTCAGCGGGCTGTCCTTGGCTGCCTCCAGCATACGGCCCAGCTGCTCTTCCACCTGCGGATAGCAGGCGTCGGGGTCGGCCCCTTCGGGCAGATAAAAGCTGAACAGCCGCAGCGCCTGCGCCCCTAAAATGTCACCAAGCTCCAGCGTATGGTGCAACAGCTCCAGATGGGCCTCAAAGTCCTCATCAAGCCGAATTTTGCCCAGCGGAGAGCCGATCGACCAGACCTGCAGTCCGGCGTCCTCCAGACGGCGGTGCAGCTCGCGCGCTTCGGCTGCGGTCAGGGCGGTGATGTTTTTGCCGTCCACGCCGCGCACCTCCAGATGGGTGATGCCGTTGCGCTGCAAAGCGGCGATCTGTCCGGTGACGGCGGCATCCGCCTCATCGGCAAACGCGCAAAGCGTCCATGGTTGGTTCATGGTTTTTCCTCCTTTGGTGTTATACGCCGGAATAGGCCGAAAAGCCGCCGTCCACGGGGACGACCACGCCGGTGACAAAACCGGCGGCCTCCGCGTCGGTCAGCCAGAACAGCGTGCCGTTCAGCTCCTCCGGCTTGCCAAAGCGCCCCATGGGCGTGGCGCGCAGAATTTTCTCGGTGCGTGCCGTTGGCGCGCCGTTCTCGTCAAACAGCAGGGTGCGATTCTGGTTGGTGACAAAAAAGCCGGGCGCCATGGCGTTGACACGGATGTTCTGCGGCGCAAAATGCACGGCCAGCCATTGGGTAAAATTGGAGACGGCGGCCTTGGCGGCGCTGTAGGCGGGAATTT
>CAKTAM010000122.1 GCA_934527255.1 uncultured Oscillospiraceae bacterium | reverse complement strand
GGTGTAAAGGAGTGTTTTTATGCTGGCTACCGCAGTAGGGGCAGTAGGGCTGCCAATGATCGGGCTTATCCTTCTGGGAGCGGCCGCAGTATTTTTCTGTTTTCAAAAGCGAAAAAAGAAGAACAAGGACACCAGGCAAACGCAGCCGGTGCTTGTTCAGCCGACGCTGCAGCTGCCGGAAAAGCATCTGCAGAAGCTGGATGTGTTTCCGGAAAAATATAATCGGGCGGCGCAGGAGGTTCTGCAGGGATACCTGACGGAAAACAGAGAATATCTGGTGGATTCGCCAGGATCGCACAAGCAGATGATCACCGATGCGGCAGCCACAAAGGTAGCCCATCTGGAAAAACGCAGAAATGCCCGCGACCGCGTGACACTGTATGGCGTCATTGGGGGTATCAGTGGGTTTTATTTTGGCTTGGGCGCTATTTTCAGCATTGGCTTTGTGCCGGGCGCTCTCATCTGGGTTGCGCTGGTGTTGGGCGGACGGCTGTTGGGCCGCGGCGTGGAAGGTGTGCTGAATCGTAAGATAAAACGAGTGAAGAAAACAGCGGAGGAGGATATCACTGCGCTGCAGACGCGGTATCAGGCAGAGAATGATGCGGCTGAGAAAAGGACACAAGCCAGCATGGAGGCTTATCGGAAAGCGTTTGCACAGGCAGCGCAGGAAAAAAGCCTGTCGTACGTTGACAGTCCGCTGGTGGAAAGCATCAGCGCGTGGTGTGTGAAGCACCTGCGGAGGCAGGTGGAGGCGGCAGACCGCAGCAACAATCAAAGCGTTATTTGTGTTTCGGTGCGGCTGTCGGTTCTCAGCAATAAGGTGTTTCTTGAAGGACTGAATGGCTCGGGACTGCTGGAGTGCTACGACTTTGATAAGAATCGGGTCGTTGCGCTGACATCGCCGCTGCAGATCGCGGCCATTGCCCATGTGCTGGGGGCGCGGGTGCAGGCAGGTCTGCAGGAGGCGTTTGAAACGGATCCCTGCGGTTCTGTTCCCATGGTGGAGCTGCAGGAGGAAAAAACCACGGATAGTTCCGCGCAGGAGCTCCTGGTCTACAAGGCGGCAAATGAAAATTATAAAATGGCCCGGCAGTGGTAACAGGGGGACCCATGGAGACGTATTATAAGCCGGTTCTGGCGAGGTTGGGCCGTCTGCGGCGTGAGCTGGAGCAATTGGAGCAGCGGCGCAGCGCATTACGCGCACAGCAGGCTGTTGAAGAACAGGCGTACCGACAGCTGCTGCCGCAGCAGGAGGAAGAGCTGAACCGTCAGCGTCGCAGAGTAACAGCCTACCGAGACATCGCATTGCAGTATACACGAGCATACACCGTTCCGGCACAGGCTGCTGCATATGATATTCAGCAGCTGAGCCTGCTTTCGCTGAAGATCAACCGGAAAGGTGTCAACGACCCTGCCGCGCGGGAGCTGTACCGGGCGGCCTGTCAGCAGCTGCTGGGCCTGGAGGCTCAAAAAGAAGAATTGCAGCAGGCTCGGCAGGCGGAGCAGGCGGCGGGGCAAACGCGACTGGCAGAAAAAGAGGCGGAACTGAACAGGCAGCGTGCTGCCCTGCAGGCCGAATTTGCGGCATGGCTGAAGGAAGAAAGCTTTGTCGATTTTGTGCGCAGCACACAGGCGCTGCTGCAAAACCGTCACAACGCACCGGCCGGGCAGGCTGTCAGGGCATCTGCGTTGACGGTGGGGTGCTTTCTCTCCAAAATACCGCTGGAGGAAGGCCTGGTGCGGCAGCTTGCGTCGGCTGCCGGGCCGCTATGCGGCAGCGGCCGCCTGCGATTGCCCCTGCTGCTGCCGCTGACGGCCGGCAGTGTGCTGTATGCCGAATATACCCCTGCACAGGAGACCGCACTGCTTTCGGGGCTGCACGGTCTGCTGGCAGGGGTGGTGCAGTGCCGCGCCGGGACGCTGCAGTCTATCCAGTACGTTGATCCATTGCGGTTGGATGACAGCGCGCTTGGCCCGCTGCAGCCGCTGACCCGGGGCGAAAACGCTGCCATTGCGCCGCTGCCCGCTAGCGCTGAGGAAATCCGCGCCCGGCTGGGCGCAGTGCTGGAAAGCTGCCGCAGCGCACCCGCGCCGCAGCTGCGCTGGGCAGTGTTCCTCCATAATTATCCGGCAGGGTATGACGCACAGACACAGGCGATCATTCGGCAGCTGGCGCTGAACGCAGCACACTATGGCGTGCTGCTGGTGATCACGCACTGCTTGCAGGCGGCTGGCGGCATCAGTGACGAGGATAAATTCCTGCTGACGACGCATTCTTTGTACATCCGCTCGCAGGAAAACGGCTTTTCTGCGCTTTTGCCGGTCGCAGATGGCGTGCCGGTGCTGTTTGAGTGGCTGCGCGGGCCAAGCACCTTGCCGCAGGAGGTACTGGCTGCGGCAGCGGCCCGGCATGGGGCCGATCACGGCAACGATTATGCCGAACGCGTTGGCCTGCGCTGCCTTTGGCAGGGCAAGGGTGACCGCCGTCTGACAGATATTCCCTATGGCGTGGATGGAGACGGACGCCTGCAGACGCTGAGCTTTGAGGACAGCTGCTTTGCCACTTTCCTCAGCGGCGCGTCACGGTCGGGCAAATCCACCCTGCTGCATACACTTCTGACAGGGCTGATCGCCCGTCACCATCCGGACGATATCGAAATCTGGCTGGTCGATTTCAAAATGACCGAGTTCAGCCGTTATGTGCATCACACGCCGCCGCATGTGCGGTATATCCTGCTGGATGAATCGCCCGAGCTGGTATATGACCTGCTCGACCGTCTCAGCGAGATCCTCACCCGGCGGCAGAATATTTTCAAGGGCAAATGGCAGAAGCTGGATGAGGTGCCCAAAACGCGTTATATGCCCGCCATGTTCATCCTCATTGACGAGTTTTCCGTCATGTCGCAGATCGTGGCTGATTCAGCCGTCAACGGCCGGGAGGATTATCGTGTCAAGCTGCAGCTGCTGTTGGCCAAGGGCGCGGCGCTGGGCATGCACTTTGTATTCGCTTCGCAGGGCTTTACCAGCGGCAGCCGCGGGCTGAACGACTTTGCCAAAAAGCAGGTACAGCAGCGCATTGCCATGAAAACCGAATATAACGAAATTCGTGAAACATTGGATCTGAAAACCATCAGCGAGCGTGACCGCCAGTGGATGGAACAGCTGCCGGTGCATCACGCATTGGTGCGGGTCCCGCCCGATGCTCACGGTAATCGTTTGGTACGCACAAAGGTGCTGTACCTGTCCGACCCGGCGCAGCAGCTTGCGCTGATCGACCGGATGTGCGCGGCCGTGCGCCCGGTGGATTATTATGACCCTGCGGATGACGGTGTTTATGTGGATAAGCAGACACTGATTGTCGACGGCGGCAATTATCACGCTTTTGACGAGGCGGCACCCGCCATGCGTGCGGCCTTGCAGCAGTCTGCGGATGGGGCACTGCAGCTTTACCCGGGCGAACCGCGGCGTATGCGGCGGCTTGCGCCGGTGTGCCTGTCACAGGGCTTTTGTGAGAATCTGCTGCTGGTGGCTTCTGCCGCAGAGCAGGCGCCTGCCGTTTCGGTGCTGCTTTCGCTGCGCCGCAGCCTGCAGCTGCAGCAAAGGACGCTTTCGGTGCTGGCGGACATCCGCGACCCGGTCTTTCGCCAGCTGGCACAGCTGGATGAACAGGATGACCGTTTACGGCAGGCTGTCTGCATCGGATTGGAAAGCGTTTGCGCCGAGCTTCATTCCCTGAAAGAACAGGTCACCTGCGGCGAAGCCGTTGACCGCTGCGTGGCACTGCTGGGGCTGGAGGCTCTGGTGCAGGAGATGAGCTTTTGTCAGCCGCAGGCGCGGGAACCGGCGCGGACGGCCACGCTGCCGGGCATTGAAAAATGGGAGCCTGGCGAACAGGGGCTGTTGGCGCAGCTGTCGGCACTGACAGACTCAGCGAGCGAGCAGGCGGATAAGCCGCCTCGGCCGACACCGCCGGAGGTATTGCAGCAGCCGACCCATGCGGCCTCCGCTGCCTATGATGCACGCGGCGACCTTGCGTTTTTGCTGACGCATGGGCCACGGTGTGGGCTGCATTTTATAGCGGTATTTCGCACCATGGCCGAATTTGGGCAGACAAAGCTGGATGCGGCGCTGTTTCGGCATAAAATGATGTTTGCCGCGCCCAAAAGCGATGCGGCTGCGCTGATGGGGATGGCATCGGGCGCTGTGGTGGCGGGCCTGAGCGACCATTCCTTCCGCTATACAAACGGGCTGGATGCTATGACCTACCGCCCCTATCTGCATGAGGGGCTTTCGTGGGACGGCTGGAAATTGGAAAACGGCGGTGCGGCACAGTCAGAGGATGACGACCTGCTGCTGTAAAAGGAGGATACCGATGTCACAGTACACACAAACCGAATCTTTGTCGCGAATGATCACTGCGCTGGTGCAGTACATCGACGAGCTGGCAGCTGATCGCGCCGTACTCAGCGAGGCAGCTGCCGCCTGCGAGGCGGTGTTGGGCGATGACAATCTGTGCAAAAAGTATGTTTCCCGTTTGGAAGAACTGCATCAGGATGTCATGGCGGTACAGTCAGCGGCGGAGCAGATGTACAATGAGCTCAACGAGCAGTTGAAAAAAATCAGCTGGGTCTATGATGGCTGAGGAGGTAAAGCATGAAGTTGTCCATTAACCGCGAAAGTGCACAGGCGTTGTATCAGCTGGCCGAAACGCTGCCCAAAACCGTGAAGCAGATGATTGCCGAGACTCTGCGGCTGGTACAGGTCTACCAAAGCGAGGAGGAGTGCATCGGCCCGTACCGGTCGCAGATACTGGAAATGCTGCGCATGATGCGCGGCGCGACGGAGGATGCAGGCGATACCGCCGAGCAGCTGGCAAAGATATTTTCCGATTGTGCCGACCGCATTATGAACGTTGTGGAGGATGCGGGCCGCGGTCAGCCGGAGCTGACGCTGCGGCGGCATTCCTGATTTGGCAGGAGCGTTGCCATGTGTATGTGAGCCTGCTTTTCCGAAAGAGGCGAAGAAGCTTCCGCGCAAGGCGGAAAGCTTTGTCGGTAAGCAGATAAGCATTGCTTAAAAAAGCCGCAGATAGAGAACCTGCCGCGTGTGCCGACTGAGAAAGGC
>CAKTAM010000121.1 GCA_934527255.1 uncultured Oscillospiraceae bacterium | reverse complement strand
GACCACATCCGTGTGGATATGGATACCGCCGCCCGCAAGTTTGGCGTGGTGATCCTCAAGGAAGTGGTGGAAGCGTTCCCCGAGGCCGATGAGGAAGGTCTGGAGCCGGAGCCTGACACCCGTCATCTCATCCTGCTGGAGGATGCCCGCAAGATCAAAAAGGATGCCAAGCCCGGCGATGTGCTGGAAATTCCCCTCAAGACCAAGGAGTTTGGCCGCATTGCCGCCCAGACGGCCAAGCATGTGATTCGTCAGGGCCTGCGCGATGCCGAGCGCAGCCAGCTGTACACCGAAATGCAGAGCAAGGCGCATGAAATTCTGCCCGCCATCGTCACGGGCGTGGATGAAAAGCGCGGGCTGGTCAATCTGGCCATCGGCCGCAACGAGGCCATTCTGCCCCACAACGAGCAGGTGCCCGGCGAGGTGCTGTTTGAGGGCCAGCGCATCAAGGTGTATGTGGTGGATGTGCTTGCCACCGAGCGCGGCCCCAAGATCATGCTCAGCCGCACCCATCCGGGGCTGGTCAAGCGCATCTTCGAGATGGAGGTGCCCGAAATTTTTGACGGCACGGTCGAGATCAAGGCCATCAGCCGCGAGGCGGGCCAGCGCACCAAGATGGCCGTATGGAGCAAGAACCCGGATGTCGACCCCGTCGGCGCCTGCATTGGCCCCCGCGGCTCGCGCGTGGCCAGCATTGTAGAGGAGCTGAACGGCGAAAAGATCGACATTGTGCGCTACAGCGATGACCCGGCCGAGTTTATCAGCGCGGCCCTGTCGCCCGCCAACGTCATCAAGGTCGATATTCTGGATGAAGAAAAGAAAAGCTGCCGCGTTATCGTGCCGGATCATCAGCTGTCGCTGGCCATCGGCAACAAGGGCCAGAACGCCCGCCTGACGGCGCGTCTGACCGGGTATAATATCGACATCCGCCCCGAAAGCAGCCCGGAGGGCGAGGCAGAGAGCGAGCAGGCCTGACGCCTGCCGGACAGTATCTGCTGCGGCGCACCTGCCGCGGCAAAAAACGGCGCAGCGCGGAAAGGACGGTTGAAACAGCATGACTGCTAAAAAAATACCCATGCGCAAGTGCATGGGCTGTATGGAAGCCAAACCGAAAAAGGAGCTGGTGCGTGTGGTGCGCCAGACGGACGGCGCCGTCTGTGTGGATGCCACCGGCCGAAAGAACGGCCGCGGAGCGTACCTTTGCCCCAGCCGCACCTGCCTGCAGAAGGCGCAGAAGGCCCGTCGGCTGGAGCGTGCGCTGGAGTGCGCCATTTCCGAGGATGTGTATGCCGCGCTGGAAGCGCAGATCGAAGAAAGGCGGCCGGAAAATGCAGAATAAGCTGTTGGGCTCGCTGGGGCTGTGCCGCCGCGCCGGTGCGCTGGTCATGGGGACGGATGCCGTCAAGGACGCCGTTTTATCCGGCAGCGCATGCCTGGTGCTGTGCGCACGGGACGTTTCGCAGGGCAGCAGCCAGCGGGTGCAGCGCCTGTGTCAGAATGCCTGCCCCATGCAGACCATGCCGCTGACCATGGAAGAGCTGGCCGGGCTTTTGCACCGGTCGGTAGGAGTGCTGGCCGTCACGGATGAAAACCTGGCGGCGCTGTGCCGCAAGAACCTGCCCCAGGGGGAACAGTAAGGAGGAACGACATTTTATGTTAGTAAAATATAAGCTCAACGATCTGGCACGTGACCTGAACGTGCCCAACAAGCAGATCATCGACCTGCTGGCGCAGGGCGGCGCGGAGGCGAAAAAGTCGACGGCCGTTCTGACCGAGGCCGAGCTGAACCGTGTGTTTGAACACTTCACCACCCAGCATCAGGTGGCGGATTTCAACGCCTATTTTGCCAGCGCGCCGAAGCCGGAGGAGAAAAAGCCGGCGGCGCAGCCGCCGAAGCCGGCCGCCGAAAAGGCGGAGGCGGAAAAGACCGCCCCGGCCGCCCCCCAAAAGCCGGCGGAGAAGCCGGTTGAAAAACTGGCGGAAAAGCCGACGGAAAAGCCGACCGAAAAGCCGGTTGAAAAACCGGCGGCGAAGCCTGCGGCAGCGGCCCCGGCCGCGGCAAAGGCGGCCCCCGCTCCGGAGAAAAAGCCCGAGAAGAAGCCGGAGCCTGCCCCGCAGCGCCCCACCGGCCCGCTGAAGCGCGCCGACGGCACCGTGGTCGAGCTGGCCCCCAAGGCCAAGGCCCCCAAAAAGGCCGAGCAGCCGGTGCACCGCGAGGTGGTCACCCGCACGGTGGATACCCGTACGGTGGATATCAACCTGGATAAGTTCAACGAAAAGTACGATGACATTGCCCAGTCGCGCAACAATCAGGGCTCTTCCCGCCGCAAAAACGACAATCAGGGCGGCAAGCAGAAGCTGAACAAGGGCAATAACCGGTTCGGCGGCCGCCCGCAGCCCGGCGGCAAGCGCCGCGAGACCGAGGCCGAGCGCCTGCAGCGCATCCAGCTGGAAAAGGCGCGCAAGGCGCAGCTGAAGGTGCAGATCCCGGATGAGATCACCGTCGGCGAGCTGGCGCAGCGCCTGAAGGTGACGGCCAGCCAGGTGATCAAAAAGCTGATGGGCCTGGGCGTTATGGCCGGGATCACCGAGACCATTGATTTTGATACGGCCAGCCTGGTGGCGGAAGAGCTGGGCGCCAAGGTGGAAAAAGAGGTCCATGTGACCATTGAAGAGCGCCTGTTCAGCGAGGAAGTGGAGGACAGCGCCGACAACATGGAGACCCGCCCGCCCGTTGTGGTGGTCATGGGTCACGTAGACCACGGCAAAACCAGCGTGCTGGATGCCATCCGCAAGACCAACGTCACCAAGGGCGAGGCCGGCGGCATCACCCAGCACATCGGCGCTTATCAGGTGGAAAAGGACGGCAAGGTCATCACCTTCCTGGATACGCCCGGCCACGAGGCCTTTACGGCCATGCGCGCCCGCGGCGCCAACATGACGGATATTGCCGTGCTGGTGGTCGCGGCGGACGACGGCATCATGCCGCAGACCGTCGAAAGCATCAACCATGCCAAGGCGGCTGGCGTCTCCATCATTGTGGCCATCAACAAGATGGATAAACCCACCGCCAACCCCGAGCGCGTGAAGGAACAGCTGACCAAGTACGAGCTGGTGCCCGAGGAATGGGGCGGCGACGTTGTCTGCGTGCCGGTGTCGGCCCTGACCGGTGAGGGCATTGAGGACCTGCTGGAGATGATCAACCTGACGGCGGAGGTGCAGGAGCTGAAGGCCAACCCGCACCGCCGCGCCAAGGGCACGGTCATCGAGGCCCGGCTGGATAAGGGCCGCGGCCCCGTGGCCACCCTGCTGGTGCAGAACGGCACCCTCAATCAGGGCGACATCCTCATTGCCGGTACGGCTGTGGGGCGCGTGCGCGTTATGACCAATGACAAGGGCCGCACCATCAAGACGGCCGGGCCCTCCACGCCCGTGGAGATCACCGGCCTGACGGAGGTGCCCGTGGGCGGCGATCAGTTCGATGTGGTCGAGGACGAAAAGCTGGCCCGCGAGCTGGCCGAGCAGCGCACCGCCGCCGCCAAGGAGGAGCAGTTCCGCCACTTCCAGAAGGTCACGCTGGATAACCTGTTCAGCCAGATCGCGCAGGGCGACGTCAAGGAGCTGCCCATTGTTGTCAAGGCCGACGTGCAGGGCTCGGCCGAGGCCGTCAAGCAGAGCCTGGAGAAGCTGTCCAACGACGAGGTGCGCGTCAGCGTCATTCACGCCGGTGTGGGCGCCATCAGCAAGAGCGACGTGACGCTGGCCAGCGCCAGCCACGCCATCATCATCGGCTTCAACGTGCGGCCGGATCCCATCGCCAAGGCCGAGGCGGCCGAGGCCGAGGTGGAGATGCGGATGTACCGTGTGATCTACGATGCCATCAACGATGTCAAGGATGCCATGAAGGGCATGCTGGCCCCGAAGATCCGCGAGGTCGAGCTGGGCCGTGCCGAGGTGCGCAGCGTCTTCAAGATCAGCAGCGCCGGTACCATTGCAGGCTGCTATGTGCAGGAGGGCAAGGTGACCCGCAGCGCCAAGATCCGTCTGGTGCGTGACGGCATCGTCATCACCGAGGATGAGATCAGCAGCCTGCGCCGCTTCAAGGATGACGTTAAGGAGGTTGCCGCCAACTACGAGTGCGGCATCGGCCTGGAGAAATTTGCCGACATCAAGGAGGGCGACATTTTCGAAGCCTTCCAGCTGGAGGAATACCGCGATTGACGGCCTGTCGGCCGGAAGGCGGAGGTTCCCGGCGTGCCCTGTGACCGCCGATGCGGCCGCCCGCGGGGCGCCGGGGGCCAAACGATTTGTGGAGGAACGATATGCCCCAGAATTCAAAGCGCGGCCGGATGAATGAGAATATCCGCCGCCAGATCATTGCCATTATCGGCGAGATGAAGGATCCGCGGCTCTCCGCCGGTCTGCTGACCGTGATGCGGGTGGAGGCTGCGCCGGATCTTTCCAGCGCGCGTGTGTACGTCAGCATGCTGCCCGCACAGGGCGTGACGGCGGCTGAGGTCGTCGGGGTGCTGCGGCGCGCCGCCGGGCACATCCGCAGCGAGCTGGGCAGGCGGATGCATATCCGCCGCTCGCCGGAGCTGCTGTTTATCGAGGATGACGGTTCGGCCTATGCCGCCCACATCAACGAGCTGATTCGGGAACTGGAGGACGAATGAACACCGAAATGCTGAATCTGACGCAGGCGGTGCAGCGTCTGCAGCAGGCAGACCGCATCCTTCTGCTGTGCCACAAAAACCCCGACGGAGATACCATCGGCAGCGCGGCCGCGCTGTACCATGCGCTGCGCGCGCAGGGCAAAACGGCGGCCATCGCCTGCTCGGATCCCATCCCCGACCGCTACGACTATATGCAGGTCTCCGCCTTTGACGGCGCGTTCGAGCCTGCGTATATCGTGGCGGTGGATGTGGCGGGGCTGCAGCTGTTTGGGCCGGGCACCATTGAATGGGCCGAAAAATGCGACCTTTGCATCGACCACCATGTCAGCCATTCCGGCTATGCCGACGGGCTGGTACTGGACGGACAGGCGGCGGCCTGCGCCGAGATCATTTATCAGCTGCTGCAGGAGATGGGCGCCGAGATCACCCCGCTGATCGCCGACTGCCTGTACACCGGCGTAGCGACGGATACCGGCTGCTTCAAATTTGCCAATGTGACGCCGCGCACCCACCG
>CAKTAM010000120.1 GCA_934527255.1 uncultured Oscillospiraceae bacterium | reverse complement strand
ACTGTGACCTGTGCCGCGGCCAGCGCATAGCTGACCACACACAAACACGCCAGCAGCGCCACAATGACCGCCGCGCCGACACCCAACCGACGCACCGTCCGTTTTTCTTCATTCATGGGCGGCGCCCTCCTTTCGGCTGCGGCACACCAGCAGCGCCAGCGAAGCGCCCGAGGCCGCCAGCAGCGCACCCCACGCAGCATTGTGCGACGGGTCGCCCGTATCCGGCGGGGGCTGCAAACTGCCCGAGGACGAACCGGAGGAGGACGCGCCGGAATCCGGCGCATCGACCCACCAGCGGAGATCCGCCGTCAGGGTGCTTGTCTGATATTCGTTGCCGACGCTGGTATCCAGCCACGCGGTAACGGTATATTCCAGCTCCTGCGTTGTTTTCTGCGCCGCTGTCAGCACGGTATCAACGCTGGAGGACATATCGGCAATGGGGCCTTCATACAGGGTATTGCCGCCCTGCTGCACGCGCACCTGCACCACCCGGCCCAGCTTTTCGGCCCCGGTGCGGATATCGGCATGAAAATGCAGGGTGACTGTGCCGCTGTAGGATATCTGCACCCGGTACAGCCCGGTTTCGCTGTCGCCGGGGAACATGTTTTCGACGGCGAACGGCGTATTATCAGAGCTTTGCCGGGAGGACAGCGCCAACTGCACGGCCTGCGTGCTTTGTGCGGCCGATGCCGTAAACGCGGCCGGTGCGGCCGAAAAAGCAACGCCTGGCCGCACAAGCAGGCCAAGCGCCAGCAGCACGGTACCCGCTGCCAGAAGCTTTTTGATTCTGCCGCTTTGTTTCATTGCGTCTACCTCCCGCAAAGGCTGCTTTTGTCAAAGCCGCAAGCCTTTTTATTTCAGTGTTCTTGTCACGCTGCCTTAAATTTCGCCATTACTATAACACTCCTATGACTAAAATTCAATAGCAGAACATCTTTATGAATGTCAGAATTCCCAAAAATCAAAAAAAACAACCTGTGTTTTTTCTTTTTTACACGGTATTTTGGGGCCGGTCACGCGCTGTTTTTGGGGGGCAGGTGCGCCGTCGGCCGCCTGGCAGCCAACCCGGCGGAGTGCTGACGGCACGCTTTTGGGCGGCCGGACAAAACACAAGTCGCCCGGCAACGGCAGGCAGCACTGCGGCGCACCGTTGCCGCCCCTGTAGGCAAACGCCATGCCAACAGGCAGGCAATACGGCGGCAAGTGCCACGGGCGCAGGCGTATGTGCGCACAGGCGGCACCGCAAAGGGCCGCGCCCGGCAATACCGCAAAAAACAGCAGGCTGTGCGGCGGGCGCGGGCGAACGTGCGCCCCTGCCGCCTCCCTGCCCCACCCTGCCCCGGCATCCGGCAAGCAAAACGGCGCTCTGCCGGGCCGCCCACACGGGAGGCACTGACAGAACGCCGTTTTCTTTTTTTCTGGCAGCGCGCTGCAAAAGCAGCCGCAGGGCGACACCATCAGCCCTGCGGCCGGGCAGCGACATTATTTGTGCGCGCTCGCCCAGCGAATGCCGCTGCCGTATTTTTGCAGGGCAGCCCGCAGCAGCCAGCCCAGCACCCCGCAGGAGAGCACCTCGCCCGCGCCGACGGTCAGCATGAAAAACGGGATGGTGCCCTCGGCCTGATACACCCACGCCAGCACAAACGGGACGATCAGCGTATTTGCCGCAATGGGCGGCAGCAGGCACAGCACCCGGCGCCCGCGCAGCCAGCGGGTGCCCAGCGCCCCCAGCAGCGTGGCCAGCGAGCCAAACACCACATCCCACACGGCGCAGCCCGTCAGGCTGTTGGCCAGCAGGCAGCCCACCAGCAGGCCGGGCACTGCCGCCGGGGTAAACACCGGCAGCACGGTCAGCGCTTCGCTTAAGCGCACCTGCACCACGCCGCTGGCCAGCCCCAGCAGGTTTGCCAGAAAGGTGAGGGCCACATACAGGGCGGCGATCATTGCGCCCTGCGCAAGGTACAGGCTTCGGTCTTGTTGTTTTGTCATGGTTCATTTCTCCCTTAGTTTTATTCTGCCCGACAGGCGGGCCCGTAAGGATGGTTTCGAACTTACGGTTCTGCGGCTTGCGCAGACAAGTGTTATTATAGCAGAAGCCGGGCGCGCTGGCAAGACGGCGGGGCCGTTTTTCGGCGCGGGGGCGGCCCTCAGGCGTTTTTGCGCCCGCGGGGCGCGGGCAGCTGCGCCAGCACAACGGCGGCAAACACCAGCAGGCAGCCGCCGCGCTCGGCCGCAGAAAGCCGCTCATGCAGGATCCACGCCCCGGCCACGGCGGAAAACACCGATTCCAGGCTCATCAGCAGCGAGGCGACGGTGGGCGGCGTATCGCGCTGGCCAATGATCTGCAGCGTATAGCCCACCGCGCTGGAAAGCACCCCCGCATACGCCAGCGGCACGGCTGCGGCCGCCAGAGCCGCCAAAGTCGGGGCCTCCCACAAAAGCATGCAGGGAACCGACAGCAGCCCGCACACCAGAAACTGCGTGCCGGAAAGCAAAAAAGGCTCGGTGACCGGGGCGAACCGGTCGACCAGCAGAATTTGCCCGGCAAAGCACAGCGCGCAGGCCACAAGCAGCCAATCGCCCACGGCAAGCGCGCCGCCCGCGCCGCACAGCAGGTAAAGCCCCGCCGTGGCCAGCGCCACCGCCGCCCAGACGGCAGGCGCGACCCTTTTGTGCCAAAACACGCCCAGCACCGGCACCAGCACAATGTACAGCGCCGTCAGAAAGCCCGCCTTGCCCGCCGTGGTGGTCTGCATGGCAATTTGCTGCAGCGACGAGGCCGCAAACAGCAGCACCCCGCACAGCACGCCGCCCACCGCCTGTGTGCGCGCCGCGTAAGGGCGGCTGCCGCGCCGCACGGTGCGCCGCTGCCGCGCCAGCCCCACCGGCAGCAGAATAGCCGCCGCCAGCAGCGTGCGCGCCCCGTTGAAGGTAAACGGGCCGACATACTCCATGCCCTGCGACTGCGCCACAAAGGCAAGGCCCCAAATAAAGGCCGTCAGCAACAGCAGCGCGCTGCTGCCCATCTGCTTTTTCTTCATGCTTTCTCCTCAAAAAAAGGAAGCGGCGCCGCACAAGCCGCACCGCTTTGCCCAAATGCCGCACCCCGGGCCAAACGCGCCGGGGCACCTTGCCTGAAAACGCTTTTACCTTTTACTTGGATGCCGACGAGCTGCCGCCGCGGGTAAGGTTGGCGCGCACCTCGCGAATGCCGCGGGCACGCCGGGTCAGCTCCTCCTCGCTCTGGCGCAGCATGCCGTCGCAATATTCCAGCACCTGCTTGCGCATCTCGCGGCTTTGCTGCTGCGCCGTGCCCAACAGCTCGGCCGCTCTGGCCTGGCTGGCCTTGACGATCTCCGCCTCGCTGACCAGCACGCCCGCACGCTCCTCCGCACGGTGGATGATGCCGTCCGATTCCTTCTTGGCCGCCGCCACGATATCGGCACGATCCTGCACGATAGCCTTGGCCTGCCGCACCTCATCCGGCAGGTTCAGCTTGATCTCGCCCATCAGATCGCGAATTTTTTCCACATCCACCATTCGCTTACCGCCGGAAAAAGGCAGATTGATGGAATCTTCCAGAACTTCGTCCATCTCGTTCAAAATTTCATCAATGCTTCTCATGGTCGTTCTCCTCCTGCAATGAGACGGAAAGCAGCTCCCGCGCACCGGCGGGCACCATTTCCGAAATATCCTGATGATAACGCAGCATCTCGCGCACCACGGTCGAGCTGATCCACGCCGTGGCAGGCTCTGCCATCAGTAGAACCGTTTCCAGCTGCGGGTTCAGATGGTGATACACCTGCGCCAGCGACTGCTCATACGCAAGATCCTGTGCATTGCGCACACCGCGTATCAGCGCCGTGGCCCCAATGCGCCGGGCATATTCGGCCAGAAGCTCATCGCTGCAGTCGACCCGCACGCCGGGGATCTCCCGCGTGCAGCTTTGCAGCAGCCGCACCCGCTGCTGCGCCGTGAACATGGGCTGCTTGGCCGAATTGGGCGACACCAGCACCACGACCTGCCCAAACAGCCGCGCCGCGCGGCGGATCATATCCACATGGCCGACCGTCACCGGATCAAAGCTGCCGGGGTACAGGGCCAATGGGGCGGTCATTCGGCTCATGCCTGCTCGTCCCCTTTCCGATAGCGGGTAAGCAGCACCGTACCGTACCGGTACTGCTTTTGCAGGGCAAGGCCCGCGACCTGCTGCGGCAGCTGGGCCTCCGGCTCGCTTTCGCACAGGACAAGCCCGCCCGGCACGGTGTGCTGCGCCACCGCAGGCAGCAGCTGCTGCAGCGTGCCGCCGCGATAAGGGGGATCGAGAAAGACAAGGTCGAACTGCTCGCGGCTGCCCGCCAGAAAGCTTTCGGCCGACATGGTTGCCACACGGCTTGCGCCAAACACGCCGCAGGCCTTGCAGTTTTGCGTTACAATGGCTGTGGCGGCGGGGTTCTGATCAATAAAAACGACGAAGGATGCGCCGCGGCTGAGCGCTTCAATGCCCAGCTGCCCGCTGCCCGCGAACAGATCCAGCACGCGGGCCCCCTCGATCACAAACTGAATGGAGCTGAAAAGCCCCTCTTTTACTCTATCCAGCGTGGGGCGGGTCTCCTCCCCTTCCAGCGCCTGCAGCCTGCGGCCGCGGGCCTGCCCGGCAATCACACGCATTGCCGCACCACCTTTCTCCCTGCCCGGCGCTGCTTTGGGGCCGCAAAAACGCGCAGGCCCAACGCACCGACCGTATAACCGTATATAATAACAAGTGTATTTATCATTATACCGGTTTTTGGCCGTTTGTCAAGGAAAAGGGGACGGCGCGGGGCGCAGAAACGGCAAGGTGCGGCTGACAGGGACAGTAAGGCATGCCAACGGGTGCCAGCAGGGCGCGGGCGGAAAGGTGCAGGAAATGCCGCAACCGGCAAGGGCGCCGCTGTGCCGCGAGCGGCGGGCAGGAACCCTGATATGGGCGGACGGGGCAATAGGCCGCCCGTCGGAACGGCACAGCGCGGCGGGGGCCGTTTTGCCGCGCGTCTCTTTTCGCGGCGGCAAGTTTTTTGCAAAAAAGCAAAGAAAGTTGTTGACAAACCAACCCGCAGAGGCTATAATAGGAAAGCACCAGAAATCCGGGTGTGGCGCAGCTGGTAGCGCGCTTGACTGGGGGTCAAGAGGCCGTGAGTTCAAGTCTCGCCACTCGGACC
>CAKTAM010000119.1 GCA_934527255.1 uncultured Oscillospiraceae bacterium | reverse complement strand
TGGCGTCCTCCAAATTGGGGTTATCCACCCCGTCGATCTTCTGGCGGGTACTTTTGATAACAGTACCGGCCTCGACCTTGCGGCAGGGCTTGAGCTTGCAGCATGCCTTTATCACCGCGCCCAAACCGACATGCACTCCCTCGGCCAGCTGGTTGTCATGGTCGACCACTGCGCCGCAATTGATCAGGCATGCGCGGCCCACCGTGGTGTCGGTATTGACCACCGCATTCTGCATGACGATGGTGCCCGCCCCCAGCTGCGCGCTGGGGCTGACAAAGGCGGTAGGATGCACGATCACCGGCACCCGATACCCGGCTGCCAGCAGCAGATCCACCCATTCCAGCCGGAACGCGTTATCACCGAATGCAGGAAACGCCTCGTCGAATTCCTCACGGAACCTGACATAATCGGCGCATTTGCCGATGACATACTCCTGTCGGCTGGAATCGTCCAGACACAGGACACGATCCCACTTGCCCATATTCAAGGTCATCTCCCGCACGGTACGGCCAAAGCCGCCTGCGCCCAGAATCAACAAATTTGACATGGTAACGCTCCATTTCGCTGTATTTTTTGCCGTTGTCGTTCCATTATACAGGAAAAACGGCATTTACGCAAGCCGCATGCCCGCGGGGGCCGCGGCCGTACGGCTTCAGCGGTGACGGCGGATGAAGTCGCGGTACCACTCGTAGCTCTTTTTTGGGGTGCATTCCAGCGTCTCAAAATCCGTATGCATGATGCCGAACTTGAAATTGGTGCCGGAGCTCCACTCAAAGTTATCCATCAGGCTCCACAGATAGTACCCGCGCACATCAAAGCCTTCGTCCAGCGCCTTTTCCAGCCACTCCAGAAAACCGCTGATATAGCGGATGCGGTCGTCGTCCTCCACACGGCCCGTTGCCGGATCGACCGGCTCGTCACCCTCAAAATAGGTGCCGTTCTCCGTCACATAAATGGGAATTTTCAAATCGTACAGGTCATGCATCAGATGAATGGCATCATAGACCGCACGGGGGTAATATTCCGTCCGGTTATTGAGAAAGTTGCCGCCCTGCGTAAAGTCGGCCACCACCTTCTGATCGGTGCTGACCATCACGCGGTTATAAACGTTCAGGCCATAGTAATCCAGCGGCTGGCTCATCAGGGCATAATCCTGCGGGCCGATGTGCATCAGCGTGCCCTCCTGCTCCAACGTATGCAGAATATAGTCGCTGTAATGTCCCGCAAAAATAGGATCGGTATAGAATTTCCAGTTGCGCTCGTCCTGATCGCGCACCAGCGCGGCATCCTCGGGGGAATCCGTCAAAGCGTGGCGCTTCCAGATGTCGATGACGACGCCGATCTTTGCGTCATGCAGCGACGCCGCGCGGAATGCCTCGACCCCACGCCCATGCGCCACCAGAATATTATGCCGCGCCTGATTGCCCCACGCCTCGTTGGTGTAGCCCGGCGCAAAGCCGCCCAGCGCATAGCCGACGTAAGTGGCGATCGGCTCGTTAACGGTCGACCACATGGGCACCAGATCGCCGAAGGTATGGAACATTTTTTCCGCGTACTCGCCAAACCATTCGATGCAGTCGCGGTTGCGCCAGCCGCCCTTTTCCTCCAGAACCTGCGGAAGATCCCAATGATACAGCGTGACATTGGGGAAAATGCCCGCCTCGCGCAGCGCGGTAAAGACCCGTTTGTAATAATCGACTCCGGCCGGATTGAGCGCGCCGACGCCCTGAGGCAGAACGCGCGACCACGAAATGGAGAGGCGGTGACTGTCCACCCCAAGCCTTTTGAGGTTGTCGACATCGCGCTGATAGCGGTGATAGCTGTCACAGGCAACGGCGGGGGTCTGCCCGCAGAAAATTTTGCCCGGCTTTTGGGCAAACGTGTCCCAGATGCTGGGGGTACGGCCATCCTCCAGCCAGCCACCCTCTATCTGACCGGCGCTGGTCGCCACGCCCCACACAAAATTCTTCGGAAACGGCATATTCTTTCTTCCTTTCGTTTGCAAGACCGCCAGCTTACAGCTGATACAGCGCAGTAAACTTTTTTGTCAGATAATCAATATAATACTGCGGATCGAACCCGGCGCCGCAGCAGTTGAGCAGCACCTGCGGCGGATCGATCTGCGAGCCATACCGGTAAATGCGCTGCGTCAGCCAATCGACGACAGGGGCCAGCTCTCCGCGCTGCACCAGCACGGGAACATCCAGCTCGCGGCACATGGCGGCGTAGATCTGGGCCGCATAGGCGCTGCCGATGGAATAGCTGGGGAAATAGCCGAAATCGCCGCCGCTCCAGTGAGAATCCTGCAGAATGCCGTGTGCGTCGTCCGGCACCTCGATGCCCAGATACTCCCGGTACAGGCGGTTCCATTCGGCCGGAAGCTGGTCAACGGTCAGCTCGTCGGCAAAGATGCGCTTTTCCAGCTCGTAGCGCACCATAATGTGCAGAGAATAGGTCAGCTCATCCGCCTCGGTGCGGATCAGCGAGGGCTGGGCCAGATTGGCCGCACGGTACAGCTCTTCCTCGCTGACATCCGCCATCTGCTGTGGGAAAAGCTCCTTCAGCTTGGGATAAAGCACATGGCAGAACGCCTGCGAGCGGCCGATCATGTTTTCAAAAAAGCGGGATTGTGACTCGTGCACGCCCATACTGGTGCCATGCGCCAGCGAGGAACCGATCAGCGCATCGTCCAGATGCAGCTCATACAGGGCGTGCCCACCCTCGTGCACCACGCTGTACAGGCTGCTGAGAACATCGTTTTCATAATAGTGCGTGGTGATGCGCACATCCTTTTTGCTGAACTCGATGGTAAAAGGATGCTCCGTTTCGCCAATGGCGCAGTGACTGCGGTCAATGGTCAGCAGCTGCATGAGCCAATCCGACAAACGGCGCTGCTGCTCCACCGGCCAGACACGCTGCAGAAAATCGGTGCGCGGCGGCTTGTCCTGCCGGACGATGCGCTGCACCAGCGGGGCCACCGATGCCCGCAGCCGTGCAAAATAATCATCCAGCGCAGCCGTCGTCAGCCCCTTTTCATACTCGTTGAGCAGCACATCATACAGGTTTTCCGCCTCCGGCTGATAATAGCGCGCCTGCTTTTTTCGAAACGCGATCAGCTTTTCCAGATGCGGCGCAAACAGGGCATAGTCGCTTTTTTCCTTGGCCTGATGCCAGACGTGCTGTGCCTCGTTTACCTCCACCTGAAACGCCACATACTCCTCCATGGGAATACGGGCCAGCTTCTGCTGCTCCTCGTACATTTTTTCCGCTTCGCGGCGGGTCTGTGCATCCAGCGAGTCCTTCTCCTCCACCAGCTGCCGCAAAATCTCCTTCAACTCCTCGTTGACAGAGAGCCGGTAGCTTTCCTCCGACAGCACCTCCAGCGTCTGGCCCAGCGTCTGCGATGAATCGGACGGCGCCGTTGTGACGGAATCGTAATAAAGCAGCCCCATGGCGTGATTGTAGGCCGCCATTTTCCTCTGAATTTCCTTAAAACGTGACACTGCCTGCTGCAGCTCCATAAAAAGACCTCCCTTGTATTTATCAATAACAGGCCGCCGCACCGCGCCCGATGCGGCCAACGATGCCGCCCGGCCGCGCACAGCGGCGTGTGTGTATTACTGCGCATCCGCCGGGGAAGCGTCCTCGCCTTCCCCGGCCGCCGTATCCTCTGCCGCCTTTGTCTCAGCGGCCGGGGCCTCATCGGCTGTCGGCTGCGCCCCGGCGGGCAGCAGCGCCAGCACGTCCTCCTCCTTCAGCAGCATCAGATCCTCTTTCTCTACCTTTTCCATGGCAGAAAGACGGTTAGCCTGCTGCACCAGCACCTTTTCAAAGGTGTTGCGGACGCCGCGCGCGTTGCCAAAGGCAATGGGATCCTCCAGACTGCGGGTAAGGAAATATGCCTTCAGGGCATCCCTTGCCCCATCCTCCAGCGTATAGCAGCTTTTTTTGCAGCGCATTTCAAAAATGGCGAGCATTTCCTCCACGCTGTAATCTTCAAAGAACAGATAACGGTTGAAGCGGGATTCCAGGCCGGGGTTGGAATGGATGAACTCCTCCATCTCGTCGACGTAACCCGCTACGATCACCACCAGATCCTCGCGGTGATCCTCCATGGCCTTAAGCAGGGTGTCAATGGCCTCCTGCCCAAAGTCGTTTTCGCTGCGGCTGTTCAAAGCATATGCCTCGTCGATAAACAGCACGCCGCCCAGCGCCTTTTGAATGACCTCGCCGGTTTTGATGGCGGTCTGCCCCACATAACCGGCCACCAGGCCGGAACGATCCACCTCGACCAGATGCCCCTTGCTGAGCATGCCAAGGCTTTTATAGATGCGGGCCATCATGCGGGCCATCATGGTTTTGCCGGTGCCCGGGTTGCCGGTAAACACCAGATGCAGGCTCATATCCACCGTCGGCAGATCATGCTGTCTACGCATCTGGTACACTGTCACCAGATTGATCAGGTCGTTGACCTCCGCTTTTACCTGCTCCAGCCCGATGTAGCTGTTCAGCTCCTCGCGCAGGTCGTCAATGCTTTCCGGCGGGGTCTCCTCCGGCGTCGGCTGCTGCTCCGGCTGCGCCGGGGCGGCGCCCTCAGAATGGCCAGACTTTTCCGCAGCGGGCCCGGCCGTCTGCGCAGGCGGCTCGGTCGGCGTCTCCGGCCAGGGCTGCGGCGGCTTGGGGGTCGGAGCAGAGGGCATGCCCCAAAGGTCGCTGCCGACATTGCGCAGGTTGTTTTCCGTCATTGTACGGATAAGCTCCCACTGCTGGGAGATGATATCGTCCTTTTCCATCGTCGTTTCTCCTCACTTTTCAAGCATGACGTTTGTTTTCAGCCGATCGGGCCGCGCCGCAGCAGCCAATAGTACAGCACCGCCAGAACCTCTCGCAGGTAAGACGGCAATATGGCCACCGTGCCAAGAGAGGCCGGTACGGCATGGGCGGTCAGCCCGGTGCGGGAAGCGATCAGCCCCGCGCGGTAACAGTGAAAGCGATTGGTCACATAGGCCACCGTCTGCACATCGGTATAGCCGTTTTCGGCCAGCACCGTTTTGGCAAACTGAAAATTCTCGGCCGTGGAGGTGGAACGATCCTCCAGCAGGATACGCTCCTCCGGCAGGCCCCTGGCCACCAGATACTCTTTCATGGCCGAAGCCTCCGTGCGCGCCTCACCGCGGCCCTGCCCGCCAGTGACGACCACCGGCATTTCGGGATAGCGCTGCGCAAAGGCATACGC
>CAKTAM010000118.1 GCA_934527255.1 uncultured Oscillospiraceae bacterium | reverse complement strand
ATCGGGATGAGGTTGACATGCGCGCCCATGCCGCGGATCAGCGCAGCCAGCTCATCTGCCTGCCGCTCGGAATCATTCACGCCCTTTACCATGGAATATTCAAAGCTGATGCGCCTGCCCGTCGTTTTTTGATAACGCCGACAGGCCGCCAGCAGCTCCGAAACCGGGTACCGGTTATTGACCGGCATCATACTGCTGCGCAGGGCGTCGTTTGGCGCATGCAGCGAAATGGATAACGTCAGCTGCAGATGCTCCTGTGCAAGGCGATCAATGCCGGGCACCAGCCCGCAGGTGGAAAGGCTGATATTGCGCATACCGATGCACAACCCCTCCGGCGAGGTGATGATCCGCAAAAACGCAAGCACATTGTCGTAATTATCCAGCGGCTCGCCGATGCCCATGAGCACGATATGCGAAATGCGCTGCTGCATATCCCGCTGGGCGGCGTAGACCTGCGCGCAGATCTCGCCCGCGCACAGGTTGCGCACCCGCCCGGCCTGTGTGGAGGCGCAGAAGCGGCAGCCCATACGGCAGCCGACCTGCGTAGAAAGGCAGATGGTCGCGCCGTACTCATAAAACATCACGACGCTTTCCACACAGTTACCGTCGGAAAGGCGAAAAAGGTATTTGACGGTTCCATCCTGCGAGACCTGCTTGCGGGCAACGGAAACGCTGTCGATGCAATAGCGTTCCTCCAGCTGGGCCTGCAGCGCTTTGGGCAGGTTGCTCATCTGCGCAAAGCAAACCGCCTGATGCTGGTGCAGCCAGCCGTACACCTGCTTTGCACGGTAGGCAGGCTGCCCGGCCGCCTGCAGTGCCTGCGTCAGCTGCGGCAGTGTCAGCGAGGTAATGCTTTCCCTTGTCATTTTTCCTCTTCCATCCGGCTGTTCTCTTGAGCCGCCGACAGAAGCGCTCCGCCGGACGGCCCCAAAAGCAGTTTTGACCATTATATCATACTTTCTTCAGTTTGGCTATAAAAAAGCCGTCGCATCCGCCTGCCGTCGGCAGCAGCGTCACCATGCCGGGGCGCTGCCCGGGTACCTGCATCAGGGCGGCGTTTGTCGGCAGCGGCCAGGGCTGCAGCGAAAAATCGGGATGCGTGTGCAAAAACGCCTCCACTACGGCCTCGTTTTCGGCAGGGTCCAGGCTGCAGGTCGAATACACCAGCCGCCCGCCCGCTTTTACATAACGGGCAGCCGTCTGCAGAATGCGGCTCTGCAGCCGCTGCAGCGCGTCGCGCCCCTTGTCCACATCTTTATAACGGATATCCGGCTTGTGCGCCAGAATGCCCGTGCCGGAGCACGGAACATCGCACAAAACGGCATCCGCCGCCGGAAAGTCCGGCTGGTACTCGGCGGCATCTGCACAGAGCGCGCGGGCACAGTGAACACCGCAGCGCTGCAGCTGCTGCTGAATGAGCCGCACGCGGGAGGGCTGCAGCTCACCGCACAGCAGCATGCCGCTGTCCTTCATCTGCTGCGCCAGCATCAGGCTTTTGCCGCCAGGCGCCGCGCACACATCCAACACCGTTTCACCCGGCACGACCTGTACGGCCAGCGCCGCCAGCTGGCTGGAAAGCCCCTGCACATGAAACAGCCCCTGCGCAAAGGCCTGCGTATGAGCAATATCTCCGCCGTCGGTCAGGCGCACCGCACCCTCCGGCGCAGCCGACACGGCAGCAATGCCCTCCTGCCGCAGGCGCTCACACAACTCGGCCGGTGTGGTGCGCAAAAGGTTCGCACGCAGAAACGTGACCGCCGGTTCGGCAAAGGCCTGCAGCACTGTCTCTGCCTGCTGCGGCCCATAGACCCGCAGCAGCATGGCCGCGATCGAATCGGAAACACTGTACAGCGTGCCCAGACGGGCGATTTCATCTGGAAAGCTCAATGCCTTTACAGGTGTTTGAGCCGCTTTTCGCAAAACCGCGTTGACCATTCCGGCCGCCGAGGTCTTGCCAAAATGACGCGTCAGCTCTACGGCGGCGTTGACGGCAGCATACGTCGGCACGCCATCCATCCAGCGGCACTGGTATAGCCCGCTGCGCAGAATGGCACGCACCGGCGCATCCAGCCGGGCGCAGGGCTTTTTCAGGCAGCTGTCCAGCAGGGCATCCAAAAGCCGCTGCCGTTCGACAGTCCCGTACACCAGTGCACTGACAAAGGCTTTTTCCCGCGGCTCCAGCGGCTGCTGCTCCAAAGCGCTTTTCAGCACCAGGTTGGAATACCCGGCGTCCTCGCAGCGCATCAGAAGCCGCACCGCCAGCGCACGTGTCTTGTCCATCGCTCTCCCTTTCCGGCCGTCATTCCAGACGGTCGCCCACCGCATACCGGCGGCCCATGGCCCACGCCGTTCCCTCCATGGGGCGGCTGCCCTCCGGCACCACCTCAACAAGGCACAGTGCACCTTCGCCGCAGGCCACCGTCAGCGGCTTGAGCTGCAGAATGGTGCCCGGCTCGCCCTGCTGCGTGCTGACCGTTGTATGCAGCACCTTGATGCGCTTGCCGCCGCAGACAAAGCTGGCCACCGGCCACGGGTTCAGCCCGCGCACCAGATTGTGCAGCTGGCGCGCGCTTTGTGCAAAGGTAAACTGGCCCATCTCCTTAGTCAGGGGCGGCGCCTGCGTGGCCTCGGCCTCGTTTTGCGGGCGCGGCTGTACTTTGCCGGCGGCAATGCTTTCTATTGTATGGCACAGCGTCTGCGCACCCAGCGTGCCGATGCGCGCAAACAACTCGCCCGAGGTTTCGTTTTCGCCGATCGTCACCGGCGCTACCTCCAGAATATCGCCGGTATCCAGCCCTTCATCCAGCTGCATGATGGTCACGCCCGTCTGGGCGTCACCGTTGAGCACCGCCCACTGCACCGGCGCGGCTCCGCGATATTTGGGCAGCAGCGAAACGTGCAGGTTGATGCAGCCATACCGGGGAATGGACAGAATGGAGGCGGGCAGAATGCGGCCGTAAGCCACCACAACGATCAGCTCCGGCGACAGAGAGCGCAGCAGCTCCTCGGCGCTGCCGTCCCGCAGCGTCCTGGGCTGATAGACCGTCAGCCCGGCAGCCAGTGCCGCCTGCTTGACCGGCGGCGCCGTCAGAATCTGCTTGCGGCCAACCGGCTTATCCTCCCGGGTAAACACCGCACACACTTCGTGCCCGGCAGCCAGCACCGCCTGCAGCGACTGCGCCGCAATCTCCGGCGTTCCCATAAAAACAATGCGCATTCTGTCGCCCTCTTTTCGTCTTTTTGCTCCGCTTTTGCTCATGCAGCCAAAAGCATCAGTCGTTTTCATCCTCCGTCATCTCGGCCAGATCAGCGATGGTGATGCCGTCCAGATGATTGCACTCGTGGCAGACGCAGCGCGCGTTGATGCCCTCAACGGTGCGGGTATACCATTGGCCGGTATGATCCTGTGCACGGAAGGTCACCCGGGCAGGCCGTGTGATCTCGGCGCTTTTGCCCGGGAAGGACAGGCAGCCCTCCTGCATGGTTGATTCTCCCTCGCTGGAAAGGATCTCCGGATTGACCAGCTCCAGAAACCGGCCGTTCAGCTCGCCGTCCTCCGGCTGCGCCGACTCGTCGATCTCCAGCACCACGCAGAGGCGACGCAGTATGCCAACCTGCGGCCCCGCAAGGCCAAGGCCGTCCACCTTGACCAGCGTCTCCTTCATATCATCCAGCAGCTGTGCCAGCCGGTCGTCAAAATTGGTAACGGGACGGCAGACCTTTTTCAAAATCGGGTCTCCATCCAACACGATAGTACGAAGCGCCATAACCTTTCCTCCCTGAAAAATCAATCGTCATCTGTATGAAAATCAAAGCTCATGGTCAGCCTGGATGCCAGCGGCAGCTGCACAAAGGCATTCGTCGTGCTGCGCAGCAGCTGCCGGAAAGCCGCATCGTTGCGGCATTTCAACGTCAGCTTATAACGGTAGCGGTCGTTGACCATAACAATATGATAGGGCGACGGACCAAGAATGCGCAGCGGAATTTGCGGATGCTCACGCGCATTCTGCTGTAAAAGCTGGCTGAAGCGCGCCGCGCCCGCCTGTGCGTCAGGCTCGGCCGCCGCCTGAAAACCCACCATGCACAGGCTGCAGAACGGCGGGTACAGGTTCATTTTGCGGAACTGGATCTCATCGGCATAAAACGCCTTATAATCCTGTGCAGCCGCCAGATTCAAGATCGGGTGATTGGGATCGACCGTCTGGATCAGCGCATGGCCGCGCTGCCCGGCGCGGCCGCACCGGCCGACCACCTGCGTCACCAGCGAAAACACCTCTTCAAAGGCGCGGTAGCCCTGATTGAACAGCAGCGCATCCACCCCAATGACGCCGACCAGATTGACATCGGCAAAATCCAGCCCTTTTGCCACCATTTGCGTACCGATCAGTACATCATATTTATGCGCGGCAAAATCGGCCAGCATCTGACGGTGCGAATCCTTTTTTCCGGTGGTGTCCATATCCATCCGCAGAATGCGCGCCGAGGGAAACTTCTGTGAAAGCTCCTCCTCGATCTTCTGGGTGCCATAGCCGGTATACCGAATGGCCCCGCCGCACTTGGGGCACACCGACGGCGGCGGCGTTACGGTACGGCCGCAGTGGTGGCACATCAGCTTGCTTTGTGCCTTGTGGTACACCATGGGTACGCTGCAGCTGCTGCATTTGAGAACCTCGGCACATTCGGTGCACAGGCCTACCGTCTGATAACCGCGCCGGTTCAGCAGAAGAATGGTCTGCTTTCCGGCGGCCAGCCCCTCGCAGACGGCATCGGAAAGCGGCATGCTGATCAGCCCCGGGTTTCCCTTGAGCAGCTCCTCCCGCGTATCGATCAGCTCCACCTGCGGCAGCGGAATGTTGCCGTACCGGTGATGCAGCTCGAACAGGTGATAGCGCCCCTGCTCGGCCGCGAAATAGCTTTCCAGGGACGGCGTAGCGCTGGCCAGCAGCAGCAGAGCGTTTTCCTCCGCCGCGCGGAAGCGCGCAATGTCATGCGCGCGGTAACGGGGCGACTGCTCGGAACGATAGGTATGCTCCTGCTCTTCATCCATGATGATAAGGCCAAGACGCGGCAGCGGCGCAAACACCGCGCTGCGCGTACCCACCACCACATCCACCCTGCCCTGCTGGATCTGCTGCCACTGCAGCAGGCGCTCGGTATGGCTGAGCGCCGAATGCTGCACCGCCACCCGTTCGCCGAACTGCCGCTTGATGCGGGCGATCATCTGCGGGGTCAGGCTGATCTCCGGCACCAGCACGATGGCCTGCCGCCCGGCGGCGACCGCGTGCTCCAGCAGCTTGAGGAAAACCAGCGTTTTTCCGCTGGAGGTCACCCCGTGCAGCAGTGCCGTCTGCGGAGAGGCCGTCTCCAGCAGG
>CAKTAM010000117.1 GCA_934527255.1 uncultured Oscillospiraceae bacterium | reverse complement strand
GTGCTTACCGGCTTCAGTCAGGCAGACATCTTTGGTGCGGCCGCCATTGGGCTCCAGATACAGGGTGCCGTCCTTTTCCAGCTTCCGAATGGCGGAGTTCAGCGTTTGCTTGCTGATATTGGTTGCCCTGCGAATTTCGCTTAGTGAGCAGCGGCCGCCTTTGGCATAGACAAGGTACAGCAGAAACAACACGCTGTCAGACATACCCAGCTTCAGGGCCGCCTGATGATACAGCGAGTCCAGATCGGCAGTCATGCAGTTCAGACGATACATGACATTTTCAAAATCTGCTTTCATGGGGCTTCTCCTCCAGTATGATTTCGTACCATTGTCAAGTCAAAAAAGCGCCCGCAGATTTTTTCTGCGGGCAAAGTCAGCGTTTTGGGGCTTTCGGCATTACCGGCGTTTCTGGGCGGCCACTTGGCTTTTTCTATGGGAACGATGGTTATTCCCTGCATATTTTTAAATAAAACAATGCACCCTGAAAAATCACCGCTTTGTCAGGGCGACGATGCATTCTGTATGTGCGGTATAGGGGAAAAGATCGACCGGCTGAATGCTTTCCACCCGGTAAGCTTCCCGGGTCAACTGCTGCAGGTCGCGGGCCTGCGTCTGCGGGCTGCAGGAAATATAAACGATGCGTTTTGGTTCAAGCTGAACCAGCGACCGCAGAAAAGCAGGGGTGCTGCCCGCGCGGGGCGGATCCATAAAAACAACATCCGGTGCGGCGGCAGTTGGGTCGGCGGCCATCCGCTGCAAAAAACGACCGGCATCCTCAGCAACAAAACGGGCGTTTCGAATGCCGTTTCGGCGGGCATTTCGGATGGCGTCCTGCACGGCGCTGCGGTTGCTCTCCACGCCAAGCACCTGGCCTGCGCCGCAGTGTGCGGCGATCAATCCAATGGTGCCGGTGCCGCAGTAGGCGTCCAGCACCGAACAGCCGGGCTGCAGATGCGCGGCCTGCATGGCTAACTGGTAGAGCTTTTCGGTTTGCGCCGGGTTTACCTGATAAAACGATGTAGGGGACAAAAGAAAGCGACAGCCGCAAAGTTCATCCTCAATAAAGCCGGGGCCCCATAAGGTTTTGCAGCGGCTGCCCAGAACCGCACTGGAATCCTTTTGGTTGATATTTTGAACAATGGTCGTGATCTGCGGACACAGCTGCCGCAGGCGGCTGACAAAAGCCTTTGCGCCAGGCAGCAAGGGCTGTGCGGTGACCAGTACGACCATCAGCTGTCCGGTGGCTGCGCCGCGGCGCACCAACACATGACGCAGCAGCCCAACGCCGCGGTCTTCGTCATAGGGGGCATAGTGACAGGCGGCGGCGCATTGCCGCACCGCTGCTGCGGCGCGGGAGGCCGCTTCATCCTCCAGCAGGCATGGGCCGCCCTGCAAAACGCGGTGTGTGCCCTGAGCGTACAGTCCGCTCAGCAGGCGGCCGCTGCGGTCTGCCGCAAAGCTGGCGGTCACCTTACAGCGATAGTGCAAAGGCGAAGCAGCCCCCACAATGGGGCTGACCGGGCCAAACCGTCCCAGCAGCTGCTGAATGCTTTGCTGCTTGTCTTGCAGCTGTTCTGCATAAGGCTGTTCTAACGCCTGGCAGCCGCCACAGCCCATGGAAGTGAGTTTGCATTTCATATCTATAAGCCTTTCTTTTCAAAAAAGCGCAGTTTACAGCAGCTGGACCGTCCGCGCAGGAAAAGCTGCAGCCGCTGCTTACACTGCTGCTGTATATATTTTGCTGTAGGCTGCGAAAAGACTGCCTGTTTGCCTGAAAAGAAAAATCTGATTTTTTACAATGAAAGATGTGCTGAAAAGGCAGCATCTGCAGAAACGTATCTTCCGGTCAAGCATTGCTTCAGGCAAGTCGGTCGTATATCACCACGTCCTGCCAGCCATCCTCTGCACTGTAAAAATAGTCGCGAAAAAGACCTTCTTTTTTCATGCCGATTTCTGCATGACCCGTTCAGACGCCCGGTTTTTTACGCAGCACTTGGCTTGTATGCGATGAAAGCCGACTTCATGTGTTAAATAAAAAAGAACGCATTCAGCGGCCTCTACGGCATAACCGTTGCCCCAAAATCGACTTCCGATTTTCCAATCCAGCTCGCATCGGCTGTTTCTGACGCTGAAACTGTCGACAAACAGTTCACCAATCACTTCCTGCTGTTCCTTTGTGACAATTGCCCAATAGAATGTTTGAGGATCAGCATGTGCCTGAGCAGCTTTGGAAAGCCACTCTTCGATCTCGTCAACCGTCATAGGCTCCTGACTGATATAGCGGTAAACAGACGGATCAGCCGCCCAAAAGCGCAGACAGTCCTGCACATCGGATGGGGCAAATGGACGCAAAAGCAACCGGGAAGTTTCCAATGGCACAGTACCGGTAAAATTCATAGCATGACCTTTCTTTTTACAGAAAACGCTAGATCCGCTATCTGGTACCCAGCCCAAGCATCGCAAGCGTGTGGAAATCTTTCTTGCCCCGATAGTACTTTTCCAGTACCGCTTCAAAAATATTCGGTGAATCGGCTGCTGCCGCAAACAGCGTCATGGAAGATTTCAGCTTGATATCATCCGGCCTTCCCATGACAGCGGCGGCATCGTTGGTAGAAAGCGACAATAGTGCACGGCAAATCTGCACCAGTCTTTCATTTAAAACTGGGTTTGCCAGATAAGCCTTGGCTTCGTCTAAATCCTGAATGCCATAATATTCCGACATTTCGCTTTGGCCTAATCCTTTCAGCTGGGGAAAAATATACCAGATCCAATGGTTGATCTTTTTTCCGCTTTGAATTTCGGCCAGCGCCAGCGGATAATCCAGCTGTTGGGCCTGCAGAAAACGCGTCAGATCGTATGTCAAGGAAGTTCCCTCCAATCAATATGTGAAGCGGCCGTGCTCTGAGTGTGTTGTGAAAGCAGAGAACAGCAATATGGCCTGCTGCTTTATAATACTATATTTGTAGCAGATAGAGAATCCCTATTGCTGTTCAGCCCGATTCGTTTTTTTGTGATTTTGGCTTTTGTGACAAGCGCAGGCAATGCCTGTCAGGCATCGGTACAGCTGCGTGAAAGCAGTGCGACCGTCTCCACATGCCGGGTGCGGGGGAACATATCCACCGGCTGCACCTTCTCTAAAAGGTAGCCGTTATCGCACAAAACGCGCAGGTCACGGGCGGCTGTGGCCGGGTTGCAGCTGACCATGACAAGGCGCGCGGGCTGCATGCGTAGCACGGCATCCAGCGTATCGCCGCTGCAGCCTTTTCGGGGCGGGTCAAGCACAACAACGTCCGGCAGCAGCCCCTCTGCAGCCAGTTTGACGGCGGCAGTACCTGCATCGGCGCACAGAAAACGGGCGCGTTCCTCTGTCAGACCCATGGAAAGCGCGTTAGCACGGGCATTTTCCACCGCCTGCGGAACGATCTCCACACCGATTAGCCGCTGAAAAGCGCCGACCATGGAAAGCCCGATGGTTCCCGCCCCGCAATACAGATCCAACAGCGTACCGGTGGCGGGATAGCGGCCATTCGGCAAAGGGGCAGCGGCAAAGTGTGCAGCCACACGGTAAAGCTGTTCGGCCCCCAGCGTGTTGACCTGGTAAAAAGAGAGCGGGTCCAGAGTGACCGGGACGCCGCAAAGGGTATCGTGAATCACGCCCTTACCGTACAAAACCAGGTTTTCCTCGCCGGTGATAACGTTGGTTTGCCGGGTATTGACGTTCAAAACGACCGTGGTGATCTCGGGGTGGGCGGTCAGCAGCTGAGCCAGCAGCTCTTTACTGTGCGGCAGTCGGCGGCCGTTGCATACCAGGCAAACCATGATCTCGCCGGTGTGCACGGCATGGCGCAGATACAGGTGCCGTATCAGCCCATGATGACTGCTTTCCTCATACAGGGAAAGCTGAAAGCGGTCGATCAGGCGGCACAGTGTGTGAACAATATTGTTGAGCACAGAGGGCTGCAGGCAGCAATCCGGGCAGGGGATGACACGGTGACTGCGGCTTGCGTAAAAGCCGACGGCTGTACGGCCATCGGGCAGGTGGGTAAGCGGGTACTGCACCTTATTGCGGTAACCGTCGATCTGCGGAGAGGGAAGGACCGGCTCCACCGCAGCGGATAGACCACCCAGCCGAACCAATGCGTCACGCACAAAGCCTTGTTTGGCGGCCAGCTCGGCCACATAGGTCATGGTGCGAAAGTCACAGCCGCCGCAGGAGCGGCAGACGGCGCAGTCTGCCGCAATACGTTCCGGCGACGGTGTGCGAATTTGCTCAATAATGCCAAACGCATAGCTTTTGCAAAGCTTGGCCAGGCGGACATCCAACTCGTCGCCTACGACTGCGCCCGCCACAAAAACAGCCATGCCGTCGATATGGCCAATGCCGTTTCCGTCGCTGGAAAGGGCAGTGATGGTCAGCGGCACAATTTGATTTTTCACAAACTCGGTCATGTCGGCTCCTTGATATCGGCGGTCAATACCTGATAATTCAGCATCAGACTGCGGTTGTCATTCAGATGATAATCGGTGCCGCCGGTGGGGGATTCGTGCCGCAGCAGGTTTTCGCAAATGGCATAGACAGCCTGTGCGGCCGCGGCGGTATCCTGAGTAACCGTGCCAAGAAGCGTTCCGTCAGCCAGGGCGGCCTCAATGGCGTCGCTGCGGCCAAAGCCGATAACGGTATACGTTTGTTCCGGCGTGGCAAGCCCGGCCAGCGCTTCCTCGCTGGCGGCGGCGTGCAGGGCGGCAACGGTTTGCAGTACGCTTTCCGTGGCCATCACATCGCCGCAGATGAACAGCTCTGTCTGGGCGGCGGCAGGTGCAAGGGCCTCTTCCAGCTGTGTGAATATCTCGCCGTCAGCAGTTTCCTCTCCAATGGTTTCGGCCTGCGTCTGGGGAAGAAGCAGCGCATCCAAGCGCTGCGCCAGCGTTTCGGCATCGGCGGCAGTCACCATATCTGCCGCTGCGGCAACGTGAATGCCGCCGATCTCCAGCGCCTGCAGAAGCTTTGAAGCATAGCCGCTTTGCTGGTTGGCCAGTGTGGCCAGCGAACCCACACACAGGCAGCTTTGCTTATAATCGCCGTTCTGGTCGGTGACAAGCCCATTGCGGAATGCCTGAATCAGCAGCCCGGCCTGCTGCTCGGCGGCCAGAGCAGGATCGAACCCCACATACCAGCAATTGTCATATTCCGCCAGCGTTTGTGCGGAGGGCTGAACCCCGCACAAAATCAGCGGCAGCCCATATTTTTGTGCCAGCCGAACGATCAGCGGGGCATAGGCGCGGCTGGAAAGATCGGCGACCAGAACGGCAGTTGAGGGCTCGGCTGCAGCGGCGCAGAGCGCCTCATACTGCTGACTCTCGCTTTCGGCTGAAAGCAGCTGATAAGTATAGGTGCTGTTCTCTGCCGCCTTTTCCAGTGCGGCGGTGTCCAGCCCGGAAAATTCCGTCTGCGGCTGTACGGCTGCGATCACAACGGTATTTGCAGTATTCAGCTGCTGCTCC
>CAKTAM010000116.1 GCA_934527255.1 uncultured Oscillospiraceae bacterium | reverse complement strand
GTTCTTTGCCGGGCTGGTATCATCCGCCCGCAGCGGATCAACGACCGCCAATGCCTGCGGCAGCTGCGGCGGCGGAAGATGGTGGTCGGTGATCAGCACGTCAAGGCCCTTTTCGGCTGCATAGGCCGTTTCCTCCACAGCGGATATGCCGTTATCCACCGTCAGCAGCAGCTGCACCTTTTTGCGCACCAGCAGGTCGATCACATCCCGGTTCAGGCCGTAGCCGTCGCCCTCTCTGCTGGGCAGCTTATAAAAAACAGTTGCGCCGATGGACTCCAGATAGGAGAGCATCAGCGCCGTTGCCGTTACGCCATCCACATCATAATCGCCATAGATCACAATTTTTTCGCCGTTATCTACCGCGCGGTGCACGCGCTGCACCAACGGCTGCATATCCTGCAGCAGCATCGGGTCTGACAGGGTCTCGCCCTCGCCCAACAGCTGTGCTGCCTGCGCTGCGTCCGTGCAGCCGCGCCCGGCCAGCACCTCGGCCACCAACGGCGAAATGCCCAGCTGCTGTGCCAACGTGCGCACCTGCGCCTCATCCGGCGTTGGAACCTGCCACTTGCGATAAATCATGATGCTTCTTCTCTCCAGTATCCTGTACTATTTGAATGCTATCACACACTTGAGCGACCCGGTAATATTCCGGGGCAAAACGATGTGTTCAAGATAATTTTTTATGAGTTGTAAAATTATTTATACAGCAGTAATGAAGCCCTGTGCAGAAAGCGGAGCGGCCATTCGGCCAGACAAATCAGCTGTAAAGCCGTTTGGCTTTTCACCCGAAAATCAGACATTTCTCCGCCAGACAGCTGCTTTTTTGCGGTCGTTCCTGCCGCCCGCTGCTTTTTCCCTTCGGCTTACTGCAGCGGCGCGTATTGACCAATGATGGCCCGCGCTGCGCGGATACCATCCACAGCTGCGCTCATAATGCCGCCTGCATAGCCTGCGCCCTCACCCGCCGGGTACAGCCCGCGCAATGCCACGCTTTGCATGGTATCGTCCCGCGGCAGCCGTACCGGGCTGCTGGTTCTGGTTTCCACACCCGTCAGAATAGCCTTGTCGGAAGCATACCCGCGAATACGGCGGTCAAAATCGCGCAGACCTGCACGCAGCGCCTCGCTGAGCTCCGGGCCAAACAGCTTGGCAAGATCGGCCGGGCGTACGCCCAGAGGATAGGTGGGAACGACCTCCCTGATGGAAAGCGCTGCTTTTCCCTCCAGAAAAGCGGCAGCATTCTGTGCCGGAGCGTGGTAATCGCCGCCGCCCAACCGCCAGGCCTGCTGTTCCAGCCCGCGCTGAAAAGCAATGGCCCGTGCCGGGTCACAGCCAAAATCAGCCTCGCTGACAGAAACCACGACCGCTGCGTTGGCATTGCGGCCGTCGCGGGCATGATAGCTCATGCCGTTGGTCACCACGGTATCCGACTCGCTGGCCGCCGCGACCACCTGCCCGCCGGGGCACATGCAGAAGGTATAAACCCCGCGCCCGCCCACATGGCTGACCAGCTGGTATTCCCCACGGGGAAGATCCGGGTGGCCGGCTGCCTCGTGGTACAGCGCCGTTTCGATCTCACTTTGCAGGTGCTCGGCCCGAAATCCCACACTGAACGGCTTGCACACAAGCTGCAGACCGTCCGCCTGCAGCATGGCAAAGGTATCCCGTGCCGAATGCCCCGGCGCCAATATCAGCGTCTGGCAGGCAATGCGGCCGCGTGTGGTCTGCACGGCTTGCAGGCGGCCGTTTGCCTGCTCCAGTCCCGTCAGACAAGTTTCAAACAGCACCTGCCCGCCAAGGGCTTCTATTTTTTTGCGAATATTGGCGATAACGCCCCGCAGCAGATCTGTGCCGATGTGGGGCTTCTGACGCAGGGCGATCTCGGCGGGCGCACCGTTTTCCAACAGCGTGCGGGTCACAAACCCGCACAGGGGATCGTGGATACGCGTGGTCAGCTTGCCATCCGAAAAGGTGCCGGCGCCTCCCTCGCCAAACTGAATATTGGCGTTTTCATCCAGCGGGCCGCCCTGCACAAAGTGCTGGATCGCCTGCATACGCTTTTCGATGCATGGCCCACGCTCCAGCACCAGCGGACAATAGCCATCTTTGGCCAGCACATAGGCCGCAAACAGGCCCGCCGGGCCCAGCCCGCACACAACAGGCCGCCGCTCCAGTCGTTGGCAGCCATGCTGCAGCAGCAGTGGCTGCTCCTGCAGCAGCTGTACGCCCGGCCGACCGGCATACCGGGGCAGCGCCTGCGCCGGTACCGTCAGTGCAATGGTATACACCAGCACCGGCCTGCCATGGCGGGCATCCACCGAAAGCCGGTGTACCCCGCTGGCCTGAATATCCTGCGGGCGAACGCCTACCAGCTGTACCGCGCGGGCAACGGCATCCCGTTGATCCCGTCCAAGCGGCATCCGCACATTGCCGATCAGCAGCGTTCCCATTCCGTTACTCAACACTGACCACCACCGAATACATACCTATGGCAAAAACGCTGCTGATGGACGGCACCAGTATCTGCACCGGCAGCATCTGCTGACCGCTTTGCAGCGTGGCTTTGGAGGCGTCGATCTGTGCAATGATGTACTGCTCCAGCACGCCTGCCTCCTCCAGCGCTTCGATCTGCTGCATGGCCTCCGGCGGGCCGACCAGTATCACACTGTCCAGCGCTTCCGTCACGGCCGTCACTTTTTTCCCTTCCGGTACATTGACGACACGCAGATCCGACACCGTGACCTTCTTTTCTACATATTCCTCCGTTTGAAAACGAACCGTCACCTGCTGAATGTTGTTCAGCAGCGTATATTCGTCGGTCGAGTTCAGCTCCAGAACATAATCATCCTGATATTTTTTCGAGGTTTGCAGCTCGTAAAAATTGATGTACAGCGGATAGACATCCTCCGCGGCGCTTTCGTCATAGCTGGTCGGCACAGCTACGCTGATGACGTCGCGATCCGGCGCAGCGCCCAGCGTAGAGGTATCAAACCCGCGCGGCACGTTGGTAAACTGCACCTTCAGCTGCTGCTGCAGGATGCGCAGAATATTGATGTTGACCTCCACCTGCTCGTTATCCAGCGTCAGCAGGGTGCGATCCACCTCATTGCCCTGCTCATCCAGCAGGTGAAGCTCTCCGCGGGTGATCTTCGATTCATTCAAACCGGTGCTGCCGTCCATATCCGGCATGGTCACCCACACCTGCGCAATGGAGGAGACCTCCTCCGAGGGCCCGGTCACAGCGATCTCCGCGGGGGTGATCACGCAGGAATCCAACAGATAGCCATCCTCGACCATAATGCCGGAATTGTCCAGCTGCGCCTGAAATTTCTGTGTAATGATCTTATCAAACCGCAGCGTGACCATCTCCTGTGA
The DNA here is from genome assembly GCA_934527255.1 of uncultured Oscillospiraceae bacterium. Classification (GTDB taxonomy): domain Bacteria; phylum Bacillota; class Clostridia; order Oscillospirales; family Ruminococcaceae; genus UBA1762. The sequence goes on along the minus strand of CAKTAM010000116.1, from coordinate 2,238 downwards.
AAGGTGCGAAATGGTATACCGTGCAGTACTGTTGACTGTGCTGTACACCAGCCGCAGCGTCTTGGTACCGCTGGTGGTCACAGAGTTCACATTGGGATATACCAGCAGATCATCCGCCTTGACGTCGTTGACCACGGTGCGCGGGCCGGAAATGGTGACGTCCACCGTGATCGGCTCATCGCCGATGATCTCCAGGCCAAAGCTCTGGTAAACGGAGGCGTTATAATCCATCTGCACCGGCACGTTATAAATGGTTTTTTCAATATCGCTGTCATCCGCCATGGAGAGCACCAGCCAGTACAGCACCGCCAGAAGGATGGACAGTGTGAGATAGAACTTGCGGCTGTCCAACAACCGCGACAGCTTTTCCTTCATTGCCGGTTCTCCTTTCCCTCTGGCTCGCTCTGCACGGCGGTCTTGCCCTCTGCTTCCGGCGCTTCTTCCGCCGACTGTGGGGCGGCCGATGCTTCCGACAATGCCGGGGCCTCGGCCGGTGCCTGCACGTTTTCCGCCTTTGGTTCGTTCTCCTCAGGCGGCAGTGGCTCGTCTGCATCCGCTTTGGCGTTCTGCTTCTTTTCCGCGTGACGGCCTCTGGCCATACGCGCCTTTTCCTTTTCCGAAGGCTCATACAGCGACAGCACATCGTCCGTCAATATTTTGTACAGCGCCGCCCGATCCAGACGACGGATCAGCACGCCGTTTTTGGCCAGTGAAACAATGCCGGATTCTTCCGAAACCACCACGACCACAGCGTCGCTGTTTTCGCTCATGCCAAGCGCCGCGCGATGCCGGGTGCCCATCTCCTTGCTGATCTCCAGATTTGCGCTCAGCGGCAGCACACAGGCCGCGGAATGGATACGGCCGTCCCGAATAACGGTCGCACCATCGTGCAGCAGGGTGCCCTCATAGAAGATCGTATTCAGCAGCTCGGTCGTAACATCGGCATTCAGCACGGTACCGGTGGCCAGTATCTCGCTCAAATTGCTTTTGCGTTCAAAGACGATCAGTGCGCCTGTGCGGCTGGCGCTCATCTGCTCGGCGGCATCACATACGGCGGCAATGGCCTTGGAGGTGCGCAGGCGGCGCTCTTCACTGTCACTGCGCTGGCGGAAAATATCCAGCGAGACAATGTGTGAATGGCCGATCTGTTCCAGTACACGCCGGATTTCCGGCTGAAAAACCACCACAAGCGCCAGTACGCCGAACTGCAGCACCGCCGAAAGAATATTGGAAAGCACCCGCATCTGCAGGTTGGTCGCCACAAAAGAGCCCAGCAGCAAAAGGACGATGCCTTTTGTCAACTGGACTGCCCTGGTCTTGCGCGCCAGCATGATCAGCTCGTAAATCAGAAACGATACGATAATAATATCCAGAACATCAACAATGCTCGCATTGCGCACGACATTCAGCACCTGCTTGAGCGTTTCCACAAACCATTTCCTCCCTGCCGTCCTTGTTCAACCGCACTCATTTTCCGGCCGTCCCGCCGTTCATCCTTTTCTGCAGACGGCAGCGTTATTCTTCCTTCGTCAGAAGCGCCACACAATGGGCGGCGATCCCCTCTCCGGCACCGGTGAAGCCCAACTTCTCTTCCGTTGTTGCTTTTACGGAAACCTGCTGCGGCTGTACACCCAGCGCCAGTGCCAATACCGCACGCATCTGCGGGATATACGGGGCCAGCTTTGGCCGCTGGCAAAGGATGGTTGCATCAATGTTGCCCACACACAGGCCCTCCCGCTTCAGCAGACCGACGACCTGCCGCAGCAATGCAACGCTGTCCGCGCCCGCATAGGCAGGGTCATTATCCGGAAAATGCTGCCCAATATCGCCCAGAGCCGCCGCCCCAAGAAGCGCATCCATCACGGCATGGGTCAGCACATCCGCATCCGAATGCCCCAAAAGCCCCTTTTCAAAGGGTACCGTGCAGCCGCCCAGCACCAGCGCACGGCCGGGCGCCAAACGGTGCACATCATAACCGTGCCCCACACGCACGCACGGCAGCTGCCGTGCCGTATTTGTTTGCTTTGTCGTCAGCAGATCCTCCGGCGTTGTCACCTTGCGGTTGGCATAATCTCCCTGCGTCAGGCGAACCTCATAGCCCGCATGCTCCATCACCATGCAATCATCCGTTACCGCGGCATGCGGGGCCTGCAGTATTGCCTGCAGATACCGTTCGCGCTCGACGACCTGCGGCGTCTGCACGGCATACAGGGCCGAACGCTCCGGCGTGCTTTGCAC
>CAKTAM010000115.1 GCA_934527255.1 uncultured Oscillospiraceae bacterium | reverse complement strand
GCCGGGTAGAGCGTGCCATCCGGCATGCCATTGAGGTTGCGTGGGATCGAGGTGACGTCGATACGCTGAACAGCTATTTCGGCTATACTATCCACAACCTGCGCGGCAAGCCGACCAACAGCGAGTTTATCGCCATGATCGCCGACCGCATGCGCCTGGAAAAGCGTTCGCATCGGCTGGCGTGAAGTATCTGCCGCCGTTCCGAAAGGAAAGCTGCCCCGAAAGGCAGCGCCCGAAAAAAACTGTCGGGTGCCGCCGTGGAGCAGGCCCTGTTTGGGATGGCGGCATTTTTGCATTTGCGTTTGTGCAGCAGGTAAAAGCGTCCTCTGCAGGGCGGCGCAGTTGAAAGGCTTTTCCAATGGGGAGAGTGCATTTTCTGCGGCAATGGGCAATGCATTTCTTACGGACGGCAATGCGTTTCCTATGGAAATGCGGCTATCTCTTGCATTTGCGGCGCTTTCCGGATAAAATGAAAGAAAAACGGGAGGAGGCAAAGCAAATGCGCAGAAAGTTGAGGGCATGGGTGTTGACATTGCTGGCCGCATTTTCGCTGTTGCTGACCGGCTGCAGCCGATCGGTAAGCGTTGCTGCGGATGCACAGGAGGAGCAGGGCCCCCGCAGGCTGCTGTTTGTAACGGATGACGTTGCTCAGCCGTTTTCGGCGCAGGCATGGGATGCCCTGTGCGAGGCGGCGCAGGCCGCTGATGCACAGGTGACGCTGCTGGAGGTGCAGGGGCAGGCGGATAAGGCCAGCACAGCACTGAATCAGGCCTCTGACAGCGTTTATGATCTGATCATCCTTGACCGTCTGGCCGGTGACGTCGCCAGCGAGTGGGTGCGACGAAACGCCGGGTATTACCCCAGTATGCACTACTTTTGTCTGGATGCCGCGCCGGGAGAAACGGCCAAGTTGGAAAACGTCTCCTGGCTGGTGTGGGAGGATGCAGCCGCTTACTATATCTGCGGGGTGCTGGCCGCACTGAACAGCGAACGGCAGACAGTCGCTTTTTTGACCGAGGAGGGCGGCAGCCGGGCAGAGCGGCGCTTTCTGGCATTTTATGCCGGGGCCAGCCAGCAGCGGGCGGGCATCCGCGCACTGTATGTTGCGCTGGGGAAGGCGCCGGGAGAGCATGAGCTGACGACAGCCCTGCAGCAGCTGAAGCAGGAGGGGGCGGATACCGTTTGCACCCAGCTGGAGGACAGCAGCGTTGCCCTGCTGGAGGGTCTGTGGGAAAAGCAGGGCAGCGGGTGGCTGCTGCTGGGCGGCGAAACGGAGCTGACAGCCCTGCCGCAGGCGATGGCTGCCTTTGATTTTCAGACCTCGAAAATATTGAAGCGCGTTCTGGAGCAATGCTGCGGCGGAGAAACGCTGACCGGCGTTCAGGTGCTGGAAATGAAAAACGGCTCGCTGTTGTTTATGCCGGGAGATTCCTACCCGGGCGCGCTGTCGCAGCAGGAGCAGGAGCAGCTGGAAAGAGTGAAAACGGACGCTTATTCCGGCGTGTTAGATGAGCTGCTGCCGGTGGAAACGGACGCCGAGGTGCGTCAGCAGCGCATTGCGGAGGCCGCAGAGGGAAAAACGTAAAAAATTACAAAAAAATGACAAAATCATCTTGACAAGTGATTTCAAAAAGGTTACAATATGCTTGTAACAAAAAGAATACCGCTTTCAATGATTTTGTTTCTCCTCCCTTCTCTTTGAAAGCTTTTGCTTTCCTGCATGGTGGGCCTGCAAGCGGCCTGTCGGCAGTCCTCCTCTCAAGAAAAGCCCCTGCCGGTGATACGGCGGGGGCTGTTTCATTTTGTGAAAGCTTTCTCTTTCGGCGGTTTGGCACAGCGACTATTACGCCGCAGAGCTGCATAGGCTGAAAGCGGAAGAACGCTTGTCATCTGGAGGGGAGAGTGTAGTGTTCAAAAAAGCAATGCGCGTTTTGTCGCTTGGCGGCAGCATCATGGCCTTTCATGTGGGCTCCGGGTTTGCTTCCGGGCAGGAGATCCTGCAGTTTTACACCTCCTACGGCCCGCAGCGCGGCTTGTGCATGAGCGTGCTGGCATGCGTTTTACTGGTCGCTTTTTCCTTTCGGCTGCTGGAAGCCGGGCGGCAGGCTCCGGAGGCGCCGGTGCGGTGGCAATATCAGCGGCTTGGCGGCGCGGCGGTGGGCGGAGTGTTTTTCTGGCTGACGCCGCTGCTGATGTCACTGGTTTTGTGCGTGACGATCGCAGGCGGCGGCGCGGCTCTGGCAGAGCTGTTCGGTGTTCCGGCAGCGCGGGGAAAGGTCTGGATGGGCCTGCCGGTGCTGGTCACCGTTTTACTGGGGCTGCAGTGCATCACGGCTCTGTCCGGCAGTCTGGGGCCCATCATCATTGTATGTGCACTTGGTCTTGGCGCGTTTGGCATTGCGCGGGGGCAGGAAAACACGCTGTGGATGCAGCTTTCGCAGCCTGCAGGCAGTTGGGCGCTGGCTGCGGTCAGCTATGCCTGCTTTGGCATGGTGACGCAGGTGCCGTTTTTGCTGACGGTAGGCAAAGAGCTTTCCGGACCAAAGGAAGCCTTGGCCATTGCCCTGTTGGGCAATGGCGGCTATATGCTGACCGGGGCGGCGCTGCACCTTGGCCTGTGTAAAAACCTGCCGCAGCTGCTGGGCGACCAGCTGCCCGCGCTGACACTGGCCCGGCAGGTTTCCGGGCTGGCGGGGTGGTTTTATGGGGTGATCGTGCTGTTCAGCATTTACACAACGGCGGTGCCGCTGCTGTGGTCGGTGTGCCGCGCCATTGCCCCGCAGGAGAAAAGCGTTGGCTACCGCGTATCGGCATTGGGGCTGACGGCGCTGGCCTGCGCCGGGGCGCGGCTGCCCTTTGACCGTCTGCTGGGGCTCGTTTATCCCGGCGTCGGCTATGTGTCCGCTCTGTTCTTTCTGCTGGTGCTGCTGCGCGGAGGCAGGGGATACGGGCACTCCGGTGTCAGTAGGCACCGTGCGGCCAATGCAGCCTGAAGGCGCCATACTTCGCGCATTGCCCCCTGGCACTGGCCCAGCAGAGCGGCGGCACGTTTTTCATTTGCCCGCATGCGCTGCGGCATCTTTCCCGGGAAAAAACCGACGGCCTGTGCGCGAAGGTCGATGCGGCGCCCGGCTGCTTTCCATGCATGAAAGCGGTGAGAGGTCGTGAACAGAATGCGCCGTTTGATAAACAGCAGATGGTCGATTTTATCCGGCCAGAAAAGCGGGCAGCGCCCAACGCAGAGCGGCTCGCCGCAGTCCAGCGCTTTGCGGTAAAGCCGATACAGCAGCATCCTGGCGGCTGCACCGTCTGGATCCTCCAGCACAAAAACAGCGTCGGCCCGTTTTTGCAGCGCCGGGGCGCACAGCAGACCGCCTGCCGCGGCCGGGGCCGTAAAAAAGCGAATGCTGCAGGCGGATGCAGCGGCCGGGCATGCGGCAGCGCGTCGAACCTCTTCAAACAGGGTGTCTGCCAACTGCAAAAGGGCGGCGGGGCGCAGATGGGCAGCGGAAAGCCGCAGATTTTCGCCCAGAAAGGAGCGCGCCGCCGTCAACGCATTCTGCGCCTGCAAAATGGCCTCGCGCTGCCGTTTCAGCAGCAGCCTTCCCTCGGCGCGTGCCTGTGGGGAAAGCGGCGGAAGATCGGCGTATTGATCCAGCCAGATGTCGCCAAACGGCGCATTGCTGCTCTTTCGCGGGTGCAGAAGGTCGCTTTTCAGCACAAGCAGCGCGTCCGCATGCCAGGGGGCGCAGGCGGATGACAGCGAAGCACCCTCCAACCATTGCGGAACGAGCGGGTCGGCAAACAGTTCGTCTGTCTGCTGCAGGGCGTTTGGAAAGTGCTGCTGCCAGAAGGAAAGCGGCGTGACGGCAGGAGGCAGATGCACAAGAACAGCGGGGCCGTGGGCATCGTCACGCGGCTCGACCCAGCCGTCAGGGGTGAATGCACTGCGAAACACTGTATTTTCCGGCAACACAAAAAGCACCTCTTCTCTGCAGAAATTCTGGCTGCTGAGCCATACTATGCAGGAAAGAGGTGCTTTGTCTGTAAAAAAGTGCTGCGGGCGTCGCTGCAAAAGCGTTTTTCAGTGTGCAAAAATTTCCGGGCACAGCAGTTGAGCTTTTTCCCGCACGGCGACAAAATCGGCAAAGGAGGCCGTCTTGTTTTCCGGGTAGCGCAGCAGGGCGGCCGGGTGCCATGTGGCAGTAAACAGCACGCCGTTCTTTTCTTCCCACTGGCCGTGCTCACGGGTGACGGAAAAATCCGGTCTGATCAGCTTTTGCGCGGCAATGCGGCCCAGACATACCACCATGCGCGGCCGCAGCAGCACGAACTGTCGGCGCAGCCAGATCATGCAGGCCTCCCGTTCCTCCGGGGCAGGGTCACGGTTTTGCGGCGGGCGGCACTTTACAATATTGGTTATATAAACATTTTTTTGCCGCGAGAGACCGGCCGCCGTCAGAAACTGATCCAGCAAAACGCCGCTTCTGCCAACAAAGGGCAGGCCCTGCGCGTCCTCGTTGGCACCGGGCGCTTCGCCGACCAGCCAGATAGGGGCCGTTGGCACACCGTCATCAAAAACCACCTGTGTACAGCCTGCCCGCAGCCCGCAGGCGTGGCAGGCCCGGCAACGCTCACGGCATTCTTCAATGGTCATATCAGGCACGCTCCTTTTTGCTGTCTGCGGCATCACCGCAGGATGTTGTTTTTCAGTATACTGCAAAACCGCTGCCTTTTCAATGAAAATCGCGGCTGTGGGCGACATCGATGGCGAAAATTCGATAAAAAGTGGCATACCCCCTTGCGAAACACTGCCGCAAGGAGTATGATTAAAGCTGTCAATTCACAACAGCTGCAATTGTACAAGCTACAGCATTCAGCAGCAGTAGGAGGATATTCGTATGTCTTTTCTGGTTGAAACCTCTGCCCGTCATGTTCATGTCACGCAGGAGACGCTGGAGGCGCTGTTCGGCGCGGGCTATCAGCTGACGAAGAAGAAGGATCTGTCTCAGCCGGGCCAGTTTGCCAGCAACGAGCGAGTGACCGTGGTCGGCCCGAAGAAGGAACTGGCGAACGTTTCCATTCTGGGGCCGGTGCGTTCGGCCAATCAGGTCGAGCTTTCGGCGACAGACGCACGTTCCATCGGCATTGCGGCGCCCGTGCGTGAAAGCGGCGATATTGCCGGTTCCGGTGCATGTAAGCTGGTTGGCCCCGCCGGTGAGGTCGAGCTGAGCGAGGGCGTGATCGTCGCCAAGCGGCATCTGCACATCACCCCGGAGGACGCTGCAGCCATGGGCGTGGAGGATAAGCAGATCATTCGCGTTGCCTGCGGCGGCGAGGGCCGCAAGCTGGTGTTTGATGATGTTGTCGTTCGTGTTAGCGCCAAGTTTGCCACGGCCATGCACATTGATACGGATGAGTCCAATGCGGCAGGCGGGCCCAAAAGCGGCGAGATTGTTCGCTGAAAAAGCACAGCAGCCATTGAGAGGGACGGTCGGTTTGACTGACCGTCCCTTTTGCTGCCTGCCGCGGAAAACGCTTTTTTGCGCGCCGCCGGCTTTCGGCAAAAGCCAATGGGCCGGAAAGAATGTAAAAGCCGGAAAACTGTAGGTTTGTCAAACATATTGGACAACGAATTCAAGAGGAGAGAGCCAGCGGAGAGGTCGCATGGGCAGGTTGTTA
>CAKTAM010000114.1 GCA_934527255.1 uncultured Oscillospiraceae bacterium | reverse complement strand
TCTTACTCCTGCGCTGCTCACGCTGCTGGCGGTGCTGTTCGTCAGCTTTCTGCTGCACGGCAAGGCGACCGTGGCCCCCGCGCAGGGCGCGTACCGGTCGGCCCCGTTTCTGACGGGCTTTTCCGAAGGGTATCAAACCATGGATACCATTGCAGCGCTTAATTTCGGGCTGGTCATTGCCACGGCGCTGCAGGCGCTTGGCCTGCGGGAAAAAAGCGACGTTCTGCGCTGCACGGTGCGCGCTGGCGTACTGGCCGGGGCGCTGCTGGCGGGCATTTATGCCGTGCTGTCGTATATGGGCATGGCAAGCTCCGGCGTGTATGCCGTGCAGGAAAACGGCGCGCAGACGCTGCGCAGCATCGTCTGCCAGCTGTTCGGCACGCCGGGGGCCGTGCTGCTGGCGGCCATTTTTACGCTGGCTTGTCTGACGACCTGCGTCGGGCTCATCAATTCCATCTCGCAATATTTTTCCGTGCGCTTTCCAAGGTTTTCCTACCGGCAGTGGGTACTGGTCATTGTGGCGTTTTCGTTTGCGGTCTGCAATCTGGGGCTCAGCGCCATTCTGCGGGTCTCGGTGCCTGTGCTCAACGCCATTTATCCCATGGCCATTGTGCTTATTCTGCTGGGGCTTGGCCGCCGCCTGTGGGCGGCCAACCGCTGGGTCTGCCCGCTGACGGTCGCGGGGGTCGGCGCTGTCAGCGCCGTTTATGCGCTGCAGCATGCCGGGGTGCCGCTGGGGGCGCTGGGCACGCTGTGCGGCAGGCTGCCGCTGTATGAGCAGGGCTTTGGCTGGGTCTGTGCGGCGGTGTGCATGCTGCTGGTCAGCCTGCTGTGCGGCCGCATCCGGTCGACGAAAAAGGCCGCCGCCCCGCAGCGCTGACCGTGCAAAGCGCCGCAAAAAAACAGCGCGGCGAAAAAAACGCAGCGCTGTCTTTGCCGGGGCCCGCGTGCCCTACAGCAGCAGGGCGGTATAGGCGCGAAAGGCGGAGGGCACCGGATATTCCTTTTTCAGTTCGGCAGGTGTGACCCATACCCAGTCGGCCGGGGCATCGGCCGTCAGGCAGGTGACATAATACCCGGTCATCTGCCATTCCATATGCGTAAAAATGTGTTTGGCCTCGCCTGCGGGCAGCACGGCATCCGCCTGCACGCTAAGGGCGGGCAGCGCCTGCCGCAGCGCTTCGGCCGAAAGGCGGCCCGGCAGCGACGGGTACTCCCACAGCCCGGCCAGCAGCCCCTGTGCGGGGCGTCGGCGCAGGGCTACGCGCCCCTCGTGCAGCGCCAGCAGAACGGTGTGCTCTTCGGTGCGGCGGCCTTTTTTGGCTGGCTTGATCGGCAGCTGGTTTTCCAGCCCCAGCTGTCGGGCGCGGCAAAGCTCCCGCAGGGGGCAAAGCAGGCACTTCGGCGCGCCGTTCGGCAGGCAGACCATGGCGCCAAGGTCCATCAGCGCCTGGTTGAAATCTCCGGCACGCGGCGGCAGAATGCGCTCCAGCGCCTGCGCCGCCGCCTCTCGCACGCCGGGGGCGCGCACATCCTGTTCAAAGGCTGTCACGCGGCTCAGCACGCGCAGCACGTTGCCATCCACGGCCGGGGTGCGGTATTGAAAAGCGATGGAGGCGATCGCCCCGGCGGTGTACGGCCCAATGCCGGGCAGCTTTTCCAGCTGCTGCGGGGTGCCGGGCAGCTGCCCGCCGTACTGCTCCATCACCACGCGGGCGGCCTTCTGCAGGTTGCGTACCCGGCTGTAATAGCCCAAGCCCTCCCACAGCTTCAGCAGGGTCTGCTCATCAGCGGCGGCCAGTGCGGCAACATCGGGCAGTGCGGCGACAAAGCGCCGAAAGTAGGGCAGCCCGGCCTCTACCCTTGTCTGCTGCAGCATGATCTCGCTCACCCAGACGTTATACGGCGTGGGGTGTTCGCGCCAGGGCAGCGTGCGGGCGTTGGCGGCGTACCACTCCAGCAGCGGGGCGACCATCCCGGCGGGAACGGCGTCAAGCATGGCGCGCCTCCCGGTAACGGCGCGCGGCGTCCGTCAGTGCCTCAAACAGCGCCAGTGCGTGGGCCTCACGGGTATAGCGCAGCTCCGGGTGCCACTGCACGCTCAGCAGAAAAGCGCCGCCGTCGCCCTCAAGAGCCTCCACCACGCCATCCGCGCTGAAGCCCACGGCGCGCAGGCCCGGGGCAATGCGCCGCACCGCCTGATGGTGGGTGCTGGTCACCCGCAGGGCCTCGCCGTGCGTGATGCGCGCCAGCAGGCTGTCCGGCTCGGTGCGGATGGTATGCAGCAGGGTGTCGCCTGCGCCGTGGCTGCGGTGCTGCAGCGCGGGGCTGCGCGGCAGCTGCGCGTCAATATCCTGATACAGGTCGCCCCCCAGCAGAACGTTGATGAGCTGGTGACCGCGGCAGATGCCGAAAATGGGCAGCCCCAGCTCGCGGGCCGCGGCAAAGTAGGCCGCCTCGGCACGGTCACGCTCAATGTCGATGCCGCCGCACTCGGCCAGCACTTCCTCGCCGAAATAGGCGGGGTCCATATCCGGCCCGCCGGAAAACACAATACCGTCGCAGCGCGCCAGCAGGGCGGCGGCATCCTGCGGGTCAATGTGAACGGGCAGAAGCACCGGCAGCCCGCCGGCCGCGACAATGGCCGTTTCGCAGTTGTGGCTGAGCATCAGGCGGCCGTCGCCCTGCGAAACGGTGACGGCGATGACCGGCTTTGCACCGGCGGCCGTCCGGCTTTCGGCGGCGTTGGTCTGACAGTGTTTTTCTTGCATAAGAAGTCTCCTTTTTTGTGGGCGGCATTCCGGCGCCGCTTTGTCGGCCGCCCGGCGCAGGCGCAGAAGTACTCTGCACCCGCCCGGCGGCCTTTGCTGGTATTGTAGCACGCGGGCGCGCGGTTTGCAATGCGCCGGGCTGCAAAAAGCGGTGCACGTCCCGGCTGCACCCGGCGGGAAGTTTACAGTTCCTTCATTTTCCACACATAAAATGTGCAATAAAATGCGTTTTAATGGATACTGCTAAACAATACGCTTCGGCGCGGCAAAACGGCGGCGCGGCCATCGCCTTGCCCGCCGGGAGAGGATATGTCATGAGAAACTGGCTTCAAAAGGTACTGGCCGGGCGAAACGGCAGCGACGCGCTGGCGCAGCTATGGAGCCTGCTTGGCTGCGCGGCGGTGCTGGTGTCGCTGGCCTTTGGGCGCGGCAGCGTGGGGCGGCTGCTGTTCTGTCTGTTGGGAGTGGCGGCGCTGTGCGTGTGCTATTTTCGCGTGTTTTCGCGCAGGGTGGAAAAACGCCGTCAGGAAAACCAGCGGTATCTGCACTGGCGGCAGGGCGTGGCTGCGACCCTTCGGCAGAAGAAGGCACGCTGGCAGCAGCGCCGCCAATACCGGTTTTACCGCTGTCCGCAGTGCCGCACCATGGTGCGCGTGCCGCGCGGCCGCGGCCGCATCGAGATTACCTGCCCGCGCTGCGGCGGGTATTTTCGGCGCAAAAGCTGAGGAGGACGCATGTTCGGTTTTGTTGTGGCCAACCGCGAGGCCCTGTCGCAGGAGGAGTTTGTGCGCTACCGCGCCTGCTACTGCGGGCTGTGCGCCGCCATCCGCCGCCGCCACGGCGAGCTTCGCGGCCTGACTCTGACCTACGACCTGGCGCTGCTGGCGCTGCTGCTGGGCGCGGTGTATCAGCCGCAGGAGGAAGCCCGGCGCAGCACCTGTATCATTCATCCGCTGAAAAAGCAGCCGCAGTGGCAGAATGCGTATACCGACTATGCGGCCGATATGAACGTGATACTGGCCTATTATAAAATGCTGGACGACTGGCAGGACGACCGGGCGCTGACGGCACTGGCGGCGGCCGGCTGCCTGAAGGGCTGCGCGGCAAAAATTGAGCGCAGCTGGCCGCGGCAGTGCCAGGCCATCCGCGAGTGTCTGGCGCAGCTCTCCCGGGTGGAGGCGGAAAACTCCTCCAACCCGGATGAGGCCGCCCACTGCTTCGGTGTGCTGCTGGGCGAGCTGTTCTGGCTGCAGGAGGATGCCTTTGCCCCTACGCTGCGTCGGCTGGGGTATTTTCTGGGCAAATTCATCTATCTGCAGGATGCCAGCCTTGATCTGCACCGCGATCTGCAGAAGGAGCGCTATAACCCGTTGGCCTTTGTGGAACAGACGGATCACCGGCCGCTGCTGACGGCGCTGATCGGGCAGGCGGCGGCTGAGCTGGAACGGCTGCCGCTGGCAAGGGACGAACATCTGCTGAAAAATATTCTGTACTCCGGCGTTTGGACAAAATATGAGCTGGCGGCCGCACAAAAGGCAAAGCGAAAGGAAAGGCAGGGGCAATGACAAGAGATCCCTATCAGGTGCTGGGCGTTTCGCCCGATGCAAGTGAAGAGGAAATCAAAAAAGCATATCGCCGTCTGGCAAAGCAGTACCATCCGGATCTGCACCCGGACGACCCGCAGGCCGGGCAGAAAATGCGCGAGATCAATGATGCCTACGACCGTATCCGAAACGGCGAAAAGCGCGCGGCCTCCGGGACGGGCGGCGCATATGGAGGCGCAGGCGGCTATCAGGGCGGCCCATGGGAAGGCTACGGCCCGTTTGGCGGCTTCGGCGGCTTTGGCGGTTATGGCAGCACCGGCAGTTATGGCCGGGGGCGTTATTCCACGCAGGAGCAAAGCCCCGAGTTTCGCGCCGCCCGCAGCTATATCAATGCCGGGTATTATGCCGAGGCGCTGCATGTGCTTTCGCAGATGCCCGACCGCACTGCAAAGTGGTATTTTTACAGCGCTCTGGCCCATGCGGGCAGCGGCGACCAGATAACGGCGCTTTCGCATGCGCAGAGGGCCGTTGATCTGGAGCCTGCCAACTCCGAGTATGCCCGGCTGCTGGCGCAGCTGCAGCAGGGCGGCGCAGCGTACAGCCAGCGCGGCGCGGCGTATGGCTTCCCGGCAAAGGTCAACCCGCTGTGTCTGTCGCTTTGTGCGGCACAGCTGCTGTGCGGTTTGTGCGGCGGCAGCGGCTTTTACCCGATGATGTTCTGTCTGTAAGCCGCCGCGCCCGCTGCTATGCCGCCCTGTGCGGCAAACCGAGGCCAAAGACACGGCCTTTGCCGCCCCTCATGAAAAAGCGGCGTGGAGGGCACAGCCTTCTTTTTCCTCTGGAAAGATAAAGTAGTTGGAGCAGTAATCAAAGAATAAAAAGAAGCGGACGAAGCCTTTCGCGGGCCTCGTCCTTTTTTGTGCGTCAGGTGCAGGGCATCGGTGTACTGTTTTTGGGGACAGCCTCATATAGTGTGGACAAAGGGGGCGGGAAAGAGATGACGGACCGTTACTATTCCGCCGTGGCGCAGCTGCCGCAGCCGTGGGCCGCACGTCTTGGCGCGGTCTCGCTGCCACAAGCGGCGGAAATTACGGAGGTGCGCCTGCGCAGCGGCTGCCCGGCTGCCGTGACAAAGCGGGGAGAAGCGCTGTTTGTGGCGGACGGCGGAGCGCTGACGCCGCCGCGCAGCGGGCTACCGATGCTCAGCCATTCGGCGCTGCAGGAATGCTTTCTTTGCCTGTGCCGGTATTCGGCCTTTTCGTATGAGGCGCAGCTGCGGCGCGGATATTTTACCCTGCCGGGCGGCCACAGGGTAGGTGTCGCGGCGCAGGCTGCCTGGGATGGGGACAAACTGCTGCAGCCCAAAAATATCACCTCGCTGAATATCCGCATTGCCCGCCCGCTGCCGCTGGCCGCGCCGGAGGCATGGCGGCAGCTGTTGGCTGCGCCGCGGCCGCGCGTGCTGATCGCCGGGCCGCCGGGCAGCGGCAAAACGACCGTCCTG
>CAKTAM010000113.1 GCA_934527255.1 uncultured Oscillospiraceae bacterium | reverse complement strand
ATTGCCCAGGCGCTGAAGGTCATGCTGGAAAAGAACAAATACGCCGTAGATGTGGTGCACAACGGGAACGACGCGCTGGACTATATTCAGGCGGCAGCCTACGACGCACTGGTATTGGATATCATGATGCCGGGGAAGGACGGGATCGAGGTGCTGAAGGCCGTCCGTGCAGCGGGGAACACCACGCCGACGCTGTTTCTGACGGCGAAGGCAGAGGTGGCCGACCGAGTAGCCGGGCTGGATGCCGGTGCGGACGATTACCTGCCGAAGCCCTTTGCGGCCAGCGAATTTCTTGCCCGCGTCCGCGCCCTTACCCGGCGCAGCAGCTCTTATGCATCGTCCACGCTCTGTTTTGGAAACACCACGTTGGACCGCGGCCAGTATCTGCTGAAAACCTCTTTGGGAGAGGTGCGGCTGAACAACAAGGAATATCAGCTGATGGAACTGTTTTTCCGCCATCCCCGGCAGGTGTTTTCTTCAGAGCACCTGATGGAAAAGGTGTGGGGCCTTGACAGCGAGGCGGATATGGATGTGGTCTGGACCTATATCGGCTTTCTGCGCAGAAAGCTGCGGCAGATCGGGGCCGGGCTCGAAATTCGGACGATCCGCGGGGCGGGCTATGCACTGGAGGAGCTGCCATGCTGAAGAAAATGCGCTGGTGCTTTATCGGCGCGGCCATGGCGGCATTTACCGCAGTTGTCCTGACGCTTCTGTGCTTTGTCAATGTGTGGAACTATCACAGTGTGACCGCACAGCAGGATGAAGCGCTGGTACGGCTGATGGAGATGGAGGACAAGCAGACGCCGTTTTCCCCCGGCCGGGGCGCGCCGCCCTTTGATGACTGGCTGCATTTCTCGCCCGAGGTGCAGTATTCCCTGCGCTTTTTTGCGGTTCACTACGATGCGGACGGCGCCGTCCTGCGGGTGAATCAGGATTATATCGCTTCCATCTCCGAAAGCGATGCCAAGGCCTTTGCAAATGCGGTGCTGGAAAGCGGGAAAACGCACGGCTACAAAAGCGGCTACCGTTATCTTGTGCACACGGCACGGGACGAAACGGCGGTGCTGTTTCTCAACTCCGAACGGGAGATACAGACCATGCGGTCGCTGCTGTGGATCACGCTGGCCATCGCCGCCGTGTGCCTTGCGGTGGTGTTCGGCCTTGTGGTCCTCTTTTCCCGACGGGCCATCGCGCCGTACCTGAAAAACATGGAGGCGCAGAAGCAGTTCATCACCAACGCCGGCCATGAGCTGAAAACCCCGCTGACCGCCATCTCTACCAGTGCCGACGTGCTGGCAATGGAACACGACGGGGACGAATGGGTGCATAACATTCAGGTGCAGTCCGGACGGCTGTCAAAGCTCATCACCAATCTTGTGACCCTCTCCCGGCTGGATGAAGAAGATCCATTCCCGGTCCGCACGGAATTTTCCCTCAGCGACGCGCTTTGGGAGATCAGCGAGCCGTTCGTCTCTCTTGCGCGGGCAAAGGGCAAAGCCTACACGCAGGATATTGCGGACGGGCTGACAGTGACCGGCGACCGGGCGGCCATCCAGCAGATGGTCTCCATCCTGCTGGACAACGCCCTCAAATATTCTCCCGACGGCGGCCGTATCACCCTGACTGCCCGGCGCAGCGGGAAAAAGGCGGAGATCGCCGTCGCCAACACCGTGGATGGAGCGCAGTCGATCGATGCCGCCCGCCTGTTTGACCGCTTCTACCGTGCGGATGAATCGCACTCCGGCACGGTGAGCGGCACCGGCATCGGTCTTTCCATTGCAAAGGCCACTGTGGAGGCTCACGGCGGGAAAATTTCCGCAAAGCAGGCAGGCGATACGATCATCTTTCATGTCACATTGTAAAACAAATCAGGCTGCAGGGTATCTCCGGTCGAAGAGATACCCTGTATTTTTTATGTTCTTTTTCAGATTCATTTCAAGTCCGCCCGCTACCATTTAGTAGGATGCCTGGCAGAATCAGTGCAAGGAGGTATGGCAGATGATTCAGGTTTCGCACCTAACCAAGTATTACGGCGATTTTCTGGCGGTGGATGACCTGTCCTTTACGATTCAGGACGGTCATGTATACGGCTTTTTGGGGCCGAACGGCGCGGGAAAATCCACCACAATGAACATTATGACGGGGTGCCTTTCCCCGACAGCGGGCACCGTGAAGATCGGCGGCTTTGACATTTTGGAGCTGCCGGAGGCCGCCAAGCGGCTGATCGGCTATCTTCCGGAGCAGCCGCCGCTGTACCCCAACGAAACGCCGCAGGAGTATCTGACCTTCGTGGGCGAGGCAAAGGGGCTGCGCGGCAAAAGGCTGCGGGCGGAAATGGACAGCGCCGTGCAGAGCGCGGGCATTGAGAATGTGCGCGACCGGCTGATCGGGACGCTTTCCAAGGGCTACAGGCAGCGTGTCGGCATCGCGCAGGCGCTTTTGGGCAGCCCACAGGTCATCATTCTGGATGAGCCCACCGTTGGCCTTGACCCGATCCAGATCATTGAAATACGCGACCTGATCAAGGAACTGGGCAAGACCCATACGGTCATTCTCAGCTCTCACATTCTTTCCGAGGTGCAGGCCGTGTGCGAGCAGGTGCTCATCCTCTCCAAGGGTAAGCTTGTTGCGTTTGACGCACCGGAAAATCTGGAAAAGCTGCTGCTGGCATCGGGCGGCGTGACCTTTCAGGCACAGGCCCGCAGGGAGGATGCCGAAAGTATTCTGGCGCAGACGAAGGGGCTTTCCGGATGGGAGCTTCGGGAGGCGGACGGCGTCTGCAGCGTGACGGCGGAGCTTGCCGAAGGGCAGGACGCCAAGACCGTCTGCGGCAGGCTCTCGCTGGCGTTTGCGGCCAGGGGGCTGCCGGTTTTTGAAATGCGCACCAGAAAAGCAAATCTGGAGGATGTGTTTCTGGAGCTTACGGAATCCGGCGCGGCGGAGGAGCCGCAGGCCCCTGCGGGCCCCGAACAGGAAAAGGAGGCGGGTAAAGAATGATCGCTGTTCTCAAGCATGAGCTGCGCAGCGCGTTTCATACGCTGACGTTCTATTTGTTCTGCGCGGCGCTGCTGTGTTTTGTCGGCGTCGGCGCAATGCTCTATAACATTCAGGCATCCGTCGCCAACTTTGAATATGTGCTGAATTTTGTTTCCATCGGCCTTGTGGTCATCATCCCCGTGCTGACCATGCGCTCCTTTGCCGAGGAGCGCAGGCAGAAAACAGACCAGCTGCTTTATTCGCTGCCGCTGAAAATCTGGCAGATCGTGGGCGGCAAGTATCTTTCCCTTGTGGTCATGTTTCTGCTGCCGATGGCCATTGTCTGCATCTACCCCTATCTTTTTTCCGGGTATGGCGAGGTGTATTTGCCGGCGGCCTACGGCGCGCTGCTCGCGTTCTTCCTCATGGGCGCGGCGCTGATCGCCGTGGGGATGTTTCTCTCGTCGCTGACCGATAACCAGGGCTTTGCGGCGGGCATTGCCATTGTGCTGTTCCTGTTCAACTATTACAGCGTCTCGCTTGCCGAGCAGGTGTCCTCCACCAGCTACGGCAGCGCCCTTGCGCTGTGCATCATTGCGGCGCTGATCGGCTTTCTTGTGAAAGCGCTGACCAAAAACAACGGGATCGCGCTGGGCGTCGGCGGCGGCCTGGTCGTGCTGACGCTGGCGGCGTACTTCCTCGCGCCGGATAAATTCGAGGGGCTGCTCCCCTCCATCATAAAGAAGCTCTCCCTGTTTGACCGCTTCACCACCTTTGTCAACGGCATGTTTGACCTGACTGCATTGGTGTTCTATGCTTCCGTCATTGCCCTCGGCCTGTTCCTGACGGTGCAGTCGCTTGAGAAACGGAGGTACAACTGATGAAAGCTCTGAACACAAAACGGGAACGGATCCGCAGCCGCATTGCGGCAAAGGGCGGCTCGTATTCTCTGGCGGTGACGGCGGTCGTGCTGGCGATCCTCATTGCCGTCAATATTCTTGCCTCCGTTCTTCCGACCTCTGCGACAAAGTACGATATGACCTCTACCAATCTCTATTCCGTCACCAGCAGTACAAAGGCCGTTGTCAATGCGCTGGAAAAGGACGTGACGATCTATTGGATCGTGCAGGCGGACAAGGAGGACGCGGTCATCGAAAACCTGCTGGGCAAGTACGAGGGCCTGTCCTCCCATATCACCGTGACCAAAAAGAACCCGGATGTATTCCCGACCTTTGCCAGCCAGTACACCAGCGAGGATGTGCCGAACAACAGCCTGATCGTGGAGTGCGGCGACAAGAGCCGCTATATCAGCTATAACGACATTTACCTTGCCGATGTGGATTATACCACCTATTCCTATGTGTACTCCTTCGACGGCGAAGGGGCCATCACCTCGGCCATCGACTATGTGGTCTCCGACGAGCTGCCGAAGGTCTACACGCTGGAGGGTCACGGCGAGGAAGCCCTCCCCGGCGAGTTCCAAACGCAGATCGAAAAGGAAAACATCGAGCTGGCCTCTTTCTCGCTTCTGAATACGGATGAGATCCCGGAGGATGCGAACGCGCTGCTGATCTATGCGCCGCAGAGCGATATTTCCGAGGAAGAAGCAGCGCTGCTGGAGGATTATCTGGCAGACGGCGGCAAGCTGCTTGTGATCGCCGGGCCGACGGAAAGCGGCACTCTCACAAGCCTTTACAGCGTATTGGAGGCCTACGGCGTAAAGGCCGCAGACGGTATCGTTGTAGAAAGCGACCGCGAGCATTACGCGTTCCAGCAGCCGTATATCCTTCTGCCGGACATTTCCTCCCATGAGATCACCGACCCGCTGCTGGAGGAGGGTTACTATGCCATTCTTCCCATTGCGCAGGGCCTTACCGTCACCGGCAGCTCTGCAGCGGCGCTGCTGACGACCTCGGAGGATTCGTTCAGCAAAATTGCCGGGTTTGCGCTGGACACCTACGAAAAAGAGGAGGATGACATCGACGGGCCGTTTGCCGTGGCCGTTTCCGTGGATACCGGCAGCGGCGGGCAGCTGATCTGGTTTGCATCCAGCTATTTCCTGGAGGAATCGTATAACGCCTATTCCTCCGGCGCAAACCTCGACCTTGCCATGAACGCGCTTTCCGCGCTGATTGGTGAGCGCGAGGCCGTCTCCATCCGCAGCAAGAGCCTTGCCTACAATTACCTGACCATTTCCGAATCGTCGGCATCCATACTCAAAGCATGGATGATCGGCGTGATACCGGCAGCCTTTGTGCTGTACGGCGTATTTACCGTAATCGACAGGAGGAGAAAGCGTCATGCGTAAAGCAACAAGGCTCTATGTACTGCTGGGCGTTCTTCTTGCGGTCTGCATCGCCGCATTTGCCGTCAGCCGCCATGAGGAGAAAAAGGAGCAGATCAAAAACAGCGGTGAGGTGATACTGGAAATTCCGACAGACAGCGTGACCGCCCTTTCCTGGACGAATGACAGCGGCACCTTCTCCTTTACCCGGGACGAAAACTGGGTCTGTGACGAGGATGCCGACTTTCCCGTGGACGGGGAAAAGATCGACAGCCTGCTGGAGCAGTTCACCTGCTTTGCGGCGTCGTTTGTCATTGACGATGTAGAGGACTATGCCCAGTATGGCCTTGACGAACCGATCTGCACGATCCGTATGACGGCGGGCGAGGAAAGCTATACCGTCGAGCTTGGCGATTTCAGCAAAATGGACGAGCAGCGGTATCTTTCCACCGGGGACGGCAGGGTCTATCTTGTCAGCCACGACCCGCTGGAGGAATTTGACGCCGTTCTGCAGGACTTGATCCTGAACGATACCATCCCGGAGATTGATACGGTGGAGCAGATCGCATTCTCCGGCAG
>CAKTAM010000112.1 GCA_934527255.1 uncultured Oscillospiraceae bacterium | reverse complement strand
GACCCTGGTACAGGTGCGGCTGCTGACTGGCCGCACCCACCAGATACGCGCCCAGTTTGCCGGGCACGGGCATCCGCTGGCCGGGGATGGCCGTTACGGCAGCCGATTGAAGGGCCCGCTGGCCCTGTGGTCGGCCGAGCTTACCCTGACGCACCCGGTCACCCGGCAGGCGCTGCACTTTTCTGCCGAGCCGCCAGCCGTCGGCTTCTGGGCGGCTTTTTTCCAGTCTGCGAAATGAACGAAGCCGACCTGCCATAGAAAAATTCCGTATGAGAAACGCTTCTCATACGGAATTTTTTGTTATGCTGTCCGGCCGGCAAACGGCCGCCGTCCATGCCCGCGCTTTTGCGAGGACGCAGTGCCTGCTGTGCCGGGAAAGCGCGCCCACCCGAAAACGGGAGGCGCGCCCGGTTTACCGGCGGCCGGATGGACCAAAGCCTTCGTTTTTACGGTAAGTTCACTTTGATACAACTGCCGAAACGGCGGCAAAGCCTTACGGCCGCTGCGCGCGGCGGCGCAGCAGCAATACGCAGCCCAGTGCGCAAAGCGCCAGCAGTACCGCCCACACCGCGAGGTGCGACGAATCGCCGGTATTGGGAGCACGGTTTGCCGCGGCAGTCGTCGCAGAGGAGGACGACGCCTCAGCGCCAGAGGTCGACGCAGAGCCGCTGCCGGAGCTGCTGGAACCGCTGGAACTACCGGAACCGCTGGAACTGCTGCCCGAAGAAGAGGATCCGGAACCGGAGCTGGAGCTGCCGCCCTCCGCCTCTTTCAGGGCGGCGGCAATGGCTGCGTTCAGCTTTTCCGCTGCGGCATCCACCTGCTCCTGCGTGGCGTTTTCATCCGCGTACACGGCCTTGGCCTCGGCCAGCGCTGCTTCTACCGCCGTGGTATCCGCCTTGCCGAAATCGGCCGTTTCCGCCTTGTCGATCGCCGCCTTCAGCGCGGCTTTATCCACGGGAATGATGTCGGTTCCGTAAACCTCCAGTTCGCCGATCTGCGACAGTGCGCCGCCGGTACCGACATCCGTCACCTCGCTGTGACGGGTAATGTGGATGCGCACATAACGCGCCGGAACCTGTGCAAGGGTATACGATTGATCAATGGCTGCATCCAGCTTGATATCCTTGCCCTGTGCAGCGGCAGTCCACGTTTGTCCGTCGGTCGAAACCTGAATTTCATAATCGCTGGGGAACGACGCGCCGCCATTGTAAATGGCCGGGCGCAGCACCACTGTGCTGAGCAGGTATTCATCCTCCAGATCGACCGTCAGATCAACCGGGTCCGTCCGGCCAATGGCCGAATACGGATCGACGGACCAGCCCGCGTGGGTGTTTTCCGCCAGGGGCACATGCACGCCGTCCGTCAGGTAGGTGCGGCTGAAATAGGTGCCGTCCTCGTACGAGTTGGGCGCTTCGACATTTTTGTGCAGCGCCAGGTTGACGCCCTCGCGGGCATACAGCTTAAGGGCCTGCATGGCCTGCTCCAGCGCGGTTTTCGCCGCGTCCACCTCGGCCTGTGTGGCGTCCTTGTTGGCTGCTGTGGCCTTGGCCGCAGCCAGCGCCGCCTGAAACTCTTCCTTGCCCTCGGGTTTGTACTGGGTCAAATCCAGCGCTTCCGCCTGCGCGATCACCTTATTCAGATAATAGAAGTTGGTGACCCCCCTGAGCACAAAGCGGTAATCCTCCGGCAGCTGCAGCAGCACGCCGCCGCCCGCCTCCAGCTCGACGGTATAAACGCCGTCGGCATCGGGCTGCAATGCCTCGGGAAGCCCTGTCTCGGTGCTGATGACCTGCAGGCCGTCCAGCCCCTCCTCCACCGTAAACTTCACCGTCTGGGCGTTGTTGTAATCACGGTTGACGACCATGCCGTATTCGCGGCCGGTCTCCTTTTCGGTCATACGGCTGACGACCAGCGCCTGCTCCAGATCTGCCGGGCGCAGCCAGAAGCCGGCGGGCAGCTCGTTATAGGAAGCGCCGAAGCTTGTGCCGGTATGGTACACCTGCTGGGCATCCAGCTTCATCAGCGTGGGGCCAAGCTTCTGCACGGCGGCGTTGATCTTGCTGACCGGCTCGAACAGATCGGTGGGGTTGCCGTCAATGTCAATAACGGCCGGGCCGTAGGTCTCGTACTGGTTGGAACGCGGGGTCTGCCAGCAGAAATACGAGATCTGCTTGAGGCCATAGGCCAGGTCGGCCCACACCTGATAGCGAATGGCATCCGCATTGGGGCGGTTGACCCACGGCTGCCAGGACATCGACTGAATATAGTTTGCCGACGGCACATTCATTTCCAGACTGAGGGCGCGGTTATAGTTCAGCTGCGAATACAGCAGCTCTTCGTTGCACACCTCGTTGGTGAACACATAGGCGTCGTACATGATATAGTCGAGACTGTTGCCGCTTTTCTGCAGCTCGGCCTGCAGGCCGCGGGCATTGTCGGCATATGCGCCGCAATAGTTCATGTGCGTGACCGCATACGGCATCACGCTTTTGATGAGGTTCATTGCGTGGGCAAACGGCGCCGAGACCGCCGGTTCATCGGTGATATAATAGCCGGTGACGCCGGGCAGGTGCGAGTACCGCTTGACAAAGGCCAGAATCTCCTCATCCGTCTTGGAGGGCCAGGTAGAACCGGTAAAGGCCGCCTCGCTGACCGTCACATCCAGCCCGCGCTCATACGCCAGCTCGATGGCCTTCAGGTTGTTCTCATAGGTGATGGCGGCCGAATCCAGCGCGAAGTTCATCTCCACGTTGGTAATGCCGCCCGCTTTCAGATTATCGAACGTGGTGGGGTTGATATCCTTTTCCCAGAAATAGGGAATGAACGCCACGATCTGGAACTGCTCCTTGACCTTGAACTCATCCACCAGCACATTACAGGTGAACGTACCACCGTTGGTGGTATCCTCCACGGTAATGACCGCATTGCCGCAGGCAACGGCATGCACCGTACCGTCCGCATCCACGGTGACAACGTCCGTATTGTCGCTGCGGTAGGTCACGGTGGGCCGCGGAACATGCTTGTCAACATTCAGCTGCAGCCAATCGGTCTCGCCCGGGTTCATGCGCAGGGCTTTTTTGTTGATGGCGGTGGGCTTGATCTCGTAGCCGTCCTCATAGCCGAACAGCTCCAGCTCGCCCAGCGCCGAGGTGAACGCGCCGCTGGCGTCCTGCCGGGTGCTGTGGCGGGTGATGTGCATGCGGAAGAATTTGGCCCGCGTTTCGGCAATGGGGTATTCCACCGGCTGCACCTCCGTGTTGGAGGCCGCCTTGACGTTCATATCCACGCCGCTGGCCACCGTCGTCCAGCTTTCGCCATCCTCCGAAAGCTGCAGTTCATAATCACGGGGGAACGCTTCGCCCTCGCCCCACTTCATGGGCTTGACGACGATTTTACTGATGGCATAGCTGGAATCCAGCGAAATG
This sequence comes from uncultured Oscillospiraceae bacterium, assembly GCA_934527255.1. Classification (GTDB taxonomy): domain Bacteria; phylum Bacillota; class Clostridia; order Oscillospirales; family Ruminococcaceae; genus UBA1762. Next base: position 2,416 of record CAKTAM010000112.1, on the reverse strand, counting down.
GTGATATCAACCGGCTTGGTCTCGACCATGCTGGTATCGTACGGGTCGGTGTTCCAGCCCAGCTTGACATTGCTGCCGGTGATGGTTTCCCATTCGCCGTCCACCAGATAGGCAACGTCAAAGAAACCCTCCGGCGGAACATAGTTGCTGGTGGCCGTAATGGCCTGATGCAGGGCAATGTTTTCCAGCTCATCCTTGCCGACCAGCCCGGCCATGGCAGCGCGCAGCTCCTCTATGGCTGCAATGATCTGCTCCTCGGTCGGGGCCTCTGCCGCCAGAAGCTCCTCGGCGGCCGCAATGGCGTTGTTCAGCACCGTGACAGTCGTCATGCGGTACTGCGTGGTATCAATGGCCTTGGCTTCATCCAGCACGGCCTGCAGATCGGCCTTGCCATAGGTATGGCCAACGCCCCACACCTCCCATTCGCCCAGCTGGGAGAGATAGCCGCCATACTCCTGCAGGGCGCTTTCCGTAATATGGATACGCGCCCAGCGTGCCTCGGTCGCCGCAAAGGAATACGAAACGGGCTGCACCGCCGTGTCGCTTTCGGCGCTGGCATCCGCATCCGTCACCGTCTGCACCGTTGTCCAGCTTTCGCCGTCGGCGGAAAGCTGCAGCGCAAACGCCCGCGGGAACGACTGCCCCTTGCTCCACTGCATGGGCTTGAGCACCATTTTGTCCACCGTATAGCTTTTGCCCAGGTCGACCGTCAGGTCGATCACGGTATCCTGCAGGGTGGCCTGAGAGTTGCTCGTCCAGCCAAGACGGCCGCTGCCGGAGCCCAGCGTGCCCCAGTCGCCGTCCGTCAGAAAGGCGATGCTGTAATAGCCGCCTTCCTCCTGCGTGCTGGTGGCATCCGCGCGCCGATTCAGCGCGGCGTTGACGCGGTCGTCCTGTGAGGTATCCTCCGGCTCGGCCAGGCGCATGGGCTGCGCCGCAGCCAGCGCCGGCAGGCAGGCTGCTGCCAGCACGACGGCTGCCAGCAGCAGACTTCCCAATCGGGTAAACCATTTGCTTCGCTTCAAGTTGATCGCTCCTTCTTTTCCTTTTTGATCAGCGCCTTTTTGTGCATTTGCACTAACCTTATTTAAATATAGTAGAAAATTTTTATTTTGTATTTTCATTATTGATTTTATTTATTGCACAATCGGCGCTTTGCTGGGCTTTGTGCCGCTGCAGACAAGAAAAAAACACCGCACGCGCCAAATGGCGCATACAGCGTTTTTTGTTTCCGCAGGCTTGCTTACCGGCCGCAAGTCTGCCCTGCCGCCGGTAAGCTTTCTGCCAGCCCGTAAACTGAACCACTTTGCAGGTCGGCTTACTTGTTGTATTTATAGAAGCCCTCACCGGCAGACATGCCCAGCTTGCCCTCGTCGATATACTTCTTCAGCATTTTTTCCATGCCCTTGAAGTTATACGGCGCCAGGAAAGAGGGTATCTTCAGATACATTTTGACAATGTTATACGCCGTTGTCAGGCCGACGGTATCCAGGATCTGGAACGGGCCCTTGGGTGCGCCGGTGCCCAGCGTCCACGCCTTGTCGATGCTCTCCGGATCCGAAATGCCGTTGACATACAGATCCATGCCGGAGAACAGCAGCGGCACCAGCATCGAGTTGAGCAGATAGCCCGATTTCTCTTTCCGCACCGGCAGCGCGATCATCCGGATGGCATCGGCAAACTGCATGATCTCTTCAAAATAGCGGCTGTCCGTCTTGCTCTGGGCCATGATCTCGGCGGTATTGTTTTTCCAGATGGAGTTTGCAAAATGCAGCGACAGATATTTTTCCGGACGGCCGGTGTATTTGGCGAACTTGGAGGGCAGCAGCGTAGAGGAGTTGGTCACAATGACTGTCTTTTCGGGCAGCAGCGGGGCAAGGCGCGTATAGAACGCGATTTTCTCCTTTTCATCCTCCGCCATGCTCTCAATGATAAGGTCGGCATCTGCCACCGCTTTGCCGAGGTCCAGCTCCAGATGAATGCCGTCATAGGCCTTCTGCACCTTTTCCAGACAGGCAGCCTCATCAAAGGTGTCATATTCGGCAATGCCGCGGGCCCACACGGCAGGCGTTTTGCCCTCCGGCGTCGCCATTTTGTGAATGGTCTCGGTGTAGACCTCTTTCAGATGATCCAGCTTGGGCTGCGTGCGGCCAATGCTGCCCTCGCTGCGCAGCCAGATGGTCACATCAAAGCCGCAGTAGGCCGCCTGAAAAGCGATCTGGCTGCCGAGGACGCCGCCGCCGGCAACCACTACACGTTTGTAGTCCATAACGATTCTCCTTTTATTCCTTTTTGTATCATTTCTCCGGGAACCCCCCGGAAGCCTTTGGAAAACGGCTTTCCGCAGCGCCGCCCTTTCGCCGGGTCAAGGCTTATGACAAAGCGCCCTCAAACGGTTTTCACACATTTTTCATTA
>CAKTAM010000111.1 GCA_934527255.1 uncultured Oscillospiraceae bacterium | reverse complement strand
CATATAAATCAAATTTTGATTATATTTATTTAAAAAGTTTAGATGATGAAATAAAAAGGGGAAAAAGAGCAATACACGCAGAACATTCTACAGCGAATGCCCCAAAGGGGAACTGCCGTGCTGTAATAACACGGTGCGTATGTGCGGAAGCCATGCGGTCAATGAAACATATTTTCCAGCTCCGAGACCGAAAGCTGTTCAATGACGGCATTTGTGGAGAGAAGCTCCAGGCGGTTTAAGGCGTAGTCCTGAATATAGCCGATGCCCATAAAGACCGAGCCGCTCTCAGCAAAAAGCTCGGCGCAAACCGTGTCGTAAAGAATGCGCAGTGTTATACAGCCGTTTGTGCTTTTCACATGTGCCTGCAGTTCGCCGCAGTGCAGGGCTTCTTCGGCAGCATCATAGGAAATGGAAAGACCGAACAGTGAAAGCGTAAAAGAGGCTGCACAGCGAACAGAAAGCTCAATATCGCAGGCTTTGCTGGTTATGGGCGCGGTAAAGGGGTGTTCGTCGTTTACAGTCACCCTGTCAAAGCGCAGGGTTTTCTGCGCAAGCGCCCGAATTTCTTCTACCGGATTTACGCACAGGGCCAGTTCTCCATTTACCCGTTTCAGTGTGACCTCCTGCGGTATATCCAGACAGTTGCCAAACGGCATGCCCGGAATGACTGCGGTGATAAAAGCGGTGCGGATGCGTCTGCCGTTGGGAGCGTCGGACCATGATTGTGCAGCGTATGAGCGGTCGCCGTAATTCAAACGGTGAGGCTTGCTTTCTGCGGTAAATTGTTTTCCGTCAAAGCTGCCGATGCAGTACCAATCGGACGCGGCGGAAAACACCCACTTGACGCCGTTTTCACCGTCGATGGGCAGAGGGTAAAAGTCAGGGCATTCCGCATCATCCGGCAGGGTCATTCTTTGCAGCTCCTGCCAATCCAGCAGATTGTTTGACCGCAGAAAAGCAAATTCATGCCCTTCCAGAAACATAACCATAATATAACAATCATCCGGCTCATAATAAATGACCTTCGGGTCGCGGTTCCCAGGCGCCAGCTGTTCCACAACGGGATTTGGGTAACGCAAAAGCGTTTTGCCGCCGTCGATGCTGTAGGCAAGGTTCTGCGTGCAGCGCTTTCCGGCAGAGGCCTTGGATGCGCCTCCGGCGCAGGTATAGAAGAACAGAAGCGGAGCTTCGCCGTTTTGACCAAGTCCGCTCAGATTGCGGTGGTCAATGATGCCGCAGCCTGAAAAAATAGTTCCGTTTTCGTCAGGAAACAGAACATCGCCTTTTTCCGTCCAATGAAAAAGATCCTTGCTTTCCGCCGAGCCCCAATGCATATTTTCCCACGTTGTGGCGACGGGATTGTGCTGATAATACAGCAGATAGGTTCCGTTGTGATAAATAAGGCCGTTGGGGTCGTTGATCCAACCGCGCTGAGAGGTAAAATGGATATAGGGGCGATACTTTCCGCTGTAGTCCAGCTGCGGCTGCTCTGTCTTTTCAAACCGGATGTCCATAGCAGGCTCGCATTCCAGCCGCAGTGTCTGACCGGCAAAGCGTTCCACATTCAGCGGAAATTGAAAATCCGGCTGGTCATAATCCAGCGAAACCACCAGATCATAAACAAGAACGTCGTTCGCATAAAACAGCAGCCGTTTTTTCTGCGCATGAAAGCTGGCGGGCAGAATAATATACTTACTGTCGCATAAAAATGTCATCCCAAAACTCCTTTTCCGTTTCTTTTTTTAGATGACTGCAGCGCCGCGTGGGCATTCAAAAAAGGGGAGCAGATCAAAAAGCACGTCTTTGCTCCCCGATCCCGTAAGGGCGGCAGCGCCTTTAAGTCGCTTTCAGTATAGAAAATCGGCAGTCAAATGTCAAGAGAAATGCAGGCAGGCGGCATCCTGAAAAAGTTGAGGTGGAAAAAGAGGCTCAGCCGTGGTATGATAGTCTCAAAGAAAATGATCGTCAAGGCCGCCGCTGCGCCGCTGCCGAGTGACGGCGGAAAATCGGCGCAGCTTGGAAAACGGTTTGAAAAAGGAGAGACGCACATGGAATATCGCCTGGCGTGCTGTGAGGAAAAGGAAAAAATCATTGCCTTTATGGACGCTTACTGGGGCAGTCGGCATCCTATATTACACAAAGAGGAGTACTTTCAATACTATTTCTGTACACACAAGGACCGTTTGAATTTTGCGTTGGCGCTGGAGGGGGAGAGCATCTGCGCAGTGTGCGGCTTTACGCCGTGCAACGAAGCATGCAGTGAGATATGGATATCCCTGTGGCAGGCAGCGCCGAAAAAAAACGGCGTTGGGTTGGAGCTGATGTCCCGCATGCCGTCTTTGACAGGGGCACAGCGGATGTCCTGCAATAATATCCGGCCGGAGACACAGGTCTTTTATCAGTTTTTAGGGTATGAGACCGGCGAGCTGAAGCAATACTATCGGCTGGGGACGCGGACGGATTTTCAGCTGGCGCAGCCGGAAAGCCTGCAGCGGCCAGAGGTGGATTGTACGGTGTATTATCGCCGCGTTTCTTCCTTTGCCGAGCTTTGTGCCTGCGCGGAGCTTCCGTCAGTTTCGCTGCCGCAAAAGGATCTGTGGTATGTGCAGCGGCGCTTTTTTCAATTTCCGGGTTATGCGTACGAGTTGTACGGCCTGTATGAGAAAGGCCGCATTCGGGCCTTGCTGGCGGTACGGCCCAACCCGGTAAATGACCGGTGCGTACTGCGCATTGTGGATTATTGGGGCACGGAGGAAGATTTTGGAAGGGTCGGCGGAACGATAGAGGCGCTGTTGGAACAGTACCGGGCCGAGTATGCCGATCTGTATTGTACAGGTCTGTCACAGCAGGCGTTGACTCAGGCGGGGTTTACCCTGCGGGAGCATGGCTCCCGTACGGTGATCCCCAATTATCTGAACCCGCCGGTCGCTTGTAATACCGATTATTTCTATTTTACCAGCGACCCGACCGATTTTCGGATGTTTCGGGCTGATGGCGATCAGGACAGGCCCAACTGCAGTTGAGTCAACTGCAGTTGGAGCAACTGCGGTTGGATCTGCCTCGCCTCATTTGCCGCAGCTGAACCAGCGGCGGCCGAATCAGCTGTATTGTATGCAGGCGTATGGCACCGGCCGTTGCCCATCACTCTATGCCGAACAATTGCAAAGCCGGAGATCATTTTGGAATCAGCAAGGGGACCGTACCGCTTTTTTGAAGCGGCACGTCCTTTTTTATGCCGCAGGTGAGAAGTTTTTCTTTAAAAGGGTATTGACAAGTCTTTTTGCGAGTGTATAATTGTATACAATAATTAGAAAAAACAAAGGCGGGCGATCGTATGCTGGAAATTTCTAAAAAAACCAATCTGTTGGAGCAAAGCTCTTACAAATATTCGCTGCAGGACGTTGAGCAGCCGAACCTTTACCGGGATATTTACAGCTACGATACCGTGCCGAAGGTGCCGTTCAACCATCGCCGGGTGCCGATGAATATGCCGGAGGAGATTTGGATCACGGATACCTCGCTGCGCGACGGCCAACAGTCGGTAGAACCGTATACGCCCGAGCAGATCGTGCGCATCTACAAATACCTGGCGCGGCTGGGCGGTCCGTATGGCATTATCCGTCAGACGGAATTTTTCATTTACAGTAAAAAAGACCGGCAAGCGCTGGAAAAATGTATGGCGCTGGGGCTGAAATTTCCGGAGATCACCACATGGATCCGTGCCAGCAAGGAGGATTTTCATCTGGTAAAGGAGTTGGGCATTCGGGAAACAGGTATTCTTGTCAGCTGCAGCGATTATCACATTTTCAAAAAAATGAAAATGACGCGGCGGCAGGCAATGGAAAAATATCTGTCTACCGTGGCGGATGCATTTGAGGCAGGCGTGGTACCGCGCTGCCATCTCGAGGATATTACCCGTGCGGATTTCTATGGCTTTGTGGTGCCGTTTGTCAACGAGCTGGAAAAGCTTTCCCGTCAGGCGGGCATCCCCGTCAAAATTCGTGCCTGTGATACCATGGGCTACGGCGTTCCCTACACCGAGGTTGCGCTGCCGCGCAGTGTGCCCGGCATCATTTATGGCCTGCAGCATTACTCCGAGGTCCCCAGCGAGCTGCTGGAATGGCACGGCCACAACGACTTTTATAAGGCGGTTGCCAATGCTTCCACAGCATGGCTGTACGGGGCCGGGGCGGTCAACTGTTCGCTGCTGGGCATTGGCGAACGCACGGGCAACATTCCGCTGGAAGCAATGGTGTTTGAGTACGCTTCTCTGCGAGGCTCGCTGGACGGGATGGATCCCACCGTTATTACGGAGATCGCCGAATACTTCAAAAAGGATATCGGCTATGAGATACCGGTCATGACGCCGTTCGTCGGCCGAAACTTTAATGTGACCAAGGCGGGCATCCATGCGGATGGCCTGTTGAAGGATGAGGAAATTTACAACATCTTCAATACCAAAAAGCTGCTGAACCGTCCGGCCGCCGTTCAGGTAGGTAAGACCTCCGGGCTGGCAGGCATCGCCTATTGGATCAACCAGAATTACCAGTTGAGCGGAGACGACGCCGTGCAAAAGCAGGCGCCGGTGGTGAAATATCTGAAGGATTGGGTAGATGCCGAATATGAAGGCGGCCGACAGACGGTGATTTCCACGCAGGAGCTGGAAGCCAAGCTGCGTGAGTATTCCGATAAAAACCGGACGGCGCCGTTTTGATGGGAGGTGTGCGCATGGAAAATATGTATAAACGAGTTTCTCTGGTCGACCGCGTTTTTGAAAAGCTGGAAAACGATATTCTTTCGGGGCGTTATCCGCGCGGAGAAATCCTGACCGAGCTTGGGCTGGCCGAGGAGTTGGGTGTCAGCCGCACCCCGATTCATGATGCGCTGCTGCGGTTGGCGGAGGAACGGCTGATCGAGGACACCGGCAGAGGCTTTTGCGTACTGGGCATTACGCGGGAAGACCTGATGGATATTCTGGAAATACGGCTGAATGTAGAGGGACTGGCCTCCTATTATGCCGCACAGAATCGCACTCAGGACGAGCTGGAGGAATTGAAAAACATCATCGAGCTGCAGGAGTTTTATACCGGCAAGAAGAACACGGATCGCATTACGGAGATGGACGACCGGTTTCACAGCACCATTTGTCAGATGTGCCGTCACCATGTTATTGCGGATACGCTGCTGCCGCTGCACAGGAAGATACAGCGTTACCGGCGGGCGTCCATAGCAGATGCAGCCCGGCTGCCGGTCATGGTGCAGGAGCATCGCGCCATTTATGAAGCCATTGCCGCCCAAAAAGCGGAAGAGGCGCAGCGGCTGACCAGACTGCACGTGGAAAACGCCAAGGAAAACATGTTAAGAGAGGGATAACGGATATGGGACAGACGATAGCGCAAAAAATCATTCGCGCACATCTGGTAAGCGGCGATATGACGCCGGGAAGCGAAATTGCCCTGCACATTGACCAGACGCTGACGCAGGATGCCACCGGTACGATGGCGTATCTGGAGCTGGAGGCCATGGGCATTCCACGGGTAAAAACCGAGCGCAGTGTGGCATATGTAGATCACAACACGCTGCAGACCGGCTTTGAAAATGCCGATGACCAGCGCTTTATCCAATCCGTCGCAAAAAAATACGGCGTCTGGTTTTCGCGCCCGGGCAACGGCATTTGCCATCAGGTGCATCTGGAGCGTTTCGGTAAGCCGGGTAAGACACTGATCGGTTCGGACAGCCACACGCCGACCGGCGGCGGGCTGGGTATGCTGGCTTTCGGTGCAGGCGGTATGGATGTTGCGGTCGCGATGGGCGGCGGTGCGTATTATATCACCATGCCCAAAATGTTCAAGTTCGTGCTGCACGGACGGCTGCA
>CAKTAM010000110.1 GCA_934527255.1 uncultured Oscillospiraceae bacterium | reverse complement strand
CGCTTGGGCAGCGGCAGATCCAGTGCCATCAGCATGGCAGGCCACAGGATGGTGTGGAAGCGCAAAATCTCCTTGCCGACCATGTGCAGATCGGCCGGCCAGTACTTTTCAAAATCGTGGTAGGTATCGTTGCCGTAGCCCAGCGCCGAAATGTAGTTGGGCAGCGCATCCACCCAGACGTACACCGTGTGCTTGGGGTCAAAATCGACCGGGATGCCCCACGGCACCGTGGTGCGGGAAACGCAGGTATCCTGCAGGCCCTGCTTGATAAACGAGATCATCTCGTTTTTGCGGGTCTCGGGCTGGATGAAATCCGGATGCTCCTCGTACAGCTGCAGCAGACGGTCGGCATATTTGCTGGTGCGGAAGAAGTAGGCCTCCTCGTGGGCGTCGTACACTTCGCCGCCGCAGTCGGGGCATTTGCCGTCCACCAGCTGGCTGTCCGTCCAGAAGCTCTCGCAGGGCTTGCAGTAATGCCCCACATACTCGCCCTTGTAAATGTCGCCCGACTCATACAGCGTGCGGAAGATTTTCTGCACACTCTTCACATGATAGCTGTCGGTCGTGCGTACAAAGCGGTCATAGCTGACATTCATCAGCTTCCACAGCTCCTTGACACCGGCCACAATGTCATCCACATACTGCTGCGGCGTCACCCCGCGGGCCGCGGCCTTATCCTGAATTTTCTGGCCGTGCTCATCGGTACCGGTCAGAAACATCACGTCATAGCCCTGCAGACGCTTGTAGCGTGCCAGTGCATCACAGGCCACGGTGGTATAGCTGTGGCCGATGTGCAGCTTGTCACTGGGGTAATAAATGGGGGTCGTGATAAAAAATGTTTTCTTCTCCTGCATGAGAATTCCTCCTGCCTTTCTGAAACGAAACTTTCGTTTCGCCGTTATTTTTCCTTTTGCCGTCTGATAAAACAAAAGCCGCCCCGGGCGTGCAGCTGCACACCACAAGGGCGGCCGTCAGAAAACGGGCGCGGTACCACCTTGCTGCGGCGCTTTTTGACAAAGCGCCCTCGGCCCCGGCCAGAACCGGGATGCGCGGTAACGGGCGCACCCGCCGTCGGCTTGGGCCGCGGGCGGCGGCGCTTACCGACAAGGCTCCGGGGCCATGTTCACCCGTGCGGCAGGCGCCTCCTTTCAGCAAAACGGAGGCTCTCTGTCGGCCGTTCGCGGCGGGCTACTCTTCCCTTCTCAGCCTTTTTCAGAATTTTTTGTGTTTTCTTTATTATAGAAAGCCGCGCCGGTCTTGTCAAGTGCCAAAAGTGGCCCGGATGCGGCCGCCCCGCGCAAGCGAACGCCTCCCCCATGCACTTGAACCTGCCCGATTCTGCCCATGCCAGCGGAGAAGCTCTTCCGCCCCGCAGGCGCTGCAGCTGCGCCTCCTCTGCCCCGCCCGCGCTGTTCCTTCGGCCGTTTTTCTTCCAACGCTTTTGCCTTTTCACAGCGTTTTTCGGCGCAAAAGCCGGAGGGCCGCCCGCACTGCAGAGGAAAAGCCAAAAAAGGTATTCTCCTGCGCTGCGGCAGGCATTTTTTCTGTGGGCGCGGCCCTGCATTTACAAAGCGGCCAAAACCTGCTATGATGAAAGCGGCGCGGCGGGCGGCGGCTTTTTTTGCGGAGCAAGGCTCCGCGCACGTTTTCAGAAAGCAGCTGCAAGGGCCCTGCCGCAGGTATTTTTACAGAAAAGAGGGGTTTTATGCTTTTGATCCAAAACGGCACGGTGCATGACGCCGTGCATCCGCAGGCACAGCAGGCGGATATTCTCATTGATGACGACGGCCGTCTGGCAGCCATTGGCACAGGGCTTGCCTGCGACGGCGCAGCCGTGCTGGATGCTGCGGGGCTGCACATTTATCCCGGCTTTGTCGAGGCGCACTGCCACCTGGGCCTGTGCGGCAGCGGCATTGGTTTTGAGGGGGACGACGTGAACGAAATGACCGACAGCCTGACGCCACAGCTGCGGGCCATCGACGGCATAAACCCCATGGATCCCGCCTTTGCGCGCGCCCTGCGCGCGGGCGTCACCACGGTATGCACGGGGCCGGGCTCGGCCAATGTGCTGGGCGGGCAGTTTGCCGTCATCAAAACGGCCGGCAAGCGGATCGACAACATGATCGTCGAGCCTTACGCCGCCATGAAATGCGCCTTTGGTGAAAACCCCAAGCGCTGCTACCGCGACAAAAACAACTATTCGCGCATGTCCACCGCCGCCCGCCTGCGCGAGGCGCTGGCCAAGGCGCGCGAATATGACGCCCGCCAGCAGGCCGCAGGCGACGATGCCAACAAACGGCCGCCGCTGGATGTCAAGCTGGAGGCGCTGCTGCCGGTGCTGCACGGGCAGGTGCCGCTGAAGGCCCACGCCCATCAGGCCAACGATATTTTTACCGCCATCCGCATTGCCCGCGAGTTCGGCGTGCGGCTGACGCTGGAGCACGTCACCGAGGGACACCTGATCGTGGAGGAGCTGGCTGGGGAAGACCTGCCCATGGCCGTCGGCCCCTCGCTGACCGATCCCTCCAAATTTGAGCTGCAGCACAAGACCTTTGCCACGCCGGGCATTCTGGCACAGGCCGGGTGCGCCGTTTCCATTATTACCGATTCTCCCGTCATCCCGCAGGAGTATCTGCCCCTGTGCGCCGCGCTGGCCATGCGCAGCGGCATGCCGGAGTTTGCCGCCCTGCAGGCCATTACCATTAACCCGGCGCGGCACATTGGCGTGCAGGAACGGGTCGGCTCGATCGAGGTGGGAAAGGATGCCGACCTGGTGCTGATGGACGGCCCCTGGTATGAGGTCGCCAGTACCGCCCGGATGGTGCTGGTCAACGGCCGCATTGCCGCCCGCGCCGACGGTATCGCAAACGCGCAGTGACCCACGGGCACGCCGCCGAAGGCGCGCACCCGCTGCGGGCTGCCGAAGGCTTTTCCCGAAAGCCGGAGGGCTAAACCGTGCATTTTTTCGCCAGCAGGCCGAAAGACGCTAACAGCCCGCCCTGCCGTCGGCATAGTGCCTTTGCCGGGGCTGCCTTTTCGCGGCGGCTTCCGGCGCTTTTCGTCCGGGCCGGACGGTTTCCCGTCTGCCGCCCGGGCAGCCTGCCTTCTTCTTTTCATCCTGACAGGAGTGTTTTTTCATGAAGCGATTTTTGCAAAACCGCCGTCTGCTGCCGCTGCTTTTGCTGGTGGCGGCGGCCGCCGTCTGGCTGCTTTGGGGCGACGGGCTGCCCGTCGGCACCGGCGAGCCGCTGCCGACAGCCTCCTCTGCCGCCGAAAGTTTTTCCGCCCCGGCACCGCAGCAGGACAGCCTGCCCGTGCAGCAGGATGACGTGCCCGATGACACCCCGACGACGCCGAGCGGCGAGCCGTCGGCTGACGGCTCCGACGCTGCCGCCCTGCCGGAGGACGGCAGCTACACCACAAAAGAGGACGTTGCGCAGTATCTGCTGCAGTACGGGCACCTGCCCGACAACTTCATCACCAAAAGCGAGGCCCGTGAGCTTGGCTGGGAGGGCGGCTCGCTGGAGCCGTACGCCCCGGGCAAGTGCATCGGCGGCAGCCGCTTCGGCAATTACGAGGGCCTTTTGCCCGAACGGGAGGGCCGTTACTACACCGAGTGCGATATTGATACGCTGGGCGCGGCCGGACGCGGGGCCAAACGGCTGGTGTTTTCCAATGACGGCCTCATTTACTATACCGATGACCATTACGAGACCTTTATGCTGCTGTACGGGGAGGCAGACGGATGACGCAGGTTGTGCTGGATGGGCGGCTGCTGGGCGAGCGCGGGCAGGTGCGGCAGGCCTTTGCCGAGGCGGGCCTGCTGCCCGACTGGTGCGGCGCCGGGCTGGACGCCCTGTTTGACGCGCTGACCGCCTGCCCGCGGCCTGTGCACATCCGCCTGCTGCATCCCGCCGCGCTGGAGCAGCGGCTGGGCGGCTGGGGGCGCGCTTTGTGCCGGATGCTGCGCGACGCCTGCGCCGAAAACCCGCAGCTGACGCTGGAGGAGCTCGACGCCGACTGAGTGCCCCGCAGCCCCGCCATCCGGCCTGGCCTGCGCATTTTTTGGTGATTGTGTCAAAAAGCAGCCCGCATTTTTGTGCGAAAAGCGGGCTGTTTTTTTGCTGCCGCAATGTGATAAAATGGGCTTGACCCTGCAGGCCCTGCGGCCTGCCCTCTGCAAGCGGCGCTCTGCGCCGGGAAAGGAGCCATATGAAAGGTTTTACCATGCGCGCGGCGCTGATCGGCAACCCCGTGCGTCCCGATATTCCCTTTGACACCGTTGCCATGCGCCGATTGAAGGAGCTGGGCTTCAACACCGTACAGCTGAACATTGCCTGGGGCTGCCGCCCCGGGGACGAACCGCTGAACCTGGAGGACATTCTGGATGCGGAGGGCCACCCCGATGCCCGCCAGCGCCGCTGGTTTGACGAGATCGCCCGCCGCGCGGCACTGGCCCATGCCGAGGGCATGCGCTGCATTTTTCATTTTGGCGCGCCCCGCATGACCGGACGACTGTACGAGATCATCGGCAGCGAGGCCGTGACCGATGAGGAGACCAACCGCAACTCGCCCCAGCGGGAGGAGATCGTCTGCAAGTACGAGCGGCTGCTGACCATGCTGGCGCAGCGCATTCCGCAGGTGGATGACCTGCTGCTGTATACCTTTGACCAGGAGGCGTGGCTTGGCAACGAGTTTGGCGGCGACCCGCTGGCGGCTGGCGTGCCCCTGCACCGGCGTGTTGTGCCGTTTGTGCGCCGCCTGACGGCCTGCTGGGCTGCCCAGCGGCCGAAGGGCCGCCTGTGGTGGGAGCCGTGGGAAATCTCGGCCGGAAGCATTTACGCCGCGCTGCCGCAGCTGCCGACCGAGCATTTTGGCCTGATGCTGCACAGCAACATTGCCGAGGTGCAGAAGTGCAACCCCGCCGATCGCTGGCTGCGCAATACGGCGCTGCTGGCCGCCGACCGCGGCATTCCCGTATGCGGCGAGGTCTTTTTAAGCGGCGCCAGCGAGGAGGTGGAGCCGCTGCAGCACACCTTCGCCCCTGCGCTGGTGTGGGATGAGATCCACCGTCTGCAGGAGTTGGAGCTGTACGGCATCAAGGAATATTTCGGCACCCGGCCGGATCTGACGGAAGATCTCGATCTGGCAATGGCGGGCCTGTGCTTTGCCGACCCGTCGCTTGGCCGCCGGGAGGCGCTGGAAAAGCTGGCCGCCCGCTGGCCGCAGGCGACCGCCCTGCCCGAGGCGATGGCGGCCGCTCACCGTGGGCTGGCGCTGTTTCCGTGGGATGTCAGCTGGCGCTGGCGCGCCATCTGCCGCCAGCACACGGAATGGCACCCCTATACGCCGTGGTTCGTGCCGGGCGAGGTAGCTCCCAGCCCCAGCTGGCGCAGCACCCGCCGCGCCATTTTCATGCTGACGAGCGATGAGGCCCCGCTGCACCCGTGGCTGATCGAGGATGTCGGCCTGCGCTGCCGCACCGCCGCCGGTTATTTGCAGCAGGCGGCCGCCCTGTACCGCACCGCCGCCGAACAATGCACGCCGGACAGCACCGCCGCCGTCACCTTTGCCGCTGCCGCACGCGATTTTACCCGTTTTGCCGCCGTGACCATGGATGAGGCGCTGCACGCCGAGGAAACGCTGTGTGCCGGACATATCCGCCGGTTTTCGCAAAACGGCGAAGTTCCCGGCTTTCTGCTGGAGCGCATGACCACCGCGCTGAAGGCGGATGTGGAAAACCAGCGCACCGTCAGCGCCGTTGCGCCGGGGGTCCTCTCGCAGGCGCAGGCCGCGCTGGAGGCGTTTTCCGCCGATCCGGCAGGCTGGTGCGCCAACCACTTTTAAGCCATCCGCAGAAGCCGCCTGAGCGGCCGCGCCGCCGTTTTGCGGCTATTGCACAGCGGCGCGCCGCCAGACGGGCAGCGTATAAAAGCACGCAAAAAATGCAGC
>CAKTAM010000109.1 GCA_934527255.1 uncultured Oscillospiraceae bacterium | reverse complement strand
TTTACAGTATGACCCGCAAAAAGGTCAGCCCGGAGATCAATGCTCTGTCCACCATTTTGTTCCTGGTCATTTTGACCGTGGTTCTGATCTCCAATGTGGTGGGCGAGCGGCGCGACCGCCGCAATCACGCGCAGTAAGGCGTGCCGCGTGCAGGAAAGTGCGCAGAGGTTTGAAAACGCCCTGTCCACAGGGCACTGGTATTCAGAGGAGGGAAAGCTTACAGATGAAAAAATGGTTCAGTATTTTTCTGGCAGCGCTGCTGTCCGTCACGCTGCTGGCAACGGTGGCCGGCGCACAGGTAGAGGTTGAGGACGGGTACGATTATACCCGCTTTGCCAATGACAATATCACCCTGAATGTGTACAACTGGGGCCTGTACATTTCCGACGGCAGCGACGATTCGATGGATGTCATCAGCGAATTTGAAGAGCTGACCGGCATCAAGGTCAACTATACGACCTTTGACACCAACGAAAGCCTGTATTCCAAACTGAAAAGCGGCGGTAGCGAGTATGATGTCATCATCCCCAGCGATTATATGATCGGCAAAATGGTGCGTGAAGGCATGCTGGAAAAGCTGGATTACAGTAACATCCCCAACTTTGCCAAAATCGGCGACAACTACAAGTCCTGCTCGTTTGATCCCAACAACGAATACTCCGTGGCCTATACCTGGGGCGTGGTCGGCATCGTTTACAACACGACGAAGGTCGACGGCGAGATCACCAGCTGGAGCTCGCTGTGGGACGATACCTATGCCGGGCAGATCCTGATGTTCAACAACAGCCGCGATGCGTATGCCATCGCCTCCAAGAAGCTGGGCCTGTCGCTCAATCCGGCCAATACGGAAGAGGTCTCGGCCGCTACCGATGCGCTGAAGGAGCAGAAATCGCTGGTGCAGGCCTATGTCATGGACGAGATCTTTGACAAAATGGAGGGCGGCGAAGCCGCGCTGGCGCCTTATTATGCAGGCGATGCCATCACCATGATCGACGAAAACCCGGATCTGGCGTTCTGCATCCCCGAAGAGGGCACCAACTATTTCATTGACGCCATGTGCATTCCCAAGGGCTGCAAAAACAAGGAAGCGGCCGAAATGTTCATCAACTTCATGTGCGAGACCGAGGTGGCGCTGGCCAATACCGAGTTCATCGGCTATTCTACGCCGCAGGTCGAGGCCGAGCAGCTGCTGCCGGAGGAGCTGAAGAACAGCCCCATCATGTATCCCTCGGATGAAGTGATGGCTAACACCGAAATTTTTGAGGTTCTGCCCGATGAGATCGCCCAGACCATGGATAAGGAGTGGAGCGACGTGCGCAGCTTTGACGAAAGAGGCGCCAGCAACTACATGATCCCCATTGCGCTGGTCGTGGTGGTGGCGCTGGTCGTGGTGATTCTGCGGCAGCGCGCCGTTAAGAAAAAGCGCAACGATTATTAAGCGCTGCGCAGGGAAAGATTGCCCATAAAAAAGCGGAGGCTCGCCGATGGTTCGGCGGCCTCCGCTTTTTGGTACGCCGCCCCCTGCCCAAAAGCGCGCAGAGGCAGCAGCACACGATTTTACAGCGTTTTAACCTTGACCGGAAAGCAGATTTAACACGGCGGCGTTACAATAAAGCCAACAGGCAGGCCAAAGAGAGCAAAATTCGGCAGGTCTGCCGAAAGGGGCGAGCGTATGCTGTTTGTTGTGGTGGATTTTCTGGTGTGCTGCCGTTTTGCTTTGGCCGGGGTCTGGCCGATGGGCAGCCGCCTTTCGCAGTACGAGCCTGCCGAGCAGGCGGCGTACCTGTCAGACAGCGTGTTGTTGTGGTCGACGGCGGCTTTTCTGGCGCTGGTGCCGGTGCTGGCGCCGCAGGTGCTGCCGTGGCGCGCATTTTCCGCGCTGGTCAGTCTGGCGGCGGCCGCGGCCCAGGTGCTGCGCGCAGCGGTTCTGCCGCGGCATTGAACGGCGGGGGAAGTTATTATAAAGAGAAAGAAACCGGGCAAACCGGCAATGGGACGGCATGGCGTGCGCCATGCCGTTTTTGTCTGCCCGAAAAAGAAACAGCCGCCGCTTTGTTGATGCGTTTGACAAGCGGCGGGCGGGGCAGCGCGCGGAAAGAAGCAGGGAGGGGGCACAGCTTGTCAAAAGAGGCGGTTTGTGGTAGGATAAGCGGAGACAAAACAGGCGGGCTGCGGTGCTTTCGCACACAGGGGCCGTCCGGAAAACAGAAAAGAGGTCCTTTTGTGAGCAATACTGCACCGACGCCGCGTCGGGAGATCGCTTTTTCCAACAAGGAGCTGTTCCGGCTGATCTGGCCGCTGATTATCGAGCAGTTTCTGGCCATTGCCGTGGGCTTGGCCGACTCTGTGATGGTGGCGCGTGTGGGCGAATCGGCTGTCAGCGCCGTTTCGCTGGTGGATACCATCAATGTGCTGCTGATCAACGCCTTTACAGCATTGGCGGCCGGTGGGGCCGTGGTCAGCGGACAGTATATCGGACGGGTCGAGTGGAAAAAGGCAAACAATGCCGCCGAGCAGCTGCTGGTGTTTATGGGGGTATTGTCGTTGGCGGTGACGTGTGTTCTGTATGCCGTGCGAAACCCCATTCTGCACGGCCTGTTCGGCGCGATCGAGCCGGACGTTATGGCCTATGCCAACACTTATTTTGTCATTGTAGAGGCATCTATTCCCTTTATGGCGCTATATGCGGCCGGGGCGGCCATTTTCCGCGTCATGGGCGATTCCGGCACCGCCATGCGCATTTCGCTGCTGGTGAACGGCATCAATCTGGCGGGCAACGCGCTGCTGATTTACGGTCTGCATCGCGAGGTGGAGGGCGTGGCCATACCTACGCTGGTCTCACGCATGGTGGGGGCTGTTGTGGTACTGGCGCTGCTTTCGCAGCAGCTGCTGCCGCTGCACATCAGCCGTCCGTTCCGCTACCGGTATGACGCTGCGGCCATTCGCAGCATTCTGCGTCTTGGGGTGCCGGGCGGCATTGAAAGCAGTCTGTTCCAGCTGGGAAAAATTCTGCTGCTCAGTACGGTCTCCGGCTTCGGCACGGCGGCCATTGCCGCCAACGCCATCGGCAATACCATGGCCAGCTTTCAGGTGCTGGCGGCATCCTCAGTCGGCGTGGGCATGGTGACGGTCATCAGCCAGTGTGTGGGCGCGGGCGACTATGCGGGGGCGCGCAGGTATACCCGGCGGCTGATGGCGGCAGCCTACCTCAGTATGCTGGCGTGCTGTCTGGCACTGTTCCTTTTGCAGCCGCTGATCCTGCAGCTGTATCATGTTTCCGATACGGCCGCTGGGCTGGCCAACCGCATCCTGTGGATGCACGGCGGCTTCGGCGTGCTGCTGTGGCCCACAGCCTTTACGCTTCCGCAGGCCCTCAAGGCGGCGGGCGACACCCGCTATGTCATGTGGGTCGCCGTGGGCAGTATGTGGGTCTTCCGGATCCTGTTCGGCATCTGGTTTGCGCATGGGCTGCACTATGGGGTGCTGGGCATCTGGATGGCCATGTTCATCGACTGGACGTGCCGCATTCTGTTTTTCGTGCCGCGTTATCGCAGCAGCCGCTGGGAGAGCAAGGCCCTCAAAGAGTAATTGCTTTCCGCAGGGGAATTTGCTATACTGATACCGGAAGCTGTCGGAAAAAAGGGAGGATGCCTTTATGGCGCAGTTTACACGGCGTGCGATTATGGAATCCTTTATTCGTCTGGTGGCCATAAAGCCGCTGGACAAGATCACCGTGCGGGATATCGTGGAGGACTGCGAGATCACCCGCAACACCTTTTATTACCATTTTCAGGATATTTACGATCTGACGGCCGCAGTGTTCCGCAGTGAGTTTTCTGCCATTATCCGTCGGCGTGCCGCGCAGCATGCCGACGGCGGCTGGGCGGATCCCTTGCGGGATGTTATCGACTTTGTGGCCGAAAACCGCAGCGCGGTGCTGCATATTTACCATTCCAACCGCAGGGAAGAGCTGATGCGCGCCTTTGATAAAGGCATTGACGATTATCTGCGGCAGGCGGCGCAGCGCAGCCCCTATGCCGCGGCGGCCGGGGAACAGGATGTTGAGATGGTCGTGCGGGCGCTGCGCTGCATTCTGGCCGGGTATGCGCGTGACTGGCTGAATGCCGGCATGAAAGAGCTGCCGCCGGATTTTACCGAGCGGTTCGACGCGCTGTTCGGCAGCCTGCTGGAGGATTCACTGCGCCGCAGTGCGCAGCGGCAGGGCGGCTGAGAAAATGACCGTCCATTTGGGCAGGAACGCCGGTTTGCCCAAAAAACGGTTAACTGTGCGGCTTTGTACCAATTCTTTGCAAAGTGAGGCTTTTTTGTGTGGAAACCGGCGAGGCAGTGCGGTATACTGCAAGGGATGAAATGAGAGAGTCTGCCAGGGGCTGAAAGGAGCTTGCTTTATGAAATATGTTCGGGCTGCAAAAAACTTTTACATTATTTGCAGCGTTCTGCTGTGTGTGATCGGCGTCACGCTGATCTGCTGGCCCACCCTGTCCACGCAGGTGCTGTGCACCATTCTGGGCATTGTTTCGCTGGTGTACGGTGTGGAAAAAATTCTGGGCTACTTTTCGCGTGATATGTACCATCTGGCGTTTCAGTTCGATCTGGCGCTGGGCATTTTTGTGGTGCTCATCGGCCTTGTGCTGCTGCTGCATCCGGGGCAGGTCATGTCGCTGATCGCCTTTATCATCGGGCTGTTCATGCTGGTGGAGGGCGTTTTTAAAATTCAGACGTCGGTGGATGCCCAACGCTTCGGCCTGGGCCGCTGGTGGCTGATCTTGCTGGGGGCGCTGGCTTCCATCGCGCTGGGCATGCTGCTGCTGTTTGACCCGTTCGAGGGCGGCACCGCACTGATGGTATTCATCGGCATTTCGCTGGTCATCGACGGTCTGCAGAACCTTTTCAACGCGTTCTATACCATTAAGGTGCTGGGCGAGACCCGTCGGGACGGCCCCATTTATCTTGACAGCGAGGATTATCGCGAGGAGAACTGAGCGGCGGCCGAAAGGGCTAACTGGGTAAACGGGAGGAAAAGGGACAATGGTGCAATCGCTTTACGAGGCGGCATGGGTCTTTTTTATCTACAGCTTCCTCGGCTGGTGTACCGAGGTGGTGTTTCATGTGGTCAGCAAGGGCCGCTTTATCAATCGCGGGTTTCTGATCGGCCCGGTCTGCCCCATCTACGGCATGGGCATTCTGGCCGTGGTGTGCGCGCTGTCGCCGCTGGCGGATAATCTTCTGCTGCTGTATCTTGGCTCGGTGCTCATCACCAGCGCCATTGAGCTGGCGCTCGGCTGGCTTTCCAAGCAGGTGCTGCACGAGCGCCTGTGGGATTACAGCAACGTCCCGTTCAATCTGGGCGGGTATATCTGTCTGGAGTTTTCTCTCATTTGGGGTTTGGCCTGCCTTGGCGTGGTCAGGCTGGTGCATCCGGCCATTCTTCGGGTCATCCGCTGGCTGCCGCGCCCGCTGGGCGATGTGTTGGTCTGGGTATTTGCTGTTATGATACTGGCTGATTTGATTGTAACCGGCATCGAGGCGCTGCAGATCCCCCGTCAGATGCACGCGGTGCAGGAACTGGACAAGCTGCTGCGCGGCTTTTCGGAAAGCGTGGGTACGGGTCTGTCCGACCCGGTGCTGGAGCTGATGGAAAAACGCCCCGAAATGGAGGCTCGTCTGGAAAAATACAAACAGGCGCTTTCCAAGGAAAAGCGTGCGGAATGGGAGGAGCGCGCCGCGCACTGGCGCGCCCAGCTGGCGCAGCGCAACGGTACGCAGCGCCGTCTGACAAAGGCTTACCCGCATTTGAACGATTCGCCGCTGCTGCAGCGTGCCCGCCGCTGGCGCGAGTATGAGGCGCGCCGGCATGAAAAGCGTCAGGGTGAAGAAAACGCATCGGCCGGTATTGATACGGCGGCCGACAACACCCGGAGCGTCTGAGGCGCTCCGACAGGTTACGGAGAAAAGACGATATGCCATTTTTACGCTGCGTGCTGTATCTGGCCGTTCTGGGGGTACTGGCGCATATCATCGGGGAGGCGCTGCCGC
>CAKTAM010000108.1 GCA_934527255.1 uncultured Oscillospiraceae bacterium | reverse complement strand
TCTGGCAGGTATACGAGGCGGTAAAAATTCCCATTGTGGGAATGGGCGGCGTTTCCTCCGCCGAGGATGTGCTGGAGCTGATGCTTGCTGGTGCCACTGCCGTTGAAGTCGGCGCAGCCAATCTGGTCGACCCATATGCCAGTAAAACGATTGTCGAGACCTTGCCGCAGGTCATGCAGCGGTATGGGATCACTCGACTGGAGGATTGTATAGGAGGCGCACACTGATGGGAAAAGATGTTATCATTGCCTGCGATTTTGCCAGCCGCGAACAGGTGCTGGCTTTTCTGGATCGCTTTACGGAAGAAAAGCCGTTTGTCAAAATCGGCATGGAGCTGTTTTATGCCGAGGGGCCGCAGATCGTGCGGGAGATCAAAGCCCGCGGCCATAAGATCTTTCTGGATCTGAAGCTGCACGACATTCCCAATACCGTCAAAAAGGCCATGGCGGTGCTTTCCGGGTTGGATGTCGACCTGTGCAATCTGCACGCGGCAGGTACCCGTGCCATGATGGAGGCGGCATTGGAGGGCCTGCGCCGTCCGGACGGCACCCGCCCGCTGCTGATCGCCGTCACACAGCTGACTTCTACCAGTGAAGAACGGATGAAGCAGGAGCTGCTGATTGATGCGCCCATGGAGAAGACCGTCATGCACTATGCCCAAAATGCCAAGGCGGCCGGGCTGGATGGCGTGGTCTGTTCACCGCTGGAGGCAGGCCGGGTGCATGAAGCATGCGGCCGCGATTTTTTGACGGTCACCCCCGGCGTACGCTTTGCGGACGGTGACAAGGGCGACCAGGTGCGTGTGATGACACCGGCGCAGGCACGGGAGATCGGCAGCGACTATATCGTTGTGGGCCGTCCCATTACGGCGGCGGAGGATCCGGTTGCTGCCTATCGCCGCTGCGTGGCTGAATTTGTTGGTTGAGTTGACTTTTTACGAAAATTCCAGTGCAAAGCCATACGGCTTTACACTGGAATAGAGGCATTAAATGGCCGGGCACGGCTGTTTTATCCCCAAAATGACCTATAAACAGCAGGCCGACTGCTTGCTCTGCGGTCGTTTGCTGCAGTGAGGCACAGCAGCGGCTGGGCTGCACAATGTTTTTGTCTGTCGGCGCAGGCCGGGAAAGTGAGGTATTGTATGGAAGAGTTGCAGGTTCGTATTGCAAAGGATCTGTTGCAGATCAAGGCGGTATTCTTCCGTCCGGAGGAGCCGTTTACCTGGGCAAGCGGTATTAAAAGCCCGGTATACTGCGATAACCGTCTGACGCTGACGGCGCCTGCCGTGCGCAGCGATGTAGAAAACGGGCTGGCTGAGGTAATCCGCCGGAAATACCCGCAGGCCGAGGTGCTGATGGGTACCTCCACCGCAGGCATTGCCCATGCCGCCATTACGGCGCATCTGTTGGGGTTGCCCATGGGCTATGTGCGCAGCGGCGCAAAGGATCATGGACGCCAGAACCAGATCGAGGGTCGTCTGGAGGCCGGCCAGAAGGTTGTTGTGGTCGAGGATCTGATCTCCACGGGCGGCAGTGTGCTGGAGGTGGTAGAGGTTCTGCGTGCGGCGGGTGCAGAGGTGCTGGGCATTGTCTCCATCTTTACCTACGGCATGAAAAAAGGGCTGGAGCGTCTGGCTGCCGCCCATGTGGAGAACACCAGTCTGACCAATTTTGACTGCATTGCACAGGTCGCGGCACAGGAGGAGTACATCCGTCCGCAGGACGTTCAGCGCCTGCTGGCCTTCCGTGACAATCCGTCGGATGAAAGCTGGATCCACGCCAACTGACCAGCGGCAGCAGCAAAACCGCGAAAGGAGTCCTCGTTATGAAAGATGTGATCGATATTCTGGATCTGTCCACACAGGATGTGGACGAGCTGGTGCATACGGCGCTGGACATCATTGCCGACCCGCAGGCATACAGCCAGCGCTGCCGCGGCAAAAAGCTGGCAACGCTGTTCTTCGAGCCCTCCACCCGCACCCGTCTGAGCTTTGAGGCCGCCATGTATGAGTTGGGCGGTAACGTCATCGGTTTTTCCGAAGCTGCCAGCTCCTCTGCTTCCAAGGGTGAAAGCGTGGCCGATACGGCACGTGTGGTTTCGTGCTATGCGGACATTATCGCCATGCGGCACCCCAAGGAGGGTGCGCCGCTGGTCGCTGCCATGAATGCGGATATTCCTGTCATCAACGCGGGCGACGGCGGTCACAAGCATCCGACGCAGACACTGGCCGATCTGCTGACCATCTGGCGGCATAAGGGTCGTTTCGATCATCTGACCATCGGCTTTTGCGGCGACCTGAAATTCGGTCGCACGGTACATTCGCTGCTGGCGGCCATGGCGCGCTATCCCGGCTGTCACTTTGTACTCATCAGCCCGGCTGAGCTGCGGCTGCCCAGCTATGTGCGGCAGGATATTCTGGACAAAAACAACATTTCCTATGAGGAAGTGACCGATCTGGAAGCTGCCATGCCGTCGTTGGACATTTTGTATATGACCCGTGTGCAGAAAGAACGCTTCTTCAACGAGGAGGATTATCTGCGTCTGAAGGACAGCTATATTCTGACGCCGGAAAAGCTGCGCACCGCCCGCGCGGATATGTGCATTCTGCACCCGCTGCCGCGCGTCAATGAGATCAGCACCCGTGTAGACAGCGACCCCCGCGCCTGCTATTTTGAACAGGTGCGCAACGGAAAATATATGCGCATGGCACTGATGCTGAAGCTGCTTGGCCTTTGAGGCTTACAGAAAAAGAAAGGAGTACAGAATATGAACATTGACTCCATTCAAAATGGAATTGTGATCGATCATATTGCGGCCGGGCGCGCAATGGAGCTGTACCGGCTGCTGCATTTGGAAAAGCTGGATTGTCAGGTTGCCATTATCACCAATGCGGTCAGTCGGCGTCTTGGGCGGAAGGATATTATCAAAATTGATGCGGCAGTCGATCTGGATATGGATATTCTGGGCTATGTCGACCCGGATGTGACGGTCGATCTGATCCGTGACGGCGTTCTGACCAAAAAGGAGCATCCGGCGCTGCCGCTGCGGCTGACCAATGTGGTTTTTTGCAAAAATCCGCGCTGCATCACCACAACAGAGCAGGAGCTGCCCCATGTTTTCCGCCTGACCGATCCGGAAAACCGTGTATACCGCTGCCTGTACTGCGATGCCAAGGCGCAGTAAGCAAATTTGTATCTGCAGAAAGTCTTTTTTGGAGAATTGCACAGTTTTTTGCAAGCGATTTTGTGAAAAGAGTCTGCTGACATTGTCAGCTTTTCTGCGGTTTTGCTTGACATGGTTGTCGGTTTCGTGGTATTCTTACAGTAGAATTAAGAGGTTCTTTGGGCCTGACGGTTTGAAGTGGAGCACCACGTGGTACAAAGAGCTTGTTTTGCCGACCGTCTGGGCACACTTCACTTTTGCTACAAGGGTGTTGTGTGCCCTTCTTTGTTTCATGGGAGGTTTGCAATGAAAAAAGTAGGGATTGTCATGGGCAGCGACAGCGATCTGCCCATCGTCAAAAAAGCGGTTGCCGTTCTGCAGGAGTTTGCTGTGCCGTACGAGGTACACGTATATTCTGCGCACCGTACGCCGGAGGAAGCCCGACGCTTTGCGTTGGAGGCCAGACAAAACGGCTTTGGCGTGCTGATTGCAGCGGCAGGGATGGCGGCGCATCTGGCGGGCGCACTGGCGGCCAATACAACGCTGCCGGTCATCGGTATTCCGATAAAATCAGCACAGTTGGGCGGCATGGATGCTCTGCTTTCTACGGTACAGATGCCAACCGGCATTCCGGTGGCAGCTGTCGCGATCGACGGGGCAGCCAATGCCGCTTTGCTGTCTGTGCAGATCCTGGCTGTGGAGGACGCACAGCTGGCAGCCCGTCTGGAGAAAAAAAGAGTGCTGGATGCAGATAAGGTCCGCGAAAAGGACGCTGCGATCATCCGGCGCCTGCAGGAGCCGGACGGCGCAAACGGGTAATGATTTCGAAAAAGCAAAACAGATAAAACAGGAGGAAAGAACGATGGAAAAGAGAGAACAGCTGTACGAGGGCAAGGCCAAAAAGGTATTCGCAACGCCGGAGGCCGATCTGGTGATCGTTTCCTACAAGGATGACGCCACTGCGCTGGACGGCCTGAAAAAGGGCACCATTGCCGGAAAGGGCGCGGTCAATAACCGGATGTCCAACTATCTGATGCAGCTGCTGGAGAAAAACGGCGTGCCCACACATTTTGTGGAAGAGCTCAACGACCGTGAGACAGTGGTAAAAAAAGTTTCCATTGTGCCGCTGGAGGTCATCATCCGCAACGTTTCCGCCGGTCACTTTGCCCAGCGTTACGGTGTGGAGGAGGGCATCGTGTTCGACGAGCCCACCATTGAGTTCTCCTATAAAAATGACGAGCTGCACGACCCGCTGCTTAACGCTTATCATGCATTGGCGCTGAAGCTGGCGACCAGAGATGAAATTGAAACCATCAAAAGCATGGCCTTCCGCGTCAATACCGTTCTGACGGAATACTTCAAGCAGCTGGGGGTACGCCTGGTGGATTTCAAGCTGGAATTCGGCCGTCTGCCGGATGGCTCCATTGTCCTTGCGGATGAGATCTCGCCGGATACCTGCCGCTTCTGGGATCTGAAAACCAATGAAAAGCTGGATAAGGACCGTTTCCGCCGCGATATGGGCGGCGTTGAGGATGCCTATCGGGAAATGATGCATCGTGTATTCGGCGACTGAGCCCTTTGAAAAACAGCAACTTTTTCCGAAAACGGGGGAGCCTATGGGAAAAATTCACGAAGAGTGCGGGGTGTTCGGCGTATTCAGTCCGACGACCTACGATGTGGCCCATATGACCTATTACGGCCTTTTTTCCTTGCAGCATCGCGGGCAGGAATCCTGCGGCATTGCCGTCAACGACGACGGCTTGTTTCGATTTTATAAGGATCTTGGTCTGGTCAACGACGTGTTCACGCCGGAGCGTCTGGCTCAGTTGGGCGAGGGCAATCTGGCGGTCGGCCATGTGCGCTATGGCACCACAGGCGGCAACGACCGCAGCAACGCACAGCCGATCGTTGTCAACCACATCAAGGGGCGTATGGCACTGGCGCATAACGGCAATCTTGTCAACTCCTCCGAGCTGCGCCGTCAGCTGGAGCTGACCGGTTCTATTTTTCACACCACCAGCGATACCGAGGTCATCTCCTACATCATCACAAAGGAGCGTCTGACCTCCGCTTCCATTGAAGAGGCGGTCGACCGCGCGATGGATCGTCTGCAGGGCGCTTACTCGCTGGTCATCATGTCGCCGTCCAAGCTGATTGCTGTTCGGGATGAAAACGGTTTTCGGCCGTTGTGCTACGGCGTTACGGAGGACGGGCGCTACGTCGTCGCGTCCGAATCCTGTGCGCTGGATGCAGTGGGTGCACGCTTTATCCGCGATGTGGAGGCCGGGGAGATTCTGGTGTTCGACAAGCAGGGCGTACGCAGCATCCGCAAGCATTGCGGCAAAAAAACGCCGTCCCTGTGCGTATTTGAATACATCTATTTTGCCCGGCCGGATTCGGTGATCGATGGCTGTCTGGTGCATACGGCCAGGGTGCGCGCAGGCGCCTTTCTGGCATTGGAGCACCCGGTGCAGGCCGATGTGGTCGTCGGTGTGCCGGATTCCGGGCTGGACGCTGCGATCGGCTATTCGCGGCAGTCAGGCATTCCGTATGGCATCGGCTTTATCAAAAACAAATACATTGGCCGCACCTTTATTGCACCGGGCCAGAAAAGCCGCGAGAATAAGGTGCGCATCAAGCTGAACCCCATCTGCGATGTGGTGCGCGGAAAGCGCGTCGTTCTGATCGACGATTCCATCGTCCGCGGCACCACCAGCGCCCGCATTGTGCGTCTGCTGCGGGATGCCGGCGCAAAGGAGATTCATATGCGGGTATCCGCGCCGCCGTTTCAAAATCCCTGCTATTACGGAACGGATATTGATTCCCGCGAGCATCTGATCGCCTGCCACCACAGTGTGGAGGAGATTGCGCAGCTGATCGGTGCGGATTCGCTGGGGTATCTGAGCGTGGAAAACGCAAAGCAGCTGGCCTGCGGCATTCACGGGAAGGGTTATTGTACGGCATGCTTTGACGGAAGCTACCCGACGGCCATTCCGAAG
>CAKTAM010000107.1 GCA_934527255.1 uncultured Oscillospiraceae bacterium | reverse complement strand
GCTTGGCATCACGCTCGGCCTTCAGGGCAGCCTTCTGTGCGTTCAGCTCTTTCACGCGGGCATCACGCTCCTTGCCTGCCGGGGCAGAGATAGCAGCATCCAGCTCTTCCTCCAGCGCCTCGCGCTTTTCGCGGTAGATGCGCTTTGCCTGCTGCGCGGGGGTCTCGATGCGCACACGGCTGGCGTTGCGGCTTTTGATGACATCCATCACAACGGCCACCACGACGATGATGCCGGTGAGTACATAGGTCACATAGGTGGCGTTGAGGTTGAGGTTGAAGCGGGCCAGCATAAAGTTCAGGCCGCTGCGGATGACCACCAGCATGATGGCGCCGATGATGGTACCGGCAATGGAGGCCACGCCGCCCGCCGCCGAGGTGCCGCCGATGTAAACGCCAGCGATGGCATCCAGCTCCATGCCGTTGCCGGTGGCTGCGGCCACCGTGGTGAACGAGGCTGACCAGAAGATGGCCGCCATGCCCGCGCCAAGGCCGCTGAGGGTGTAGGCGATGATCTTATAACGGTCGGTGTTGATGCCGGAGAGGCGGGCAGCCTCTTCGTTGCTGCCGATGGCCAGAATGTACCGGCCGATCTTGCATTTGTACATCAGGTACATGCACACCAGCATCAGCCCCAGCACCCACAACAGGCCGACCGGTACGCCGTTGGCGTTGGAGAACACCCGGTTGAACCAGGTGCCGGTGGGAAAGAAGATGTTGGGGTCGACCACCAGCAGTGCGCTGAGGCCGCGCGAGAACATCATGGTGCCCAGCGTGGCGATGAAGGCGGGCAGCTTGAGCTTGGCGATCAGCAGGCCGTTGATAAAGCCGAACAGCGTGCCGATGACCAGCATCACCGGAATGGTGACCCACAGGGGGATCCAGCCGAGGGTGTACATTTTGCCGGCCAGCACGGCCGCCGCAATACACACGGTGCCCAGCGACAGGTCAATACCGCCGGTGGCAATGGCAAAGGTGACGCCCAGGCCAAGCACCGCATACGGCGCCAGCGACTGTGCCATGCTGACAATGTTGTATTTGCCGAGGAAGTTGGGGTTCAGCGCGGCGAACAGCACAATCAGCACGATCAGCGCCGCAATGATGATCATATTCTGCTTGCCCTTGGTCGCTACCGCATACGCGGCTTTTTTGCCTGCGCGGCGCATCCGGCGCGAAAAGGCCAGTTTCTGTTTGTTTTCCGTGGTGGTCATACCCGAAAGCTCCTTCCGTGTTTTCATCCTTTTCCAAAAAGAGGGGAAAATTCCTCTGTCAGCGCCGCCGTTCAGCTGCGCAGCGTTGCGTAGTGCATGATGGTCTCCTGCGTGGCCTCGGTAATGTCGAGATCGGCGGTGATGCGCCCCTCGCACATGACCAGCACCCGGTCGCTCAGCCGCTGAATTTCGGCCAGCTCGGAGGAGATCATGATGATGGATTTGCCCTGATCGGCCAGCTCCTGCATCAGGTCGTACATCTCGCTTTTGGCGCCGACGTCAATACCGCGCGTCGGCTCGTCAAAAATGAAGATGTCGGCGTTGTTCAGCAGCCAGCGGGCCACAATGACCTTCTGCTGGTTGCCGCCCGACAGGTTGCGCACCTGCTGCTCCATCGAGGGGGTCTTGGTACGCAGACGGGCGTTCATAGCGGCGGCGGCTTCCTTGAGGGCGGTGTCATTGATCCACCCGTGGCGGATGTATTTGTCCATCGAGCTGATGGCCGAGTTTTCGGCCACCGATTTGATAAGCAGCAGGCCGTAGCGCTTGCGGTCCTCCGACAGATAGCACACGCCGTGGGAAACGGCGTCGCTGGGCTGGCGGATGTCGACCTTTTCGCCGTTGATGTACACCTCGCCAGAGTCGAACGGATCGGCCCCGTAAACGGCGCGGGCCACCTCGGTGCGCCCTGCGCCCATCAGGCCGGAAAAGCCCAGTATCTCGCCCCGGTGCAGCTGAAAGCTGACATCGCGGATGGTCTTGCCGCTGTTGAGGTTTCTGACCTCCAGCACCACGGGCGCATCCGGCGGGCAGGTGCTTTTTTCCTTTTTGTCGCCGTAGATCACCCGGCCGACCATCATGCGGACGATCTCGTCCTTGGTGGTCTCCCTGGTGTTGACGGTGCCGATATACTCGCCGTCGCGCATGACCGTCACCCGGTCGGAAATGCGGGTGATCTCGTCCATGCGGTGGGAGATGTAGATCATGCCGATGCCCTTGCGGCGCAGGTCGTTCATGATCTCGAACAACTCCTCCACCTCCGGCTGCGTCAGGGCGGCGGTAGGCTCGTCCAGCACCAGCAGGCGGGAATCATGCGAAATGGCCTTGGCAATTTCGACCATCTGCTGACGGCCGACCGTCAGGCTGCCCAGCTTGATGCCCGGGTCAATATTGACGCCGATGTGCGCCAGCAGGCGGCGGGCGTCTTCTTCCATTTTGCGGTCGTCAATGCAGCCGCCGCGCATGGGCTCGCGCCCGATGTAGATATTCTGCGCCACCGTCAGATGCGGCAGCATGTTCAGCTCCTGGTGAATGATGCCCACACCGGCCTTCTGCGAATCGCTGATGGTGTGAAAATCCACCGGCTCGCCAAACAGACGGATCTCGCCGTTGTCGCGGGGGTAAATGCCCGTCAGCACCTTCATCAGGGTCGATTTTCCCGCGCCGTTTTCGCCCATCAGCGCGTGCACCTCACCGGCGCGCAGCTCAAACTGAACCTTTTTCAGCGCATGGACGCCCGAGAAGCGTTTGTCGATGTCCTTCATTTGCAAAATTACTTCGTTCACAGTCATCCCGCTCCTTTTCCTGTCGGCTGACGCCTGCTTGCGTGTGAAAGCGGCGCTCGCCTTGTCCATTTTCATTTTAGCAAACGCCCCGCAAAAGGACAATGCACGGACGTGCCAAAAGAAAAACGCAATTCTGTACAATTTTATTGGTCGGCATTGACTTTTTCTTGTCACTAATATATAATCGCTTTAGAGGCTGGCGAACGACCATTAAAATTATAGTAGTGTAACTGAAAAAGCTGTGCCGTTCACCGTCGTTTTTTCGGCCGTTTGGGCCGGGCGCCGCGCACCGGCGCCGTTCGGTTTTCGGGGTTGAAAAGGAGGCCCGCCCTTTGTGAAAAAGCTGTACCAGTATGCCGAGCAGGCACGCCACCCGTACCTGTCGGAGGAGCATTATTTCAATAAGCTGAACCCATACCTTGCCTACGCCGGGATGCAAAGCGGCATACCCGGCGCGCAGAACGTGCTGCACAGCCACCCGTTTGTGGAGGTGGTGTTTGTCTGGAAGGGCAAGGGGCATATCCACCTGAACGGGGAAGATTTGCCTGTCGGCCCGGGCGACCTGCTGGTGTACAACGCCGGGCAGCCCCACTGCGAGTACAGCGATGAGGACGACCCGCTGACGTTTTACTTTACCGCCTATGACAAGATCAACCTGCCCGGCCAGCCCGCCAACC
The DNA here is from genome assembly GCA_934527255.1 of uncultured Oscillospiraceae bacterium. Classification (GTDB taxonomy): domain Bacteria; phylum Bacillota; class Clostridia; order Oscillospirales; family Ruminococcaceae; genus UBA1762. The sequence goes on along the minus strand of CAKTAM010000107.1, from coordinate 2,726 downwards.
AGCTGCTGGGGCCGGATGTGCCGTCGCTGCTGCACACGCAGGAAAAAAGCGAGCACTTTTTCCATCTGTTCCGCGAGGTGGTGCGCGAGCTGCAGCAGGGGATGGATTTTGGCTATGAGATCGCCCAGGCGACCGCCAAGATCATTGTCATGCAGATGTTCCGGCTGCTGAACCAGTCGGTCAACGCCAAGGATTTTCTGCAAAGCAACCGCGTGCTGCAGGATGCCCTGCGCTACATTGACGAAAACTTCACCGAAGAAATTTCGCTGAACCTGCTGGCCAACGAGTGCATGGTGAGCAAATATCACCTGTCGCACCTGTTCACCAAGGGAATGGGCGTTTCCATCGGGCGGTACATTCTGGAAAAGCGGCTTTCCATGGCCAAGCACCTGCTGAACAGCACCGATCTTTCCGTCGAGCAGGTGTCGCTGCAAAGCGGCTTTGCCGATTGCGCCTACTTCTGCCGCCTGTTCAAAAAGGAGACCGGCAGCACCCCCACTCAGTTCCGGAAAAAATAGCGTTCCCCTTTTGCCGCACGCCCCGGTCGGCCCCTTGCCGCCGGGGCATTTTGTATGCCCTGTCCGGCGGCCCCCGCATCCTTTCCGCCTCTCACAAGAGGCACAAGCGCCTGCTGGAAAGCATCTGCCGCCCTGCAGGCAACCCCTTTCCATAGAAAGAGCCGCCGCAGAGTGGCATCTGCGGCGGCTCTTTCGCTTTTTTTCGGATGTTTTTGGGCGGATGGGCGGCAAAAACGACCGCCCGCCGAAGTCCCGCGGGCACCGCCGGGGAACGGCCCCCGGGGCCGCCTGCGGCCGGTCAGCGCGTTCCCGCGGGCGGGGCGTCGTCCCCCTGCGCCATGGCCTGCAGATACTCGGCGGCCTGCGCCGCGTCGGCATACACGGCCACATCGGCGCGGGCATCCACCGGGGTGGGGGTCAGGTTCAGCACCGCCAGACGGCCGCGGCAATACCGCAGAAAGGAGGCCGCCGGATAAACGGCCAGCGAGGTGCCCGCCACCAGCACCAGCTCGGCATCGGCAATGGCGGCCACCGCCGCCTCGACGGTGGGGGCGTCCAGCTGCTCGCCGTACAGCACCACCTCCGGCTTGAGCAGGCCGCCGCACGCCGGGCAGCGGGGCAGACCAGTGCTTTCGGTCACCGCCTGCAGGCCGCAGACCGCGCCGCACACGGTGCAGCGGTTGCGGTGCACGCTGCCGTGCAGCTCCAGCACGCGGGTACTGCCCGCCGCCTGATGCAGGCCGTCAATGTTCTGTGTGACCACCGTCACCCTGCGGCCGGGCCGCTCCTCCAGCGCGGCCGCAAAGCGGTGAAACGCATTGGGGCGGGCGTTGGGCCAGACCATTTTCTTGCGGTAAAAGGCATAGAACTCTTCCGGGTGCGCCCAGAAGAACTCATGCGAGACCATCTCCTCCGGCGTGCGGGTATACCCGTCGCGCTGGCTGTAAATGCCCTTTGCGGAGCGAAAATCCGGAATGCCGGACGGGCAGCTGACCCCCGCCCCCGTAAACACGCAGATGCGCTGCGCCGCCTGCAGCAGCCGGTACAGCTGCCGCAGCGCCGCTTCCTCCTGCGGGATGTTCTGCTTCTTCGGTGTGCTCTGCTGTGTCATGGTGTTCTCCTCTCCTGTTTTGGGTGCCCGCGCGCTCCGGTCGGAGCTCCCCGGCCGGGGGGCGGCCGGGCCGTATCCGCCGCAGACTTCTTGCCTCTTTGTTTTCGGCGGCAGGCCGGGCCCTGCGTTTTGTCCGCCGGGGGCTGCGCCGCCCCGCAGGCGGCGCCAATGCGCCCCGACAGGCAGCAGGCAGCCCTGCCATCCTCGTTTCCATCACGGTTTTTATTATACGCCCCGGGCCGCGCCCGGCACAAGCCTGCCCGGCGGTTTTTGCGGCAAAGCGGGCTGTTTTTCCGTTTCGGCGTACACCATTCACAAGACTCGTGAACGTTCTTCACAGTTTCTTGTACAATATTGCTTGCGCTTTTCGGCATAACCGTACATTGCATTTTGCGCATGGCTCGGCTAAAATAAAAAATGCAGCAGACCCCCGGGGCCAGCCGCAGCCGGGCGGCCGCCCGCAATGTGCGCCCGCCGACCCGCGGCCGACACAGGGCCCCCATGGCCGCATCGGCCGTTTCTTAGCCGTCTGCCGCAAAGCTTTTTTGGCTGACGGCCGGAGTTTTTCCGACCAATCGTCAATTTTTTTGGCCACCGAAATTTTTTCGACCATCGTTCGAATTTTTTCGACCATCGTTCGAAAAAGGAAAAAACGCGCCCCCGTGTGCGCGACAGGAAATAAGGAGGTACTTCCCCATGAGTGAAAACAGACTGATCGGCGATTATCCCGTTATCGGCATTCGGCCCACCATCGACGGCCGCCGCGGCCCGCTGAAGGTTCGCGAAAGCCTGGAGGAGCAGACCATGAACATGGCACGCTCGGCCGCGCGCCTGTTTACCGAAAACCTGACGTATTCCAACGGCGAGCCCGTCAAGGTCGTCATCGCCGACACCACCATCGGCCGTGTGGCCGAAACCGCTGCCTGCGCCGAAAAGTTCCGCAAGGAGGGCGTCTCCATCACGCTGACCGTCACCCCGTGCTGGTGCTACGGCTCCGAAACCATGGATATGGATCCGCTGACCATCAAGGGCGTATGGGGACTGAACGCTACCGAGAGACCGGGTGCTGTATATCTGGCTTCCGTACTGGCTACCCA
>CAKTAM010000106.1 GCA_934527255.1 uncultured Oscillospiraceae bacterium | reverse complement strand
TTTTTTGATGCGCATGGATCAGTCGCCTCCTTTCGAGGAAAGGAACTTGCGCTGCAGTACCGTCAGAATGAGGATAACCACCATGATGACAGTGCCCATAGCAGCCGCATAGCCAAAGCGGCCGTCGGTAAAGGCCACCTTATACATCAGCATGGAGGGGATCATGGTCGCGTTGCCGGGACCGCCGCCGGTGGTCGCCGCAATGGCACCGAAGCCGGAAAGCGAACCGATCAGCGACAGCGTGGCAATGACGCTGACATACCCCAGCACGTTTGGCACATGCACACGCCAGGCTACCTGCCAACTGGTCGCACCGTCAATGACGGCGGCCTCGTACAGCTCCTGCCCAACGTTGTTGACGGCCGCGTGATAAATGAGGAAGTACAGGCCGGAAACAAACGGGAAGCCCATAAAGATGACCGCCAGCAGGGCCGTACTTTTTTCGTTCATCCAGTCGTGCTGCCAGCTTTGCAGCCCCAGCTTGGCAAGGATGGTGTTAAAGCCGAAATCCTTATTGTAAAGGAAGCGCCAGATCAGCGTGCTGACGATGCCCGGCACCAGCATGGGAATAACAAACAGCGATTTGATGGTGTTGGCCACCTTTTTGTGCCGCACAAAGAACAGCAGCTCAGCCGTCAGCAGCGGCCAGAAAACGGAATGCACTACGGAAAACACCGTAATGATAGCCTGATTTTTGAACGAGGTCCAGAACAGACTGCCCTGCGGCCCAAACAGCGTTTTATAGTTTTCCAGCCCGATAAACGTCGTTTCGGAATAGCTGATGCGGTAATCGGTCAGCGACATATACAGGCCGTTGAACATGGCATAGTAGCTGAAGATACCAATCAGGATCATCGTCGGCGCAATAAACAGGTAGGGATAGATGGAAAACCTGGATTTCTTTTTGAGCAAGAAGATCCCTCCTTGAAAATGCGAACAGGGGCAGGGCAGCTGATGTCTGCCCTGCCCCTGCACAGTGTGTGTTGCAAACCGCAAACAGGTTTTACTTCATCTGATCCTTCGTTGCGGGATCCATATCGTAGCCGTTCATTTCAATATCGTCGGCCAGCTTGGTGCGGCACAGCGGGCGGAGAATCTCCACAAACTCATCCACCGAAACCTCGCCGGAGGCCAGCTTGTTCAGCGCATCCATGTAGGTGCCCTTGTCTTCCGACATGCAGTACTCTTTGCCGTAGGTGGAATCCAGGTCAGAGCGCATGGGGGCTTCCTGAATGAAGCCTTCCAGCTTGGCGGCGATGTCGGCCGGCAGCTCGACGCCCTTGATGGCGGCGTTGCCCTGCACAAAGTAACCGTCGTTCAGCGTGGTCTCATACATGGTGGCGCAGCCAACCGGGTTGTAGCAGTACAGGTAGAAGTCGATAACACGGTTCAGATGGTCTTCGTCATCGCCGTGGGTCTTGATGATGCCCATGGTGTTACCCATAACGTACAGCGAACGAATCTTACCGGTTGCCCAGCCTTCCGGCTTGGTGGCGTAGCTGGGGAAGGCGATGGTCTCCCACTCGAAGCCGTCGTCGCCCATTTCCTGCACGTCGCTGTTCAGCACGCCGACGTTCCAGGAACCGGAGATCAGGAACGCGCCGTTCTGCAGCTCAAAGCTGCTGAGCACCTCGGTAGAGGAGGAAGCCATGAAGTTTTCGTTGAAATAGGGGGCCAGCTTAGCATACTCGGTCCAGATGGACTTGCCGATCTCGGTGTTGAAATCGTTCTCGGTGTTGTAGATAGCAATACGCTCACCGGAAAGCTTGATGTCCTTGTCGCAGGCCGGGTTGTTGGGGTCATACTTATAGGTGGCGTTGGCGGCCATGGTGTCTTCGTTGTACAGGCCGTCGGTGGTCTGGACGAGGAAGTCGCCATACATATCGCGCATGGCGGCATCGCCCAGAGCGGAGATGAAGTAAGCGCCTTCCGGCGTGGCCAGAATGGGCGTCTCGACGCCGGCCTCCTTCAGCTTGGCACAGCAGTCGATGAACTCTTCCATGGTGGTGGGCACGCTCAGATTGTTCTTCTCCAGCAGGGTCTTGTTGACCATGATGGCGACGGCCACGTGGTCAAAGGGCAGGGCATACATGCCGTAGCTGCCGGTGTAAGACTGAATATCGGCATCCTCCAGATAGCTGCGGACGGTGGTGCCGGTGTAGGGGTTGACGGTATCCAGCAGGCTGGTAAAGTCAACGATCTGGTTCTTCTGCAGCAGGCCGTCGGTGCCGCCCACGTTGCCGGAGAAGTTGATGTGGGTGATGTCGGCGGCGTCGGTCAGGTCGTCGCTGGCAAACCAGGTGGCGAACTTCTGGATCAGGGTGTCGTTATCGGCCACAACGTCGATGGTGACGGTGGTTTCGGGATGCAGCTTCATATACTCTTCGGCCATCTTTTCCCAGCCGGAGGTATAATAGTTGTTCATCACAGACAGGACGATCTCATCCTGCTTGCTGGTATCCCACGTTGCTTCGGTCTCCGTGTTCAGGGTGTTGTCGCCCGCATTGACGGTAACCGAGCTGGAATTGTCGTTGTCCTTGGTACCGGACGAACAGCCGACCATTGCCAGCACCATCACCAGTGCCAGCAGCAGAGCCAACAGTTTTTTCATGGTTCATTCTCCTTCGTCGTTTTGCAGCCTTGCGGCCGCTTTTTCCTTATGATAACGCTTTCCTGTTTTCTCAAAGCGTATATCCGTTCCTTCTCCGGGCAAAGGCGTTTTTCTTTCCTGTCAGGGCTGCATGACATCGGGTAGCCGCGGCTGCTGTACCGATGTTCTGCCTGCCCCTTGTCTGGTAGAATCTTGCTTTCCCGGAGCGCAATTTTACTATATCACGCCCGCCGGGCACTTGCAAGAGGGTTTCCGCCGTTCTTTGTCATGGTTTCGTTACAGTTTCGTTACCATTTGTATAATTGTACTATATACCCCCCCCCGAATTTTGTACAGTGTGCCCATGTTTTTGAAATATAGGGGCAGTCAGGAACACATGGACCCGCCCGGCCCACACAGCACGCCGCAGGCAGACTACACAAACGCCATCAAGGCCCCAAACAAACGCGCAGGCATTCTGCGGCAGTCGGGCCCTTCGCACAGGGCGCCCCCGGCGGGCAGCAGCACGGGCGCACCCGGCCAAAGCGGCCATGCGGCGCACCCGCCCCGCCAACTGCGCTATTCCCCCATGGAACCGGAAGTCCTTGATTTTACCGGGCTTCCGGAATATTAACTTTTTAGATGCTGCGCTGCGATTGCGGTTTGATTTACCAGTAACTTACCCCGCCGCCGTAACAAACACCCAGCGCCCGGCGGCAAACGGCGGGCAGCAAAAAAGCGCCGCCGCCCGGCAAGGGGCAGCAGCGCTTTTGGGGCGGCCGCCGGGGGCGCACCCCATCGGCCGACACTTTTATTTTGCCTGCATGAAGCAGCTGCGGTTCTGCCACAGGTAGATGCAGCCGGAAAGCAGCGTAGCCGCCGCCACGGCCCAACACAGCACCTGCGTAACGCCCTGCACCAGCCCAATGGCATCCGCCGGGGCCATCGCCGCCGCAAAATAATACAGGATGATGGTGAGCATCTGCAGCACCGTCTTGACCTTACCCCACATGTTGGCGGCGATCACCTTGCCGGAAGCAGCGGCCACCATGCGCACACCGGCCACGGCAAATTCGCGGAAGAGCACCACGGCCAGCACCACCGGGTGGCATACGCCGTCCATCATCATGTACAAAAACGCGGCAGTCGTCAGCATTTTGTCGGCCAGAGGGTCGGCAAATTTGCCGAAATCCGTCACCAGATGATGCTTGCGGGCCAGGTGGCCATCCAGATAATCGGTAAAGCTGGCGACGGCAAACACAATACCGGCCAGCAGATACATCGGGCTGTTGTGCGACGGGGTGCCATAGCCGCCCAGCGCGGCAAACGCCATAAAGACCGGCACCAGTACAATGCGGGCCAGCGTCAATTTGTTGGGAAGATTCATCGTTTCACCATTCCTTTTTTCTGAACGTTCGGCCGGGCAATGCCGGACCTTTCTTGGGTTTTCTGTGGACAGGGGCTTTTATACCGGGGCGACCATTTCGCCGTACAGATCGTACACGTCGCTTTCCTCCACGCGCACCTGATACAGGCGGCCGGGCTCCAGCGTCTGCTCGCTGTGCACATAGCACAGGGCGTCAATGTCGGGGGCATCAGCGGCGCTGCGGCAGACAAACAGCTCCTCCTCGGGGTCGTAATCGTCGCACATCACCGTCAGCAGGCTGCCCACGCGCTGCGCCTGCTTTTCGGCCATGATGCCCGCCTGCAGCTGCATGATGCCGTCGGCCCGCTGCTGGCGAATTTCTTCAGGGATCTGGCCCGGCAGCTTTTCGGCCACGGTGCCCTCCTCCGGCGAAAAGGCAAAGCAGCCCAGACGGTCAAAGCGGGCGGTGCGCACAAACTCGCACAGCTCGTCATATTCGGCCTGCGTCTCGCCCGGGTAGCCCACCAGCAGCGTGGTACGCAGCACAATATCCGGCATGGCGGCGCGCAGGCGGGCAATGGCGCCTTCGATGGTGCGGCGGTTGCCGTGCCGGTTCATGCTTTTCAGCACGCGGTCGTTGATGTGCTGAATGGGCATATCCAGATAATGCAGCACCCGGTGCGAGGCGGCCATGGCGGCGATAAACTCATCGGTGATGCGCTCGGGGTAGGCGTACAGCAGGCGAATCCATGTAATGCCCTCGATGGCATCCAGCTCGCGCAGAAGCTGCGCGGCCTGGTTACAGCCGCGGTCGTCGCCGTAGGCGGTGATATCCTGTGCCACCAGCACGATCTCTTTCACGCCCTCCTGCGCCATCCAGCGGGCCTCGGCCAGTACATCGTCCAGCGGACGGCTGCGCAGCGGGCCGCGGATGTTGGGAATGGCGCAATAGTAGCAGTGGTTGTCGCAGCCCTCGCTGATCTTGAGATAGGCATAATGCCCCGGTGTGCTGATGATGCGCTTGCCGCCCAGCGGCAGGTCGGCCTTGGGGCCGTAGCACTGCTGCTGATTGTTTTCGCGCTCGGCCTGCTCGACGATCTCGACCAGGTCGGCGTTGCGGCCAATACCGACAACGGCGTCCACCTCCGGCAGCTCGGCCGCCAGCTCCTCGCGGTAGCGCTCGGCCAGGCAGCCGGTCACCACCACACGCACCGCGTGCGTCTTTTTTTCCGCGCAGGCGGTCAGAATGGCGTCGATGGATTCGGCCTTGGCGCTTTCGATGAAGCCGCAGGTATTGACGATAATAATGTCGGCCTCGCTTAACTCCGCCGTGGTCTCGTGGCCGCGCGCCAGCAGCGCATGGCAGTAAACGTCGGCGTCCACCTGATTTTTGGGACATCCCAGGCTGATAACGGCAATTTTCAAAGCTACAGTTCTCCCTTATGTTCGCTTACGGTTTTTTCGGCCCAAAACGGCCGACGATCTCAATCAAAATCTTCCTGCGGCTGCGCCCACTGCGACAGCACGCGGCGCACCAGCGCACCCGAAAAGCCGCGCCGCAACAGCGCGGCGGCCACGGCGTCGCGACGGCCCGCAGCCAGCTTGGCGGCATACTGCCGCTCTATCAGGCGGTGCAGCGTGGCCTCCTCTTCCTCGGGCAGCTGCTCCAGCGCAGCAAGGCGTTCCTCGCGCCCGACCCCCAACCCGGCCAGCGCCCGGTCGATCTCGCGGCGGCTTTTGCCGCGCCCGGCCATCCATGCCGCACGGCGCACGGCAAAGGCGGCGTCATCCAGCAGGCCCAGCCGCTGCATTTCCGCCACGGCGGCGGCAGAGGTCGGCTCGTCATAGCGGCGGCAGAGCTTATCATACAGCTCACCCGAGGCATGGTCACGCACCGAAAGGTACTGCAGTGCCTTATCCTTGGCGGCGCGCAGGTCGCTCTGCGCACGTGCCTCCCGCAGCTGCTGTGCACTCAGGCAGGCACCGGGTGTCAGATGCAGGCGGGCGCAGGTCTCCTCATCCACGCTGAACAGAAACTGCTCCTCGCCATCCTCCCCCACGGCAAACAGGGCGCAGCGGCCCCGTCTGGTGGGCCGCACATCCGAAAGGCGCGCGCCATCGGGCGGCAGGGCCGCTTCGGCATCGGCCGTCCGTGCGGCAGGGCGGCGCGCGGCGGCCGCAAAGGGCGCCTGCGCAGGCCGCGCGGCGGCTTCCGGCTGCTGTGATGCCGCCCGGCG
>CAKTAM010000105.1 GCA_934527255.1 uncultured Oscillospiraceae bacterium | reverse complement strand
TTGGCATCGCACAGCAGCAGGTCGGTCATCAGATAGATGATGTCCCGGCTGGTGAAGTGCGCTCCGGCCTCCTCGCCGAAGGACTCGGAAAAGCGCTTGACGAGATCCTCAAAGATATAGCCGCAGTCCACGGCGCTGATTTTATCCGGACCGAGGTAGCCTTTGGGGGAGTTGAACTCCTTGATGACCAGATACAGGCTGTTGCACTCTACCATGCGGCGGATGATGGCATCAAAATCAAACTTGGCCAGCACATCCTGTACATTGCCGGAAAAACCGGCCAGATAGTCCCGAAAATTCGCTTCTATATTCTCCGGGTCGGCCAGCAGGCTTTCAAAGGTAAAGCGGCTGGTATTGTAAAAGGAATAGTGGGAGGCACGGGTCAAAAAGCCGTCGACGACCGCCAGCTTTTTGACCTTTTCATATTGCACAAGCACGGCATCGTGTGTGGGCAGCAGGCAATCATGAAAACGCTTGACCACCGTCATGGGCAAAATGACCAGGCCGTATTCATGCGGCTTGAACGGCCCGCGAAGCACATCCGCCACATTCCAGATCACGGTGGCTTTTTCCTGTATGTTGACGCCTGCGGCGCTGCTTTTTTCATTGACCACGGTTTGTACCTCCTATACTGCGCCGACCAGCCGGTGCAGCGCATTTTTTCTTCTGTATTTTATGGTAACACAAACCCGGTGCATTGGCAACGACAAATAGCGCTGTTTTTCTTTCTGCGACGCAATCGTGTTGGCATATGCCGGGCAGGGCGGCAGCCAACGGTCAGAACGCTGTCTGCGGCGCGGGCAGCGTGCGGCAGGTTCCGCTGTTTTGCCTGCCTTTTTTGCAAAAAAGCAGTGGCAAGCGGCGGTTGGTTCTGTTATAATGGGGGCAGACGCACCGCCGGTGCGCCTGCAAAAAGGAAAAAGGAAACGAAAAACAGGATGAGCGTTATTTTTCAGCCCCTGCCCGCGGGTGAAAAGGCGGGAACGGATTTTGAGGTATGGGCGGACGGCGTACCGCTGCCGCTGCACACGGCCTATGTTTCGGCTATTCCCTTTAACCGGCGGTGGCCCGGGCACCAACGCCGAAAAGCCGCCGCTGGTGCGGCTGTGCGGCTATGACGCCGACCATCTGTGCGAGGATGTGACCATTGACGGCATTTACGCCAACGGCCGCCGCATGAGTAAGGATGAGCTGGCGCTGACCTGCAACGAATTTACCCGCAATATCCGCATTTTGCAAGGGAAAGAAGCTTTGGCTGCCGACGGGCGAAATGCCTGCGTGGCCGGCAACGGAAGGGAGAATACTTATGGAATTTTATACCGCTTCCAGCGAGGCGCGCCCTGTTCGGCTGCCGGAAAGCATCCGGCAGTGGGCGTGGGATTCTCTGCACGGAAAATATGGCGACGAGGCCATGCGCTGCCCGCATGTCACACTGGATGATGTGCCCGGCTTTGCACAAATGACGCCTTTGCAGCAATACGACACGGCCATTGCGCGCATTGCCGCCGAGGCCCCGCTGCGGCTGCACCCCGGCGAGCAGATGGCAGGCGCCGCCACGCTGGGCGATGCCATCGGCCATGTGGCGCCCGCCTGCTTTGACGGCAAGCCCGTCTGCGCCAGCATCAGCCATCTGACCATCAATTTTCACCGCACGCTGGTGCGCGGGCTGGACAGCTATACCGACGAGCTGGAGGAGCGCCTGCAGGACGATACCTTAAGCGAGGATCAGCTTGCTTTTCTGCACAGCCTGCAAAACACGCTGGATGCCATGCACATCTGGCACGAGCGCTATCTGGAGGCGACCCGTGAGGCCGAGCCCGAGGTGTACGAGCGGCTGCAGCGGGTGCCCTTTGCCCCGGCGCGCACCTTTGCCGAGGCGCTGCAAAGCCTTTGGTTTGTGTTTTCGTTTGTGCGGCTGTGCGGCAACTGGCCCGGCATTGGGCGGCTGGATGTCATGCTGGGCGACTTTCTGCGCAATGACCTTGCCAAGGGCCGCCTGACACTGGAGGAGGCCCGCGTTCTGCTGGCCGAGTTTTTTGTGCATGGGTGCGAATGGATCCAGTCGGAAACGCCGACCGGCAGCGGCGATGCCCAGCATTACCAGAACATCGTGCTGGCCGGTGTGGATGAATTTGGCCGTGAGCTGACCAACGAGGTCACCCATCTGGTGCTGGATGTGGTGGAGGAGCTGGCCATCAGCGATTTTCCCATTACGCTGCGCGTCAACAGCCGCACGCCGGAGGAGCTGCTGCGGCACGCGGCCCGTGTGATGCGCCACGGCGGCGGCATTGTCGCCATTTATAACGAAGATCTGGTGCTGCAGGCCATGCAGCGGGCCGGGTACAGCGTGCGACAGGCCAGCCGCTTTGCCAACGACGGCTGCTGGGAGGTGCAGGTGCCCGGTGCAACCAGCTTTTCCTATATGCCGTTTGACGCCCTGCAGCTGTTTGACAGGGCCCTTGGCGTGACCGGCGACGGCCCCGCCCCCACATACGGCAGCACGGAAGAGCTGTACAGCGCCTTTCTGCAGCAGCTGCGCGAGACCGTGCAGACCCTGTACCGGCTGACCGTTACCGATACCTTTGTACGCACGCCGGGCGGCGGATGGGCCAACCCCAGCGCCCCCTGCTGCAGCGTCGTCAGCCTGTTTGAGGATGGCTGCATTGCACACGCGCGCTCGTACCTTGCGCTGGGGCCGGATTTTACGGTACGTTCGCCGCACATCGGCGGCGCGCCGGATGTGGGCAACTCGCTGTATGCCATTCAGAAGCTGGTGTTTGAGGAACACCGCATGAGCCTGCCGCAGCTGGTGCAGGCCCTGCGCGACAACTGGCAGGGGCAGGAGACCGCCCGCCTGTACGCCCGCAACCGGCTTACCTATTATGGCAATGACAACGACGAGGCGGACGCCTGGGTCGCCCGTGTACTGAATGATTTTGCCGATATTGTCACCGACTGCGGCATGCACACACCGCCCGACGCACCGCAGGTGCGGTTTGTACCGGGTGTCAGCACCTTTGGCCGCCAGCTGGAATGGCTGCCCGCGCGGCGTGCGACCGCTTTCGGCGCGCGGCAGGGCGAAATTCTTGCGGGCAACGCTTCGCCCACCCCCGGTACGGATGTCAGCGGCGCGACGGCGATCATCCGCTCGTACTGCAAGGCCGATCTTGTGCGGCAGACGACAGGCTCTGCGCTGGATGTCAAGCTGTTTCCCGACACGCTCAAGGGCGAAAACGGGCTGGCGGCGCTGTGTGCGCTGATGCGGGGCTTCGTACAGCTGGGCGGCTTCTTCTTGCAGTTGGATGTGATGGATGCCGCCGTGCTGCGGGCTGCGCAGCAGGATCCCTCGGCCTACAAAACGCTTTCGGTACGGGTTTCCGGCTGGAACGCCCGTTTTGTCACGCTGGATCGCGAATGGCAGGAAATGATTATTGAAAGGACTGCCCAGCATGTTTGACGGCACCCTGCCCGTAACGCGCATTCAAAAATTCTGCACGCAGGATGGGCCGGGCATCCGCACAACGGTTTTTCTGAAGGGCTGCCCCCTGCGCTGCCGCTGGTGCCACAACCCCGAAACGCAAAGCCCTGCCCCGCAGCTGCTGTTCAGCGGGCAGCTGTGCGTTGGCTGTGGGGCCTGCGCCGCCGTATGCCCCACGCACGCCCACCGGCTGACCGACGGCGTGCATGACTGGAACGCCGCCGACTGCACCGGCTGCGGCCGCTGTGCCGCAGTATGCTGTACCGGCGCCTGTGAAACGGCCGCACAGCCGATGTCCACCGCGCAAATTTTGCAGACGGTGCTGCAGGACGCTGCTTTTTACGGCAGTGAGGGCGGGCTGACGCTTTCCGGCGGCGAACCGCTGTACCATGCCGAGGGCAGCCTTGCCCTGCTGCAGGCGGCAAAGAGCGCCGGGCTGAATACCGCCGTCGAGACCTGCGGCGCTTTTGACCCTGCCCTGCTGCCGCCGCTGGCTAAGGTTGTCGACCTGTTTTTGTGGGATTACAAGGACAGCGACCCAGCCCGGCACAGGGAGTATACCGGCGCTTCCAACGAGGGCATTCTGCGCAATCTGCGCCGTCTGGATGAGCTGGGCGGCCGCACCCGGCTGCGGTGTATTCTGGTCGCGGGGGTAAACCTGTGTCAGCAGCACCTGTGCGCCATTGCCGACACGGCACTTTCGCTGAAGCACTGCGTCGGCGTTGACCTGCTGCCCTACCACGCCTATGGCGGCAGCAAGGCTGTGGCACTGGGCCTGCCCGACCCGGCGCGGCCGGAATGGATTCCCACGGAACAGGCCATGCAGGAGGCGGCCGCCTATCTGCGCGGGCGCGGTATGCCCGTCGGCTGAAACGCCGCCGAGCTGCCGCAAAAGGAGTGCTGTGGCGCATGGCGCCTTGCCGCATCCTTTTCCGCCATGAAAAGCTTCCCCGCAATGCCGTATTGCAAAAAACCTCCGCGCCACCGACAAGGGATGGCACGGAGGTTTTCTTTTTGGAAATTTTTACAGTCCCGAAGAGAAAACACCAGACACAATATCAGGCGATGAGGGCCCAAGCTCCTTTGGCCAGCCCTTATGCCTGCCCGGCGTTTTCGTCCTGTGCAGAGGAAGCCGACTCCCCGGCAGAGGTCTGCGCCCCCGCGGCGGTTTGCGGCGCGTCGCTTTCGGCCGCATTGGCTGCCGCACCGTCGCCGTCAACAACCGGAGCCTGCTCGACAGCCTGTGCAACGGCGGCCGCGGCCTCTGCCGCAACCTGCTCCGCTTCGGCCGAAGGCTGTGCGGAAGCGTTCTCTCCATCCAGCGGCTGGTTTTTCATGACCTTTACAAAGGTCTCGCCGTCGATCTTTTCGCGTTCCAGCAAAACAGCCGCCAGGCGGTGCAGATCATCCAGATGCTCGCGCAGGCAATTGCAGTCGCTTTCAAAAGCAGTATCCAGCATGGTGCGAATTTCGGCGTCGATCTGACCGGCAACTTCTTCCGAATAGCCGCGGCCCTGCGAGAAATCGCGGCCAAGGTAGCTTTCGGAGGGGTCGGTGCCATAGACGACCAGCCCCAGACGGTCGCTGAAGCCATACCGCATGACCATGCTGCGGGCGGTGCCGGTGGCGCGCTCCAGATCGTTGGAGGCACCGGTCGAAACGTCCTCCAGCACGATTTTTTCGGCCGCGCGGCCGCCCAGCAGCGTGCACAGATCGTTTTCCATCTCTTTCTTGGTCATGTGGGTGGTATCCTCGCTGGGCAGGTGCATGGTATACCCGCCTGCGCCCAGCCCGCGCGGAATGATGGAGACCTCATGCACCGGATTGGAGGGATCAAGATAATAGGTGACGATCGCATGACCCGCCTCGTGATAGGCCGTGATTTTTTTATCCCGCTGCGAAATGCGGTGGCTCTTTTTTTCGACGCCCAGCAGAACCTTTGTCACGGAGCTTTGAATATCCTCCGCCGTAACGGCCTTGCGGCCGCGCTTGACGGCAAGCAGCGCCGCCTCGTTCATCAGGTTGGCCAGATCGGCGCCGGTAAAGCCCGTTGTCGCACGGGCGACCGCCTGCAGATCAACATCCGGCCCAAGCGGCTTGTTGCGGGTATGCACGCGCAGAATTTTTTCACGGCCAACCACATCCGGCAAGCCCACATATACCTGACGGTCAAACCGGCCGGGACGCAGCAGCGCCTTATCCAGAATATCCGCCCGGTTGGTTGCGGCAATGACAATGACGCCCTCGTTTGCACCAAAGCCGTCCATTTCCACCAGCAGCTGGTTCAGGGTCTGCTCGCGTTCATCGTTGCCGCCGCCAAGCCCTGCACCGCGCTGGCGGCCCACCGCGTCGATCTCATCAATGAAAACAACGGACGGTGCGGTCTTTTTGGCTTTTTCAAACAGATCGCGCACGCGGGAAGCGCCCACGCCGACAAACATCTGTACAAAATCCGAACCGGAGATGGCATAAAACGGCACGTTTGCTTCACCGGCACAGGCACGTGCCAGCAGCGTTTTGCCGGTGCCCGGAGGGCCCTGCAGCAGAATACCGTGCGGAATTTTTGCCCCCAGACGGTTGAACTTTGTCGGGTCGCGCAGAAACTCTACAATTTCCTGCAGCTCGGCCTTTTCCTCATCCGCCCCCGCCACATCGGCAAAGGTCTTGCGGTCGCGGTCATCCGACTGATCCTGCACACGGGCCTTGCCAATGCCCATAAAC
>CAKTAM010000104.1 GCA_934527255.1 uncultured Oscillospiraceae bacterium | reverse complement strand
CCGCCGCCCTGCTTGGCGCCTTTGTTGCCGCTGATGGTGCAGCCATCGGCCATGGTCATGGTACCGCCCTTCAGAAAGGCGATGCCGCCGCCGTTGCCGATGTTATCGTTCCACAATATTTTGTTGTTGCTGATCTCGCCGCCGGTCAGGTACAGTGCGCCTTCCTCGACAAAGACGACGCCGCCGCCGTGCTGCGTGGTCATGTTATTGGTGATCTTGCCGCCGCTGAGGGCAAGAGCGCCGCCGCCGTAAAAGGCGATGCCGCCGCCGCTGGATTTGACATAATTGGTATTGTTGTTTTTGATCTCGCCGCCGCGCATTTCCACGGTGGAGTATTTATCCAGCCGCAGGCCGACGCCGTAGCTGTTGGAGCTTTTGACCGTGTTGTTGGAAATTTCGCCGCCGCTGATGAAAACGCTGCTTGTGCCGAGCAGATAGGCGCCGCCGCCGCTGCCGCCCTCCGACATGATGGCCGAGTTGCCGGAGATGGAGCCGCTCAGAAGCTGCAGAGTGCTGTTGTCGCCGCTGATGTACAGGCCGCCGCCATGCCCGGCGGTGTTGCCGGAGATGGAGCCGCCCTTAATGCTGACAGTGCCGCTGGTTTTGAAATAGACGCCGCCGCCAAGAGAGGCGCTGGAGAGGATGCCGTTGACGCGGCCGAACGAATCGCCCGCGGTGTTGTCGGCAATGGAGCCGCCGTAGAGCGCCAGGCCGCCGCCGTTTTCAAAGCAGACGCCACCGCCGCCCATTCTGGAGAGGTTGCTGCCGATCCGGCCGCCGCCCATCATCAGCAGGCCGCCGTTTTCAAAGCAGATGCCGCCGCCAAATGCGTTATGGTTTTTGACGGATGCCTTGTTATTGCTGATCTCGCCGTTGGCAATGCTTATCGAGCCGCCTGATTTGCAGTAGACGCCGCCGCCCTTCACGGTGGCAGAATTGCCGGAGATGGAGCCGCCGTAAAGGATCAGCTCGCAGTTGGCATCGTTGAGCGCCACACCGCCGCCGTATTTGACCCTGCCGCCGGTGATCGTGCCGCCAAACATCCACATGGTGCTGCTGCCGGACAAAAAGACGCTGCCGCCCGGATCGTTGGTGGTGGTGTTGGTAATGCCGACAATCTTGCCGCCGTCTGCGCAGTCGCATATCACCAGATGAGAGCCGCCCTCCACGATGATCCGCGACGGATTGGAAAGGGTGAGTGTTTTGCCGTTCAGGCACAGGAACAGCCGCTTTCCGCCGCTGACCTTCAGGTCACCGGAGAGAGTGGCGTTGTCGCTCAGATAAACGGCGGCGATGTCATCCTTGTAGACGATCTCCCCCGTGCCGTTCCATGCCTGATACGAGCCGGTCTCATGCGGGTAGCTTTTGTCGTCGCCGTCGCCGTGGTCGCCGACGTTCAGCGCGCCGCCGCAATAGCAATGGGCATGCGCGTCGCCAGCCGCAAGCGGCGCGGCTGCTTCGCCGCCGGTCACGGGCGACACGGCCGCTTCCTCTGCGGCAGCGTCAGCCGTTTCGGCAGGCGCGGCGTCGTCCTCTGCGGCCGCATCCTCCTCTGCGGCCAACTGTGCCGGGGGCGCGGCCTGCGCACAGTCCTCCGGCCGTGTGCCCGGTGCGCCGCAGACCGGACAGTCAGGGTTCAACGCATCGGGTGTGCAGGCCGCGGTGCACTGGCAGGCCGGGGCCAAGCCGCCGTCTTCGGCAAAGGCCGCCGACGGCAGAAGAGTCCATAGCATACAAAGAGTGAGCAGAAGGCTGAGCAATCGCTTTTTCATGGTTCATTCTCGCTTTCTTTTGGGGTGTCCGTGCGGATGAAATGCTTTTTTTGCAGCGAAAGGCAGAGGACAGTCAGCATAACGCCTGCCAGAAAGGCAGCGACGCCGACCAGAACATAGGGCTGCGCGCCGTTGTGCAGCAGCACTGCGCCGTAGCCGTTTGCCACGGCGGCGACGCCGGGCCGCTGGCCGCTTTTCAGCAGAAGGCCGACGCCGCACAGCAGCAGAAGGCTTTGCAGGCCCAGAGAAAACAGCAGACGGTTTTCCTGCTGCCGTCGCCGCCGTCGGGTCCGTCGGCCGATCTCCTGCAGCCGGGCCTGAGTTTTGTCTGTCATGGGCAAGCCTCCTTTTTACAGCGGGCGGTCAGGCGCGTTTGTTCGCCTGCTATCTGCTGAAAGGCGGTAAAAAGAAAAAGCTTTCACACTGCTGCCGAAAAAATGTAAAAAAATTGAGCCGCCCGGCTTGGGACGGCTCAAAGGGGCTGCGGCAAAAATCGGCAGGCGCTGCGTATGCTGTGCCGCTTTGCCCAAAACGGAATGCTTCCCGCATCGGGACGGCTTGTGCTGCCCGCACCAACAGGGGCAAACGCATTGCCGCACGCCGGTGCGGTATTGTCGGCGGTGCCCGGCGGCGCTGCAAAGGGCGGCGGCCGATGCCTATGCCTGCGGCGGTCTGTGGGCAGCCAGCAGCCGCCGGGCGGCAAACAGAAGGACGATCAGCCCGGAGGGCAGCAGATAGCCCGCCAGCCGCCAGCCGCCGTCGGCGGTGATGAGCAGATTGTAAATGGCGTGCAGGCAGATGCAGGCCCCCAGCGTGCCAACCGTACCGGCCAGCGCCAGCCAGCGCCGCCGGAACATGTACGAGATGCCAAACCCGGCCAGAATGCCGCACAAAATGTGCAGCGCCCCGGCGGAAACGCCGCGGATCAGCAGAAAAGCGGTATTTTCGGCGCCGTTTTCCGTTAAATAGCAGACGTTTTCAAACGTGGCAAAGCCGACGGCGACGGCAATGGCCGCCGCCGGAAGCTGCCGGGGCTCCGGCTCCAGCACCAGAAAATAAAACAGCAGCGGCAGCAGCTTCATCAGCTCCTCGCACACCGGGGCGATCTCAATGGCCGTGGTAACGGCATCGGTACGGTAGTACTGCATGAAAAAGCTGCTGATATAAGCCGAAAGCAGGCACACGCCCATGCCCAGAATGACAAACAGGGTAAAGCGCCGGGCGCGGCCGCCGGTGAAAAACAGCGACAGCAGCATGGGGATGGCGAGGCAGATGAAAATGTTTTCGATGTAGGTCATTCGCCGTGCGCCTCCCGCAGCGTGACCGGCAGCAGCGCCGCAAGGCAGCCTGTCAGTGTCAGATCTATCGCAAAATACAGGTTGAAGCGGGTATACTCCCGCGTGAAATCCGAAACGATATACAGGCCCGCCTGCAGAAAGACGATGACGGTCAGCAGAAGGTCAAGGGGGCAGGGCGCTCTGCGCGGGCGGGGCGCCGGGCCGGTACAGCGTGCCGCATTCGGGCGGTATGCCGTGCGGCGGCTGTGCGCTGCAGAGCCTCGCAGGCCGCAAACCGACAGATAGACCAGCGCCCCGGCTGTCAGCGCAAACAGCACGGAGACCGGATAGGACGGCCCGAAAATGTGAAACAGCACGATCAGCGCCGCCGCCAGCAGTGCCAGCGCGCAGGCGGGCACGTACAGATGCGGCGGCCGGGCCTGTGCACGCAGAATTTGCAGCAGCAGCAAAAACAGATAGGATGCCAGCCATGAGACCTCCGCCACATAAAAGATCTGCGGCACGGTGCCGGTGATGACCAGATGCAGCACATAAAACAGCGTGCCCATGGCAAAGCAGGCATACGAAAACGCAAGGATCAGAAAGCGGCGCTGCTGGCGGCGCAAAAACAATACGGCGGCCGCGCCTGCCGCGCCGCCCAGTACGGCGACCTGAAAAAAGTTGTCCAGCACCTCAAAGCTCATGGCCGTCCTCCTCCCGGCGGCCGCTGCGGCGGCGCAGCCGAACCAGCAGGACTGTGACGCTGACGCCCAGCAAAAAGGACAGCAGCCCCATCAGAATATAGCCCAGCGCCGCGCTGCTGCCGATCAGGCTGGCCGCGCCGGAGGCGTGGCTGACGCTGCCCGGCCCAGCGCCGCCCATCAGCTGCGGCATGCAGACGCCCAGCGCCCCCACAGCCAGCAGGCAGACCGTCAGGCAGGCGGCATCCAGCAGGCGCTGCTTTTGGCGGCGCTGCCGCAGGCGCAGGGCCTCGGTGCGCCGAAAGATCTGCTGCAGGCGTTCTTCATTCGTTCGCATAGGTAAAACCGTCCCGTTCCAAAATCGTTTTCAGGCTCTGCTTGCCCCGGTGCACCAGATTGGTGATCTGCTGCTCCTTTTTGCCCATGACGGCGGCTGCCTCCCGGTAGCTCAGCCCCTCCAGACAGGTGAGAAACAGCGCCTCGCGGTACTCGGGTTTCAGCTGCTCCAGTGCCCGGTACAGCTGGCGGCTGCGTTCGGTGCGCAGCAGCTCGTCCTCCAGCTGCACATCGTCGGGCAGGTCAAAATCGGCATCGTCAAACGTCAGCAGAGGCAGCCGCCTGCGGCTGTGGCGCAGGGCCAGACGGCGCGCCGTCTGAAACAGATAGGCGCGGAAGCCGCCGGGGCCGCGGATGGGGCGTGCCTTGACAAACAGCAGCGAAAAAGCCTCCAGCATCAGATCCTCGGCCTCGTGTATATCGTGCAGATAGCCGTTGATGTACAGCGTCAGCCGGTCGCCGTACCGCTCGACCAGCAGCGCGGCGGCGTCCTCTTCTCCGTCCAGATACCGGTGATATGCCGTTTCATCCGACAGCATGGCGCGCTCCCCCTTTCCTGCTGGCGTCGTTTTTTGGGCGGGTTACAGCTCCGTCAGCTCCACCCGGCTGCCCTGCTCACGCAGCAGGCGCACCAGCTCCTCCGTCTGCAGCCACACGGTAGCGGTGTTCTCGTTGGGGTGTATCCCGATCAGCCCGCCGCAGAAAGCGGCGTCCAGATAAAGCGTCACACGACGCCCGGCATCATTCAGCAGCCCCAGCGGAGAAACGCTGCCCGGGGTCAGCTCCAGCAGCGCAGCCAGATCCTCCGCACTGGCAAACGAAAGCTTGCGCAGGCCGTGCCGCTGGGAAAACGCTTTCAGGTCTACCCGCTTTTCGCTTTTGACGGTGATCAGGTAATAATTCTTCTTTTTGTCATCCCGTACAAACAGGTTTTTGGCCTCGGCCTCCGGGTGCGGCAGTGCAAGGCGGTCGATCTCCTCCATGTTGTATACGGCGGGGTGATCCATCCGTTCATAGCAAACGCCGTGGTCGGTCAGGTATTGGCAGGTTTCGTCGCGGTTCATGGCAGCCTCCTGAAAAATAGCATGAGGTGCTTTCTGTTTTACAGTATAAGCCTCTGTGCGGGGAAAGTCAAATGCTGCCCAAATTGCCCGCAAAACAGAAAAAACGCCCGGCTGCCGCAGCAGTGTCTGCCGTGACAGTCGGACGAAAAAGGAATGTGGAATAGCGCGGGCGCGGGCCGTCCGCACCGGAAAGGGGAAGCCGCAAGGCGCCTGCGGGCAGAATATCTGTACAGGGGAGAAAAACAGGGGAGAAAAGGGCTTTTCTCCAGCCTTCACGCACGGCACAGGCCGGCAGGCAGAAAACGTGTCAAAGCGGGTTATCCGCCGTCAGACGGCGGACGAGAAACCAGTAGTAGCGGTTGATCTGCCGGGCGCTCAGCATGCGGTCGGCGGCGGGCTTTTCCACAGTGGGAAGGTCTGCCGCAGGGTGCCGTGCGGCCTGCTCGGCCAGCTGGCGCAGGCCGCCGTGGGCTGCCAGATGCGCCACATCGGCGGCGACGGTCGCCTCCCATTGGGCGATCTGTCCGGCGCTGCAGAGAAAGGTCAGCGAGGGGTCGGCCAGCATCTGCTCGTCAAACACCTCATAGGCAGCCAGCCGGGCGGCAGCCTGCGCCGGGTCGGCCGGGCAGACGAACAGGCAGCAGGCCCGCGCAATGTCCGGCACGGTCTCGGTGCGTCCGTCGCCGCGCCAGAAGCGCAGCCACATGGCCCAATCCTCGTCGCCGTCCAGATCCTCCCGCAGGCCGCCGCAGCGCTCATACAGCTCGCGGCGGAACATGGCCCCGTTGATGGCCACGCGGCAGCGCACGCACATATCCATCAGAGTGATGTGGTCAAACAGCACCGGCGCGGCGCGCAGCACCCGGTACACATACGGTGCGCGGCTTTCCACCTGGGCATCCAGCGCCATGCCGCCGCTGATGACAAAGCCCGGCTGCCGCCCGGTGCACAGGGCGGCAAGGTGCAGCTCCAGAAAATCGGGGTAATAAAAATCGTCGTCATCCAGAAAACAGAGAAACTCGCCGCGCGCCTGCGCCAGGCCAAGGTTCCC
>CAKTAM010000103.1 GCA_934527255.1 uncultured Oscillospiraceae bacterium | reverse complement strand
GGTATAAGGAGGCTGCAACAATGGAAGAGAAAAAGTGCTGCTGCTGCAAAACGACGCACCGCACAGAAGAGGAATATCGCGCGCTTCAAAACCGGCTGAACCGGATAGAGGGGCAGATCCGCGGTATTCGCGGCATGCTGGAAAAGGAGGCCTACTGCGTAGATATTTTAACGCAGGTGGCGGCGGTGACGGCGGCATTGAACAGCTTTGGCAAAAGCCTGTTGTCCAGTCACATTCATACCTGTGTGGTGCGTGATATTCAGCAGGGCAAGACGGAAACGACCGATGAGCTGGTGGATATTGTGCAGAAGCTGATGCGTTGAAAGGAGCAAAGCAATGAAACAATATGCCGTAACGGGAATGAGCTGTGCGGCGTGCAGTGCCCGCGTGGAAAAAGCGGTTTCCAAGGTGCCGGGCGTAACGGCCTGCTCGGTCAGCCTGCTGACAAATTCCATGGGGGTAGACGGCACGGCCAGCCCGCAGGCGGTGATCGCCGCCGTGCAGCAGGCCGGGTATGGGGCCTCCTTGAAAGAAAAAGGGCATGAGGCGGCCGCCGCTTCCACACAGGCAGATGCCGAGCTGCTGCAGGATCATGAGACCCCAAAGCTGAAGCGCCGCCTGCTGGCCTCTATCGGCTTTCTGGCAGTGCTGATGTATTTTTCCATGGGCCATATGATGTGGGGCTGGCCGCTGCCAGTCTTTTTTGAGGGAAATCACGTTGCCATGGGGCTGGCGCAGCTGCTGCTTTGCGTGGCGGTGATGGTCATCAACCAGCGCTTTTTCATCAGCGGCTTTCAAAGCCTGCGCCATGGCGCGCCCAATATGGATACACTGGTGGCGCTGGGCTCGGCGGCGGCGTTCGGCTACAGCACCTATGCGCTGTTTGCCATGACCGGGGCGCAGGTGCGCGGCGACGAGGCCGCCGTCATGACCTATATGCATGAGTTCTATTTTGAATCGGCGGCGATGATCCTCACGCTGATCACCGTGGGCAAAATGCTGGAGGCCCGCTCAAAGGGCCGCACGACAGACGCCCTCAAGGGCTTGATGCAGCTGGCCCCGCAGACGGCAACGGTGGTGCGTGACGGCGAAGAGGTCACCGTGCCCATTGAGCAGGTAAAGACCGGCGACATTTTTGTGGTGCGGCCGGGCGAGAGCATCCCGGTGGATGGCGAGGTGCTGGAGGGAAGCAGCGCCGTAAACGAGGCGGCGCTGACAGGCGAGAGCATCCCGGTGGATAAGACGGTCGGCGCCTCGGTCAGCGCGGCAACCATCAACCAGTCAGGCTTTCTGCGGTGCCGTGCCTCCCGCGTGGGCGAGGATACTACGCTTTCGCAGATCATTCAGATGGTCAGCGATGCCGCCGCCACCAAAGCCCCCATTGCCAAGGTGGCCGATCGGGTTTCCGGCGTGTTTGTGCCCACAGTCATCGGGCTGGCGGTGCTGACGGTGGCCGGGTGGCTGCTGGCGGGGCAAAGCGTTGGCTTTGCGCTGGCGCGCGGTATTTCCGTGCTGGTGGTCAGCTGCCCGTGCGCACTGGGGCTGGCCACGCCGGTGGCCATTATGGTCGGCAACGGTCTTGGAGCCAAAAACGGCATTCTGTTCAAAACGGCGGTCTCGCTGGAGGAGGCCGGAAAAACCCAGATCGTCGCGCTGGATAAAACGGGCACCATTACCTCGGGCGAGCCGCGCGTGACCGATCTTCTGCCTGCAGAGGGCTACACGCCGCAGACACTGCTGGCGCTGGCCGGAGCGTTGGAGCAGAAAAGCGAGCACCCGCTGGCAGGGGCTATTCTGCGCCGGGCGCAGGAGGACGGCCTGACGCTGCCGCCGGTCGAAGACTTTCAGGCGCTGCCGGGCAACGGCCTGATGGCCCGGCGGAACGGTTCGCAGCTCATCGGCGGCAGCGCGGCGTTTCTGGCGTCGCAGACGGCGCTTTCCGACCAGATCAGCGCGCAGGCACAGCAGTTGGCAGAGCAGGGCAAAACGCCGCTGTTCTTCAGTGAAAACGGCAAGCTGGCCGGTGTGATCGCCGTGGCGGATACCATCAAGCCGGACAGCCCCGGGGCCGTGCGTCAACTGCAGAATATGGGCATTCGCGTGGTAATGCTGACCGGCGATAACGAGCGCACCGCCCGTGCCATCGGCGCGCAGGCAGGCGTGGACGAGGTGATCGCCGGGGTGCTGCCGGATGGCAAGGAAAGCGTGATACGCACCCTGAAGCAGCAGGGCCGGGTGGCCATGGTGGGTGACGGCATCAACGATGCCCCCGCCCTTACCCGGGCTGACCTTGGCATTGCCATCGGAGCCGGTGCGGATGTCGCCATTGATGCCGCCGACGTTGTGCTGATGAAAAGCCGCCTGAGTGATGTTCCGGCAGCCATCCGCCTCAGCCGCGCGACCCTGCGCAACATCCACGAAAACCTTTTCTGGGCCTTTGGCTACAATATCATCGGCATTCCGCTGGCAGCGGGGCTGTTCATTTCGCTGCTTGGCTGGAAGATGAACCCCATGTTCGGCGCGGCAGCCATGAGCTTATCCAGCTTCTGTGTCGTCACCAACGCGCTGCGGCTGAACCTGTTCCGCCTTTACAGTACCAAGGGCGATAAAAAACGAAAAAATACCACACAAAAAAGGAGTACGACCATGACGAAAACCATGAAGATCACCGGTATGATGTGCGGCCATTGCGAGGCGCGCGTAAAAAAAGCGCTGGAAGCGGTGGAGAATGTTACGCAGGCGCAGGTCAGCCATGAGGCAGGCACGGCGGTAGTAACGCTGTCGGCGCCTGTCAGCGACGAAGCGCTGAAGGCGGCAGTGGAAGCACAGGATTATACCGTGACGGAAATCTGCTGATGCCGGACGCCTCTGCAGGCAAGGATGCCGCCGCCCGCCGGTACAACGTTGGTTGTGCCGCCGGACGGCGGTTTTTCTTGCGCGAAAAGGGGAGATGTGCTATACTGAAACAGTCGAAAAAACAGTGTGGATTCATACGGCAGGCTGGCTGGCCCGGACGATGGAAAGGGCGCACCGCCTGCCGCTTTTTGCAGTACAGAGAAATGAGGAATGAATTTTGGCAAAAACACAGCACTCTCTGGAAACGCTCTTGACCTCCTCCGGCATGCCGGGGCTGCGCCGTACGGCTGCGGCGGTCATGACGCTGGCGTTTCCGGCCATTGTCGAGCAGGTCATGCTGACACTGGTGCAATATATTGATACAGCCATGGTCGGCTCGCTGGGGTCGGCGGCAACGGCGGCCGTCGGCCTGACGGCCAGCACCACATGGCTTATCGGCGGCTTTCTCAATGCGGCGGCCGTCGGCTTTTCGGTGCAGGTGGCACAGCACATCGGGGCGGGCCGTGCGCAGCGTGCGCGTGAGGTGACCGGGCAGGCCCTGCAGTTCATTGTGTGGTTCGGGCTGCTGATCGGTGCGCTGGCTGTCGGGCTTTCGTGGCCGCTGCCGTACTGGCTGCATGCCGATCCGGAGATCATCCAGCCTGCCTCGCTGTATTTCCGCATTGTCTCCTGTGCGGTGCCGTTCAATTTCTGTGTGATGATGCTCAGCTCCATTCTGCGCTGCGCCGGAGATACCAAAACCCCTATGCTGCTCAACCTGCTGGTCAATGTTCTGAACATTATTTTCAACTTCTTTTTCATTTATCCGACCAGAACCATGACGCTTGGCTCCAAAACGTTCACCATGGTGGGCGCGGGGCTTGGCGTGGCCGGTGCGGCATGGGGCTCGCTGTTGTCACTGCTGGTGGTCAGCCTGCTGTTTCTGGCGGTGCTGTACGGCAAAAAGTCGCCGGTGCGGCCCGAACGCGGGCAGAAGTACCGCTTTCAGCACGATTGCCTCTCCACAGCGTGGCGCCTGGGCGTGCCGGTCGCACTGGAGCGCAGCCTGATGAGTATGGCGCAGATCGTCATTACAGGGCTTATTAGCGGTATCAGCATGGTGGCGGTGGCTGCCAACCATCTGGCGGTAACGGCCGAATCGCTCAGCTATATGCCGGCTTACGGTGTGGCCGCAGCGGCAACGACCATGGTCGGACAGGCGCTTGGTGCAGGCAGAAAGGATCTGGCTCGCCGCTTTGGCACTATTGTGACGGCGGTCGGGGTGCTGATTATGACGGTGGGCGGCGTACTGCTGTTTGTCTTTGCCAGGCAATTGATCATGTTGTTCACGCCCGATGAAGAAACCATTGCGCTTGGCATGCAGGTGCTGCGCATCGTGGCCTTTGCCGAACCTTTCTTCGCCATGGGTATCGTCATTACCGGTGTGCTGCGCGGCGCAGGCGATACCCGCGCGCCGTTCCTCATCTGCCTGATCACCATGTGGGGCGTACGCATTACGTTGTCGTTCCTGCTGGCAAAGCCGCTGGCGCTGGTCGGCGTGTGGATCGCCATGGCCATCGAGCTGGTCGTGCGCGGGGTGCTGTTTTTGGTTCGGCAGCTGTCCGGCCGTTGGCTGGAGGTCAGCCTGTTTGCCAAGACGGCCGATATGCCGCAAAGCGCAGAGTGACCGTGCCGCCAAGCTTCCAACATCATCCGTCAAAGTATATCCGGTCTTGGCGGCAGCGCCCTTACGGTGTGCCGCCTTATCCAAAAAGAATTTTGTTTCAAAGCACCGGGGAACGGCGGCAAAATGCCGCCTGCCCCGGTGCTTTTACGTGGCGTAAATGGCCTGCCCGGCGCAGCAGACAGCAGCGGTAGGGGAGAGGGGACGCATACTACAAGGTAAAGTAAAAAGGATGGGGTGATGGCGGAGAAAAGCCGAAAACGGCAGGTGCCTGCCGCTTGGCACAGGGCTGCAAGCTCTTGCACGCGGTTGCCTGCATTTGATGCTCGGCCTGTGCTCGACATCCGGACGGGGGCAAAGCAGGCACCGGGTCTGCGCTTATTTCATAGAAAGCTTTTTGCTATACAGGGGCTCCCAAGACAATGCAGCCAGCCTCCGGAAGCCACACCTTCCCCCAACAGCAAAAAATGCCCCCGGCCGCTGCAAACGTGCAGCGGCCGGGGGCGTTTGTTCAGCCTTTCGCGGAAGCCTTAGTCCTCCGCGTCTTTTTTGCCGGACATCAGAACATTGGTCAGCACACCGAGGATCAGCGCGGTGGCAATGGCCGTGATCTGAATGTGGGCAAAGTTCAGGGTCAGACCGCCGATGCCGGGCACCAGCACGGCGCAGACCACATACAGGTTTTTGTTGTTGTTCAGGTCAACGCCCTGCAGCATTTTCAGGCCGCTGACGGCGATAAAGCCGTACAGCGCAATGCAGATGCCGCCGATCACGCAGGTGGGAATGGTGTTGACGAACTGCACAAACGGGTTGAAGAAAGAGAGCAGCATGGCCATGACAGCGGTGGTCATGATGGTGTAGATGGAGGCGTTGCCGGTCAGTGCCACGCAGCCGACACATTCACCGTAGGTGGTGTTGGGGCAGCCGCCGAAAACGGCGCCTGCGATCGAGCCGATGCCGTCGCCCAGCACGGTACGCTTCAGGCCGGGGTCGGAGATCAGGTTGCGGTCAATAACACTGGAAAGGTTCTCATGGTCGGCAATGTGCTCGGCCAGCACCACAAAGGCGACCGGGGCAAACAGCAGCGCCAGGCTTACCAGACCGGTACCGCCGTTCAGCAGCGCGCCGCCCTCCTTGATGGCCGCCATAAAGGTAAAGTGGGGAACACGGATGATGTTGGCCCAGGTCAGCGTCTGGAAGGCGCTGTAGTCAACGACCTGCAGCGTGGGGTTGTTGGTCAGAATGCCGATCACCGTAAACAGCGACGCAACACCGTAACCGGCAGCCACGCCCACAATAAAGGGCACCAGCTTCAGGGTCTTGCTGCCCTTGACCGAGGCCAGAATGGTGACGCCGAAGGTGATCAGACCGCACAGAATGGAGATCAGGCTGTAATCGCCGCTTGCGGTGTTGTTCAGGTTATTGATGGCAGAGCCGGACAGGCTCAGACCGATCAGCGCGACCGTAGGCCCGATGATGACGGGCGGCAGCAGCTTGTCCACCCATTTGATGCCGACAAAGTGAATGATGATGGAAATCAGCACATACACCAGACCGGCAATGGCCGAGCCGATGATGATGCCCAGATAGCCGAACGCAGTCGCGCCGATCAGCGGGGAGATAAAAGCGAACGAGCTGCCCAGAAAAACGGGGCTCTTTTTGCGGGTGATCAGCACATATACCAGCGTGCCGACGCCTGCGCCGAACAGTGCGGCGGCCTGATCCATGACCACGCCTTCGTTCTGCGTGCTCAGGGTCACCAGCGTAGGCA
>CAKTAM010000102.1 GCA_934527255.1 uncultured Oscillospiraceae bacterium | reverse complement strand
GCACTATTCTACCAGATGCGCCCCGGTTTGTCAATGGCTTTTTGCCAAAAAGAACGGAAAACTTTGTGCCGCCCATGCGGGAAAAACAGCGCGTGCCCCGGCCGCAGCCGGGGCACGCTGAAAAGGGCACAGCCGCGTGGTGTACAGCCGCGTCGGCAAAAAGCCCGTCCGTTTTAATAGTTCAGATAGCTGAAGTTCATATCCACGCTGCCGCGGATGCCGGGCACGGTGGCGGTGCTGGTATACTGCCACAGGTCATAGCGCCGGGCATAATCAGTGGCCGTGGTGTAGTGCGCCAGCCAGATGTGGTACTGCTCCAACCCGGCGACATTCAGCTGATACTGGAACCACGACTTGCTGGCATACACGCCGGTGCGGTAGCCGCTGTTGGCAACGGTCTTGCAGAAAGCGGCGCAGATGGCGGTGCGCTGGGCGGCGCTCAGTGCGTCGGCGCGGCCGTCCTTGGCCGAGGTGGAATATTCACTGTCGATGAAGATGGGGTAGGCGAGGCTGTACCCCTTGACGATCTCCAGCGCCATACTGGCTTCTTCCACTGCTTCTTCCTGGTTGATGGCCTGGCTGAAAACATAAACGCCTACCTTGATCCCGGCGGCCGTGGCCCCGGCCAGATTCTGTCTTGCCAGCGGATCCTCGACCAGCTTGCCGGTGCCGTACCCGCGGTAGCCCACGCGGATAATGGCAAAATCAATCCCGGCGGCCTTGACGGCGGCCCAATCAATGCTGTTGTTCCAGCGCGAGACGTCAATGCCCATGCAGTCGGAGCGAACGCCGTCGCTGTTGAAGAAATAGCTGATGCCCTGAATGACCTGCCAGCCGGTCACCTTTTTGTTGTCGGCGGTGTAATAATAGGTTTTTCCGTCAATGGTCTGCCAGCCGGTGTACAGGTAAACGGTTTTGGTGCGTTTGACGGCGGCAATCTTATAGGTGGGGTCGGGCGTATTGTCCGCACGGAACAGTGTCACCTGCTCGGGCGTGTAAATATCATATACGGCGGTAATGGTCAGGTTTTGCCGCACGTTGTCGTACGGGGCGCTCCAGCCGGTAAACACATACCGTTTGTCGCCGCCCGCAAAGGTGGGGTCGGCAGGCGGCGTGGCCGTGCCGCCCGCCGTTACCGGCACAGTGCTCAGCACGGCGCCGTCCGGGTTGACAAAGGTCACGGTAAAGCTTTCCGGCGTCGAATCGGAGGGCGCTTCGCTGCTGGTGGACGGGGCGGTCTCCGAAGAGGAGCTGCCGCTTTCCGAGGGGGTATCCTCATCCCGCACGGCGCCCCAGCCCATGTGCAGGGCCTGCGCGGCATCCGCCGTGCTGCCGGTTTTGGTGTAGCGCATGCCGTATACCAGAACCGAATCCTTTACGACCGGCTCAACGTCGCTTTCGCCGCCGACCGTCAGCAGCAGGCGGCCGCCCGGGCCGACCTCATAAGTATAGGTATACAAAAAGTTTCCCTTTTCATCCTTCAGCGGCTCCTGAACCTCTTTCTTGGAGGATTCCACAAAAGCCACCGTATCCTGCGCAGTGGGCGGCGGATCGTTGGTGTCGGCCCCGTTGTTGTCGCCGCCGTTAAAGGAGTTGTCGTCCTTGGAAACGTCCACGTCCTTTTCGTCGACGATCTGGTCGGCGATGTTGTCGATCTTGGTGTAGGTGACCTTGAACTCCTTGACGTTGAATTTTGTCGGCTCGGGCACGGTAAAGCCCTCGGCCTCCTCCAGCTCGGCGATATAGTTTCCGGCGGGGATCCACGAAAGATACAGGCTGCCGTAGTTGGAATCCACCTCAAACAGCTTGTCATAATCGGCGTTTTCCTTATCCTGCCCGGTCAGGCGCAGCATAAACGGCACGTCCCGCACGCGGGCCCCAGCCTCGTCCACAATATTGATGTTCAGGTCCTGCGTGGCGCTGGTGATGACCAGCGACAGCTTGACCGGCTGCTTTTCCTCTTCCAGGCTGTCGCTGCTGGTATCCATGCTGCTGGTGTAGCTGGTGGTCACGACCGGCCGACGGCTGACGGTGACCGAAACGCTGGAGGAGGAGACCGATACCGAGGTCGGCTGGGCCGTCTGTGCGGCGTGATAGGCAAACGCCGCACCCACGCCGCCGCCAACGGCCAGCACGGCGCAGCCGGTCAGCAGCAGGGCTTTTTTCATAACGGGGCCGTTCCAGGCATCCCGAAGCTTCTGCAAAAAGGTGTTCATGGCATGTTCCTCGACAGTCAAAATGGATACGGCTGCCTGGTACTGGCAGCGCGGGAAGTGTTTGGGGAACAGACGGCGGTCAAATGACGCTGCTGTTTTCCCTATTATAGCATACTTCCCTTTGTTTCGCACCTGTTTGCGTTCAAGTTGTGTATGTAAATTTTGTAAAAGAAAAAAGAAAGCGGCGCGTCCGTCCGGAAGCGCCGCGCCCGTGTTAACGGTGCAGATATTTTTTGCGTGTGGCCAGGCCGCCGCGGATGTGCCGCTCGGATTTATTGCGGTCCAGCACCCGGCGCGCCTGTGCGGCCAGGCCGGGGTTGATGTGCCGCAGCCGGTCGGTCACATCCTTATGTACCGTGCTTTTGCTCAGGCCAAAGCGCTTGGCGGTACTGCGCACGGTGGCGCCGGTTTCGGCAATGTACTCGCCCAGCAAAACGGCTCTTTCTTCGGGGTCGCCCTTCATGCTGCATCCTCCTTGCCAGCGGCCGGGCGTTTGGTAAAAACGTCCGTGCTCTGGTACAGAGTATGTCCCGCGTCGGCCGGATATGTGGCCGCAGGGCAAAAATCCGGCAGGAGGTGCGGCGTCCCGGCGGCTGTGCCCGGTGCAGCGTCCCGGCCGCAGGGCAAAGAAAAAGCCGCCCCGGCAGGGGCGGCGGATGGGCAAAGGGGGAAAGGCTGGTGCAAAAACCCACACAGCCGGTCAGTGCGACAGCCGGATGCTGATCTCGCCGGTGGAAAGGCATTCCTGCGTTCCGTCCGGCGTTCGCACCAGCAGGTGACAGTCATCGTCAATGCCCAGCGCCAGCGCCGGCCGACTTTCGTCGCCGCGCACGATCAGAATCTGCTGGCCGATGACCAGCGAGCGGCGGCGGTATTCCGCCAGAAACGTCCGTTCCGGCAGGCGGCGGTAGTAAGCAAGAAAACGACGCAGAATGGCGGCGGCCAGCCGGTTGCGCAGCCCACCCGCGGGCGGGGCCTCCAGCACGGAACCGGCAATATCGGCCAGCGCGGGCGGAAAGCCTCCCGGCGGCGGACAGACGTTGACGCCAATGCCGGTGACGGCATAATCCAGACGGCCGTTTTCGGTGCCGAAGGCGGCCTCCGTCAGTATGCCGCAGACCTTTTTGCCGTCCAGAAAAATATCGTTCACCCATTTGATCTGCGCCTGTTTGCCGGTGACCTCCGCAATGGCCTCGCAGACGGCCACGGCGGCCGCCGTGGTCAGCAGAACGGCGCGGTCAGCCTCCAGCGTGGGGCGCAGCAGCACGCTGAGGTACAGCCCGGTGCCGTCCGGCGAAAAAAAGCTGCGGCCCAGCCGCCCGCGCCCGGCGTTCTGGCTTTCGGCCAGCACGACCAACCCCTCCGGTGCGCCATCGGCGGCCGCCTGCCGCGCCGTCAGGTTGGTAGAGCCCAGCGTGCGGTACACCTGCAGCGAAAAGCAGTCGGCATCCGGCCCCAATGCGGCGCGGATGCCGGGCGCCGAGAGAGTATCCGCCTGTGCGGACAGCCGATAGCCGCGCCGGGGGACGCTTTCCAGCACAAAGCCGTCCGCGCTCAGCGCCTGCGCGGCCTTCCATACCGCCGAGCGGGAAACGCCCAGCCGGGCGGCCAGCGCCTCGCCGGAAAGCCAGTCGTTTGCGGCGCGGTTTTCCTCCAGCAGGGTCAGCAGCTGTTCTTTTACGGTCATATTTTGCCTCCCTGCAGCTGCAGCGGCCCGCAGGCCGCACAGCTTTTTTTATTACGGGTTGAAGTATAGCACGAAAGCCCCGAGCGGTCAACCGGGATCGGATGGTTTCCCAAAAAGGAGCGCCCGCTTTTCGGAAGGGTCGGCGGGGCGTCCGACAAATGAGCGCGCCGCATAGGCAGCCCCCTTTCCATAAAAAAGAAACCGTGCAGCGGCAAAAAAGGCAGATGCAGAACGGCTGCCTGCACGGTCGGCTGCCGCAAAAGCGGCCTGGCACGGCGGCCGGGGCAGCGGAATATAGTGTGATAGGACCCGTCAAACGGAAAAAGGAGGCTTGCTGTATGTGCAATGAAACGTTTTCCAAGATCCTTGCTTTTCTCGGCGCGCTGGTGCTGGGCGTGATCGCCGCAGTGCTGTATTATGTGGATGTGATCACCAACCTGAACACGCCGGTCTATCTCTCTCTGGGGCTTTCCGGTGTGCTGCTGGCGTTTGGGCTGGCGCTGCTGTTCACCGGCGGGCATGACTGGCGCTGCCTGTGCAGGTATGCATCGGCGCTTTTGTACGGCACTGTGCTCAGCATTGCGGCGGCCGCTGCCGTGCTGGCCGTCAGTACAACGCTGCTGCGCGTGATCTTTACGGGCGTGTGGGCGACGCTGGCCGCCTTTGCACTGATCGTATTTTTCATGCTGATCGCCTGCCGCATGTCCGCGCACTGCGGCTGCAGCGCTTCCGGCGAAGGCCGCTGCCAGAACGGTGCCTGCCGCTTTGGCTAAAGGCGGCGCGCAAAAGGACGGCCCCTCAACAGCCCCAAACAATGGCGATCATCCCGGCCCGGACGGCGCTGCCGAAAGGCCGGGCAAACGCCGCACGGCAGGCCGGACGGCCCACAAAAAGCAGCGCGACCCGGCAGCTGGCTGCTGCCGGGTCGTTTTTCATGTCAAAAATAACGGAAAAGCCGCCGTGCCGTATTGGCGCTTCAGGCTTCCTCATCCTCATAGACGATGCGGGGAGCCTTGCGCAGGCTGATGCGCCAGGCAATGCCGGTGCCGATGCGGTAAGCGTCCGAAAAGCTGCCCTGATTGATGGCGACGGCCACACAGTCCAGACTGTTGACATACAGCAGCGGCTCGCCGACGTTGACATCTGCAAAGCTTTTGGCGTATACCATGATGTTTTTATACAGTGTGCGGGTACCGTTGGAAATGGTCACCTCTACACGGCTTCCGTGCTTGACGCCAAGCTTCCAGAACAGCTCGCGGCCGATGTTTGTCCACAGCGAGCCAAAGCGGACGTCCAGCACATCGATGGTACCGCTCACAACGTCGCCGTTCAGGGTCGGCTCGATCACCGGCAGCTCGATCACGCTTTCCACCGGCACGGCAGGGCCGACCTGCTCAAAGCTGATGCAGCCGCTGGCCAGACGGGCGCCGGTGTATGCGTAAATATCGCGGCCGTGGAAGGTGTAGCTTTCGCCGGAGTTGGGCAGGCGGTTGATGGTCTCGTCAATGATGCGCGCCTCGGTAATGCCGCACATGCGCTTGATGTGCGTCAGCGTGCCGTTATCGGGCGTGATGATGTACTGCCCGCCGGCGGTGCGTACGCCGATGCTGCGCCGCGTCGAGCCGACGCCGGGGTCGACAACGCTGACAAAAACGCTGCCCTCGGGCCAGTACTGCACCGTTTGTATCAGCCGGTAGCTGGCCTCCCAGATGTCGTACTGCGGAATGTCATGGGTCAGGTCAAACACCCGCAGGTCGCTGCAGACGTTTTCCGCTACGCCGTACATGGCGCTGACGGCGCCGTCGGCATAGCCGAAGTCTGATTGCAGGATCAAAGGCTTCATAAAAAATCCCTCCTGAAAGCTGTTTGCAAGAAAAAAGGCCGCAAAACGGCACACGTGCTTTATTCCAAGCACCTTTCCTGTTCAGTATACCCGTTTTGTAAACGGCTTGTCAAGAGAAACGTTTTGAAAAACACCCTTGCGGTGCGGAAAAGAATGGCATATAATGAGGAAAACGGGCGAAGCGGGCAGCCGCGCCGTGGGGCGGCCGTCGGAACGCATTTGCCTGCAACGGAGGAGTTTGTCATGACAAAGTACGCATTTGTCAACGGCATTATTCTGGATGGCAGCCGGGAGATGCAGCCGCTGCGCGGTCGTGTGCTGCTGGTGGAGGGAGATACCATCCGCGCCATGCCGCTGGAGGGCACGGCGCTGACGGGGTATCAGGTGGTGGATCTGGACGGACAGTACCTGATGCCGGGGCTGATCAATCTGCATGTGCACCTGCCGGGCAGCGGCAAGCCCAGCAAAAAGAAAAGGGATCTGGCCAAGCTGATCCGGACGCTGACCTCCAACGCACTGCTGCGCCATGTGGTGCGCAGCCTGTGCGAGGGGTATGCCCGT
>CAKTAM010000101.1 GCA_934527255.1 uncultured Oscillospiraceae bacterium | reverse complement strand
CTGCCAGCCCAATACCATTCCAAACAGCATCTGCAGCGCAGCCAATTGCTGCCCGCACAGCCTGATACGCTGTTTTTTGCCCTGCTGCCCACAGTGGACGCCACACAAAGACAATCACTGCAAAACGCGGGCTATGCCGCCGTGCTTTCCATGCCGATCAGTGAATACCGTCTGGCAGAAGCCATCCGTCAGCCGCTGAGCCTTGCCCGGCGGCTGTACCACGATCAGGAGGACAGCCTACGGGCGGAGTATACCCAGCTGCTGCGGGATCTGGGCATTCCCTGTCACCTGAAAGGCTTTCCCTTTTTGTGTGAGGCACTGGTTTATCTGGCTGCCAACCCCGATGCGCTGTACCAGATGACAAAGGTATTATATCCGCATGTAGCGCAATGTATGGGCACCTCGGCCGGAAACGTCGAGCGCAACATGCGCACCGCACTGGATGCCATGCTCACGCACGGCGACCCCGTTAAAATTGCCGTGCACCTGCCCTCGACCTTCAGTCAGGTGCGGGCGCAGGGCGGCTGCCGCTGTAAGGGCCGCATTGGTACCAGCGTACTGCTGGCCGCCCTGTCGCAAAGCCTGCAGCTGCGCCGCAATGCCTGAGGCTTACGGGCGGCGCAGGGTCAGGGTCTGCTCGGGCTGCAGACCGCAGCGCCGGGCCAGCGCCATCGCCTGTGCCTCCACCTGCGGGCGGTTGAGTGCCTCCGGCTGATGGGCGTCGCAGCCAAATACAACGCGGCAGCCCTCCTCCCCCGCCGTCTGCCAGAACTCCTCGCGCGGGTAGTGGCGATGCTCCCACAGGCCAAGGAAATTAATCTCCAGCGGAATGTCCAGTTGACGGGCAGCCTGACAAAGCCGCCGGGCATATCGGCGGTACACGTCAGCATCGCCCTGCCAGCACACCAGGTCGGGATGCGCCAGATAGGTGAACGCCCCGGTCTGCATACCCTCGATTACCTGATCGACATATCGGCCCAGATAGCGTTCGTCCGACGTCGGGCAGCCGCTGTACTCGCCGGTGTCCTCGTTGGCCAGAAAATGCTGGCCCAGGATCAGATATTCGCAGCCAAATGGCCGCAGATACTGCAGCAGGCTGTCAAAGCAGGCCGGGTAATACTCCGCCTCAAACCCGATGTGAATGCGGATGCGGTCGGCATATTCCTGCTGCAGCGCCCGCAGGGTCTCAAAATAGCCCGCCGTTTGCTGCAGCGTCATGCGGAAATTGGATTGATGACCATCCGCAAACGGGTACGGCGTATGGTCGGAAAAGCCCAGCTCGTGCATTCCGGCCGCCAGCGCGCACTCGATGTATTCGCGCTCGGTTCCGGCGGCATGGTTGCAGCGCCAGGTGTGCGTATGATAATTTGCCTGCATGGTAAGGGTCTGCGCCTCTTTTCTTTACCTCTTGATTTTCGGGTTTCCTGACGGCATGCCTGCCCGGCCCCGCCGTCAAAGTGATTCGCCCACAAAAAGCACGTCCCCCCCCGCCCGCCAGAACGGCGGCAGAGGGAACGGCAGCGCCCGTCACGCTTTCGGTGCGGGCGTTTTTTTACGCGGGAAAACC
This sequence comes from uncultured Oscillospiraceae bacterium, assembly GCA_934527255.1. Taxonomy (GTDB): domain Bacteria; phylum Bacillota; class Clostridia; order Oscillospirales; family Ruminococcaceae; genus UBA1762. The sequence goes on along the minus strand of CAKTAM010000101.1, from coordinate 4,916 downwards.
ACCTGCTGGCGCAGCGCGGCCGCCGTTTCGTCATCCAGCCGGTAGAATTGCACCAGTGGGGTCAGCCGCAGGCCGTTTTGCTCCCTGACATGCGCCAGCTCGGGCAGTGTGGCCGGTGCGCCGCCGCGGATACCGGCATACAGCAGGTCGCCGTCATGCCAGCGGCCAAGCGAATCCTGCTCCAGCGTGCCGGTCAGCTCGGCCCCCAGCTCGGTGGCGTGCTGCTGCGCCCACCACAGGCCCTCGGCAAGGCGCATGGTGCAGCAGAACGGCGCTTCGTAGGAGAGCAGCTGCAGCGTATCCGTCGTGGGGCCGACGGTCGAATCGGTGCCCGCGCCGCCGTTGGGGCGCTGCGCGCTGGCCATGCCGTTGTGCCAAATGCGGCGTGCCAGCGTCAGCTGCCGGTCGTCGCCGGTCAGCTCGTACAGCTGCAGCGCTACAATGAGCGAATCGACAATGGCGCAGGGCTCCGTCCAGGTATCGCCCTTGCCCCACCAGTTATAGTTCTGATAGGTGTAGGTCATGCCCGCCTGCAGGTAGGTGCTCCACACGCCGCGGGCCCCGGCAAGATAACGCTCCTCACCGGTCAGCTCATACAGGCGCAGCATGCCGCGTGCGGCCGTCAGGCTGCAATGGGTCTGGGCCTGCAGGCGCACCTTGTCAATGCCGGTAAAAACGTCGATCATTTCATCCAGCAGCGCCAGCGCGCGCGCATCGCGCGTGACGGCGTAGTAGTGCGAAAGGCCGTCGATGCTCATAAAGGCGCAGCCGATATCGGTCGAAAGGTTCCAGTCACCCACCAGAATGCCGCTGTGGCCGCTGACGTCGCCGTGATCGTCCGGCCGCTGCAGCGGATAAGAGGCATAATGCCCGGCGGTGGGCAGGTACAGTCCCTCAAACACGCTTTTCAGCCGCCGCAGGCAGGCGTCATCCTGATAAAGGCCGTAGCACTCGCACAGGCCGCGCAGATACCAGCTGTGGCCGGACAGCTGCTGCTCGAAAATGACCGGTCCGGCCAGCGGGCCAAAATAGCCCGCTTCGTTGGTTTTCTCATCCAGCTGCGCCAGCATCAGCGGCAGACAGGGAACGGTGTTGCCGGTCATTTTGACATGGCTGGCAAACGCCAGCAGCGCGCGGCCCTCCTTATCGCCCGGCCAGTCGTATGTGGCCGGGGCAAACACCTGATCGATCTGATAATAGGACTGGCACAGGCGGTCAAAGTTTTTCTGAATGCGCAGGTCAAGCTCCTCCTGCGTCAGGGGACGTATCTGGCTCATGGCTGCGATCTCCTTTTCTTTTCCGTTTCCTTTTGTCGTACTTTTTTCAGCGGTCGGTTTTGGGGTGGACGATCAGCGAACGCTGCGCAGGAACCGCACAAACGCCTGCCGCCCCTCCGGCGTGCAGGCAAAGACGCCCGCGTCTTTCAGCACCTGCAGAAATACCTCGCCGACCTCCTGCCGCAGCACGTCGTGAATGTTTTCGGCGTTCAGCTGCGGGTGCGCCGCCTTCACCTGCTCGGTCCATGCGGCATGCTTGGCAAGCCGTTCGTCCGCCGTCAGGTCCTTCCCTGCCAGCATGGCATCTGCCAGCACGGCAAGCTCGCCCTTCAGGCGGGCAGGCAGCACGGCCAGCCCCATCACCTCGATCAGGCCGATGTTTTCTTTTTTGATGTGGTGCAGCGGCGCGTGCGGATGGAACAGCCCCAGCGGGTGCTGCGGCGTGGTGCGGTTGTTGCGCAGCACCAGATCCAGTTCGTAATCCGCGCCGTTTTTGCGGGCGATGGGGGTAATGGTATTGTGCGGCGTTCCGTCCGTCTGCGCCAGAATTTCCACCGAGGGATCGCTGTACTGACGCCACGCCTGCAGCACGGCATCCGCCAGCTGCACCAGGCGGCGTTCATCTGCGCAGCGCAGCCGCACCACCGACATGGGCCAGTGCAGAATGCCCGCCTCTACATCGGCATAGCCCGGAAAGGTAAAGGGAATCTCCACCCCGGCACGCGCCATGGCAAAGTCGTGACGGCCGCCCTGAAAATGGTCGTGGCTGAGAATGGAGCCGCCGACAATGGGAAGATCGGCGTTGCTGCCGACGAAATAGTGCGGGAACTGACGCACAAAATCCAGCAGGCGGCGGAACGTGCCCGCTTCGATGCGCATGGGCGTGTGCTGCCAGTTGAACACGATGCAGTGCTCGGGATAATAGGAATACGGCGAATACTGCAGGCCCCAGCGGCCGCCGTCCAGCAGAAGCGGGATCACGCGCAGGTTCTGCCGCGCCGGATGATCCAGCCGGCCGGCGTACCCGACGTTCTGCGGGCACAGCTGACAGCAGGGATACCCTGCCGCCACCGTGCGGGCCGCGGCAATGGCGCGGGGGTCTTTTTCCGGCTTGGAAAGATTGATGGTGATCTCCAGCTCGCCGTACGGCGTCGCCGTCTGCCATTTTTCATCCCGCGCCACCCGCGCGGCACGGATATAGTTGGTATCCTGACACAGGCGGTAGAACCAGTCCGTCGCCGTCTGGGGAGAAAGCTCGTACCGCAGGCGGAACTCCTCCGCCACTTCGCTGGGGCGCGGGGTCAGCACACCCATCAGGCGGGTGTCAAACAGATCCCGCTCGGTCACACTGTCCCCGCACAGCCCACGGCTGACGGCATCGTCCACCAGCGGCTGCAGCAGCTCCTCCACCGTGCCCTGCATCGGCGGGGCGGCGGGGTCACAGGCATCGCGCTGCAGGCATGCCAGCAGCCCGTTGCGGGCAAAATCCCTGTCCTCCGGCTTCAGCAGGCCGTGCGTCATTCCATATTCCACCAACCCGTTTAAGGCAGAATCCACCATGCTCTTTCCTCTTTTCTCTCTCAAAGGCCAAAGCCGCAAAAGCGGCGCTTTTCACTTGTTTTTGCCGTGCTTACAGCTGCAGCCCACCCCGCGGCCGGATGGACAGCACATGGCAGGCGCCCTCGCCCAGCACCGCCTGCGTACCGGCAATAAAGGCATCCAGCAGATCCAGCGGAACGAACGCCTGCACCGTGCCGGCAAAGCCGCCGCCGTGCACGCGGCAGGCCCCGCGGCCGCCCAGCAGACGGCTGCACAGCGCCAGCGTCAGGGCGACCTCCTGGTGTACCGTCGCCCCCGCGGGCACCACATTTTGCAGATACAGCCAGCTGGAGCGGCCGGATTCGTTGACCAGCCGCAGGAACGCATCAAAATCGCCCCGTTTCAGCGCGGCGACCTGCTGCGGCACGCGGGCATTATCGGCATAGAAGTGCATGGCGCGCAGCAGCGCCCGGTCGCCCACCTTTTGGCGGATGGCCGGAATGGCCGCTACAAAATCCGCCTCGGGCACCTCGCGCAGGTACTGCTTGCCCAGCAGGGCGCAGATGTCGTGCATCTCACGCGGGATGGCGGCGTATTCATCGGTAAGGTCGGCGTGGCTGGCGCCGGAATCGAGAATGCACAGGGCGTGCCCGGTGGCGGCAAAATCAAAGTCGATGGGCTCGACCACCGGGGCGGCAGGGTCGGCAAAGTCGATGGTGATCATGTTGCCGACCGAGCAGGCGGTCTGATCCATCAGGCCGCAGGGCTTTTCGAAGAAAACGTTTTCGGCATACTGGCCGATCTGGGCGATCTGCACCGCCGTTGCCTTTTTTTCAAAAAAGAGCTCATTGATGACCGTACCGACCAGCACCTCAAACGCCGCCGAGCTGGAGAGCCCGCTGCCCGTCAGCACATTGGAAACGGTATAGGCGTTGAAGCCCTGCACCCGGCAGCCCATCTGAGCAAAGCGGGCCGCCACACCGCGCACAATGGCGCTGGAATGCCCGGCCTCGGCAGGCTGCGGGGTCAGCACGTCCAGCGAGACCTCGTCCAGCGGATGCCCCTCTGACTGAATGCGGATGACATTTTCGCCGTTGAGGGCGACCGCCGCCACAATATCCAGATTGACGCTGCCCGCCAGCACGCAGCCGTGCTGATGATCGGTGTGGTTGCCGCCGATCTCCGTACGGCCGGGCGCGCTGAACAGCGCCAGCTGCTGCGGCTGGCCAAAGCGGGCCGCATAGGCGTCGCACAGCGCCGCCAGCCGGTCGGCATAGGTCCCTGCCTGCTGTTCGCTGCAGCAGTACAGCTTTGCCAGTGTTTTCTGCATGGCCGGTGCGGCAAGCTCGGCCTTCCATGCGGGGATGCTTTTCATGAGAATACTCCTTTATTTTGCGGCGAACCGCGTTTTTTCTGTTTAAGACCGTCCCGGACGGCCGCTGCGGCACGCTCCGAGAGGTCTATGACTTTTTTTCCTATTATAACGGATTGCGCGGCAAAAAGCACTACCCTTCCGCATGTTTTTTGTCGGCGTTTGGCAGCTTTTGACGCGGTGTGCGGCGGCTGTCAGCCCATGCGCGCCAGCCAGAGGGCCGCGGCGGTCTGCAGCGCTGCCAGCAGCGGAAAAAACAGCCGAAAATACCAGTGCCGCGTTTTGTGGCGGAACAGCAGCATTCCGGCCGTCGCCCCGATGCCGCCGCCCAGCGTCGCCCACGCAAACAGGGTGCGCTCGGGAATGCGGCGCACCGCCGCACCGTCGGCACGGCGGCGGGCACGGCGTTTATCCGCCCCCATCAAAAGAAACGCGATCAGATTGACCAACCCCAAAACAGCCCACGCGGCCAGTCTGAAAACGTTCGTCGGCTCTGCCATTGTTTCACCTCCGCCTCTGCCGAGGCCGCGCGGCAGGGCCCCGCACGGCGCAGCTGGTTTTTCTTTGGGCATGCCGACCGGCAAGGCCCAAACAGATACCGCTGCTTATTATAGCAAACTGCGCGCAAAATGCAAGCTGCCCCCTGCGGCGGATGCCGCGCCGGGCATTGCATCCGGTCTGAAAATGTGGTATAGTGAAGAAAAACTTCGGTTTGGGCGCGGAGGGCT
>CAKTAM010000100.1 GCA_934527255.1 uncultured Oscillospiraceae bacterium | reverse complement strand
GTCCAGCAGGCAGCCAAGCCGGTGGGTATCCGCCAGCGGCACGCAGCACAGCTCGCCGTGCGTCGGCAGCGCACCGGCCGCCCGAAACAGATAAAACGGGCGCAGCAGCACCAGCGGGCGGATCGCCTGCAGCCGCAGCCCCAGCTGCCAGCCCAGCGCCGCGCGCCCCGATGCCACCGGCACGGCAAACAGACAGGGCGGCTCTTTCTTTGCCAGGAGGGTTTCCTGCCCGTGCTCCGCCGCCATTCGGGGCAGCTTCTCCCGCACGGCCGTCGGCTGCCGCTCTGCGGCCGCCTCCAGCAGGAAGCACAGCGTCTGTCCGGCCTCCAGCCCATACTGTGCCCCCAGATCCTGCCCATCCCGCGGGGCAAAAAAGACCCCGGCCGCCACACCAAGGCTTTGTACCTGCCCGCCGTACTGCTGCGCGGCTGCCCGCAGCCAGCCATAATCCCGCCCATAGGGTGCGCACCGCTGCGCCCATTGCGCCGCATTCCATTGCTGCATCGCTCTCATCCTCCTTTGCGCTTCTGCTTACATGTATGCAAAGGCAGCCTGCAGCAGAAGCTGCGGCGGTGCCGGGCACGGGCATGCGGAGCACACAAAAAACGGGGCCGAAGAAAAGCGCTTCCTCCGGCCCCGCTGGCTGCCTGCCCGGTCGGGTCTCCCGTGCAGGCAAAAGGTCATTTGTTTTTATACATCTCGTCGTAATACTTCTGATAATCCCCGCTGGTAATGCGATTCATCCATTCCTCGTTGGCCAGATACCAGTCGATGGTCTTGACAATGCCCACCTCAAACGTGGTTTCGGGGTACCAGCCCAGCTCTGCCTTGATCTTGGCCGGGTCGATACCGTAACGGCGGTCATGCCCCAGACGGTCGGCCACATGGCAGATCAGCTCTTCGCTGATGGCGTCGTCCTTCAGGCGGTCGTGCAGCTGCTCGATGATGGTCTTGACAATGAAAATGTTCGGGCGCTCGTTGTGGCCGCCAATGTTATACACCTCGCCGTCGCGGCCGCCCTCGGCCACCATATCAATGGCCTTGCAGTGATCCTCGACATACAGCCAGTCGCGCACCTGCATGCCGTCGCCGTACACCGGCAGCGTTTTGTGACGGCGCACGTTGTTGATCATCAGCGGGATCAGCTTTTCCGGGAACTGATAAGGACCGTAGTTGTTGGAGCAGCGCGTGATGTTGACCGGCAGGCCGTAGGTATCATGATAGGCCATGACAAACAGATCCGCGCTGGTTTTGGAGGCCGAATAGGGGCTGTGCGGGCACAGCGGCGTGGTCTCGGTAAAATAGCCCGTAGGGCCAAGCGCCCCATACACCTCGTCGGTGGAAACCTGCAGGTACTTTTTTCCCGGCAGCCAGCGGCCGTCCTGCTGCCAGGCCTCCTTGGCGCACTGCAGCAGGTTGACGGTACCCATGACATTGGTCTGCACAAAAATTTCGGGGTGGGCAATGCTGCGGTCTACATGGCTTTCCGCCGCAAAGTTGATGACATAATCAAAATCGTATTTGGCAAACAGGCCGCTGACCAATGCCTTGTCGCAGATGTCGCCCTGCACGAAAATGTGGCGGGGGTCATCCTCCACACCCTTCAGGTTTTCCAGGTTTCCGGCGTAGGTCAGCTTATCCAGGTTGACCAGTCGGATATTTTCGTGTTTTTTCAACATGTAGTACACAAAGTTCGAGCCGATGAACCCTGCGCAGCCGGTGATAAGATAGGTTTTCATGCAAACGCTCCTTTTTGTTTTACTGCCGGGTGGCTGCCGCCCCCGGCAAGGCCGCCGAAAACGGCGGGCCCTTTGTCAGGCCGTGCCAACGCGCGCCGGGAAAAGCCGCCGCTTACTGACCGTCCCAGTGCTCAAAAAACGATGCCAGCGCCTGCTTCCACGGGCGGGCGCGGTTGCCCACCGTGGCCGCCAGCGCCATGTTTTCCAGCGCCGACCATGCGGGCCGTCTGGCAGGCGTGGGGTATTCCTCCGTGGTGCAGGGGGTGACTGTCGCCTGCACACCGCCCAACCGGACGATCTCGCAGGCAAACTCATACCAGCTGCAGACGCCCTCGCCGGTGCAGTGGTACAGCCCGTATTCCTCCGTGACGCACAGCTGCAGAATGTGCCATGCCAGATCGGCGCAGTGGGTCGGGTTGCCCAGCTGATCGCTGACCACCTTTACCGCGCCGCGTTCCTTGGCCAGCCGCAGAATGGTCTTGACAAAATTGTTGCCCACATAGCCGTACAGCCACGCCGTGCGCACAATAAACCAGCGGCTGCAGAACTGCTGCACATACTGCTCGCCCGCCAGCTTGGTCTTGCCGTATACCGACACCGGGGCGGGCCGGTCATATTCGCACAGCGGAACATCGCCCACGCCGGGAAAAACATAGTCGGTGGAAACGTGCACCAGCCGCGCGCCCAGCGCTTCGCAGGCCATGGCCAGATTGCGCGGGCCAAGCGCATTGGCAGCAAACGCCGCCTGCCGGTTGCTTTCGCAGCCGTTGACGTTGGTATATGCCGCACAGTTGATGACCACATCCGGGCGGCAGCGCTGCAGAAAGGCCATCACCTGGCCGCGGTCGGTAATATCCAGCGCTTCCACGCCCGGCGCCGCCGCAAGGTCGGTGCCGATGACCTGCGCGCCCTGCAGCGCCTGCGGCACACAGCCCAGCTCGCCCTCGCCCGCCGCCAGTGTGGCGCGCAGCTCGCTGCCCAACTGGCCGCATGCGCCGGTAATCAGAATCTTCAAGGTCTGCATCCTCCTTTAAATGGTTCGGCCGCCCTGCGGCGGCCGCCTGGCAGCGCGCCGCCGTTCCAATGGGCACGGGCCGCGCCCCGTTTTTTCAATAGCGAATTTTTCCGTCCGCCACGCACTTGAGATGCTGCCCATACGGGCTTTTGCCATAGCGCTCGGCGCTTTCCAGCAGGCGCTCGCGGGTGATCCAGCCGTTTTTGTAGGCGATCTCCTCCGGGGCGGAAATTTTGATGCCCTGCCGCTTTTCGATCATCTGCACAAAATCGGCCGCCTCCACCAGGCTGTCCATGGTGCCGGTATCCAGCCAGGCAAAGCCCCGGCCCAACAGCTGCACATCCAGGTCGCCGCGCTCCAGATACATGGCGTTCAGGGTGGTGATCTCCAGCTCGCCGCGGGCGCTGGGGCGCACCTGCTTTGCCAGCGAAACCACCCGGTTATCATAAAAATACAGGCCGGTCACGGCATAATTGCTTTTGGGCTGCGCCGGTTTTTCCTCAATGGAGACCACCTTGCCCGCATCGTCGAACTCGACGATGCCAAAGCGCTGCGGATCGTTGACATAATAGCCGAACACCGTGGCGCGGCCGCCGTTTTCGGCATCCTCCACGGCCTTGCGCAGCAGGCGCGAGAAGCCGTTGCCGTAAAAGATGTTGTCACCCAGCACCATGGCGCAGCAATCGTTTCCGATGAAATCCTCCCCCAGCAGAAACGCCTGGGCCAAACCGTCCGGCGACGGCTGCACCTTGTACGACAGATGCACCCCATAGGTGCTGCCGTCGCCCAGCAGATGCTCAAAGCGGGGGGTATCCTCCGGGGTGGAGATGATGAGAATGTCGCGGATGCCCGCCAGCATCAGGGTAGACAGCGGATAATAGATCATCGGCTTGTCATACACCGGCAGCAGCTGCTTTGATGTGACCATGGTCAGCGGATACAGACGGGTGCCGGCGCCGCCGGCCAGAATGATACCTTTCATAACGCATTCCCTTCCTTTTGGGCTGCCGCAGCCGGGCGGCCGCGGTCTTTTCCTTTTGCCTTTTTCAAAACGGCCGCCCCCGGCGGCCGATGCCGTTATTCCGTCGGGCGCTGCGGCGCGGGCGGCGCATACTGCCCCGCCGTTTTGCCAAACCCGAAGCAGAAGCCCCACTTGCCGAAATAGCGCAGCATGCTGCGCAGCTGCTGACAGAACGCCCGCAGACTGCGCCGTGTGGCCCTGTGCCAGCTGTGGTAAACAAAGGTCTGCGGCAGATAGACCACCCGGCCGTGTCCCAGTGCGCAGCGGGTGATGTCGGCATCCTCCACATACATGAAATAGGCCGGGTCAAACCCGCCGATGGCCTGCAGCACCTCGGTGCGGATGACAAAAAAGCAGCCGCTGCAAAACTGGATATCCTGCGGGAGGGAAAGATCCCTGTCCAGCATCAGGTAATAGTTTTCATACTTTTTCAGGCAGGGGATATTCAGCTGACGGGCCGCCAGCGCCAGCACGTTGGGCGTCCGCTTGGCGATCTGCTGAATGCGGCCGTCCGGAAAGCGCAGCTGCGGGGTGACCATCACCACATCCGGGTGCTCGTCCAGATAGCGGCACAGCACCGCCAGCGTATCCTCCTGCAGGGTGATATCCGGATTGATAACGGCATGATACCGGCTGTTCAGCAGCGGCAGGCAGGCGTTGTGCCCCTTGCCGAAGCCCAGATTGCGTGTGTTGCACAGTACCGTGGCCCGCTGGCCAAACCGCTGCCGCAGCCGCGCGCCGGAGCCGTCCGGCGAGGCGTTGTCGATCAGGTACAGCTGCAGCGGCACGCCGACGGTTTTTTCCAGCACCGAATCAATGCAGCTTTCGGCCTCTTCAAAGCCATTGTACAGCACCATGCTGGCGCTGACGGTATACTCCGCCATGAGTTTTGTTCCTTATCCTTCCCAAATGCCGACCGGCACGGCCGGTCGTTTTTTTCAGTATACCATTTTCTCCGCCCGGTTGCAAGCATAAGCCGTGCAAAGCCCCGTTTTCCGGCCGTCGGGCAGGCCGTTCAAAGCGCCCTTCGCTGTGCCCGGCGCAGAATACCGCACAGAGAGGAAGGACCTCTGGCAGGTGGGCGGGAGCGCCGCCCGGCGGCGGCAAAAAAAGTCGGGCTGCACATTGAAATTGGCCGCAAATGCTGGTACAATAAAAGCAATTAACAACGAAAGGTGGTGAATGCAGCTTGGAGCTGGACGAGCTGATCCAGGAAGTGCTGCGCAAGGCGCTGCACAAGCTGGACACCGGCAGCGATGCCGGGGCTGCCGCCGATGGCACCGTCTACCGGGAGGAGCCTATTTTGCAGCGCGCCTCGCAGATGAGCTTTTCCCTGCCTGCGCGTTACCGGCAGATGCGCCTGCTGGCCAGGGAGCCGCAGGCCCGGCTGCACTCCGCCGCCTGGCTGTTCTGTCAGCAGGGCGCCTTTATGGCCGACTTTGAGGAGGATTTTGAATACCGCGGAAGCTTCACCCATTTTTACCCCACCTATCAGGTCATGACGGCGCAGCAGCTGCGGGGCTATTTTTCCTGGCGCACCCGGGTGCGCCGCGGGCAGGTCGAGCAGGCCCCGCTGGCATTCGCCTTTGTCTATGTGTACGAGCTTCTCAACCAGATCGGCGTGGCCTCGCCGGAGGACGGCTTTGCCCGGCTGCAGACCTTCTGGGCGGCCTATCACCCGTTGGATGCGCACCTCGACCCCTATCTGAAAAAATGGCTGCGCGATTATGTTGTTTATTACGGGCTTGACCGGGCGCTGCTGAGCGATGCCGCAAACGCTGCAGACGCCGCCTATGAGAGCGCCCTGCAGGCGCTGCGCCAGCCGGAGGCCCAGACGCCGGAAACCCTTTTTGAGGCGCTGGCCGCACTTTCCACCTATCATCTGGAGACCGGCCGCCTGTACCGGCAGCAGCCGCAGCGCGTGCGCCGCGTGGCCTGCGGCGTCTTTCTGCGGTTGAGCCAATACTATCACAAGCACCGGAAAAGCACCCTGTTTGAGCGGCTGTTCGGCCGCACCGTCACCGGCCCCTACCAGATGTTTGATTCGGCCGTTTTCTGGGATCAGCGCCGTTACCCGGATTACACCTATGAGCTTGGCCCGCTGCACCGTTACCGCTGTCAGGCCGGGATCTGGAGCTGTGAGAGGCTGCTGCGGCAGCCCGGGCGTTGCAGCGAGCTGGGCAGTATTCTGAAAACGGTGGATCAGCGCATGCGCGAGCGGCTGGGGGTGCGCCCGCCCATCCAGCCCGGCAAGACCACCCGCATTCTGCTGGAGCTGATCGACCGGGAGATCGACGCGCTGCTGGCCGAGGAGGCCCGCGCCGCCGTACCGCAGCTGACGCTGGATCTGTCACTGCTGGAGGGCATTCGGCAGGCGGCCGACGCCACGCGCGACAAGCTGATCATCGAAGAGGGAGGCAGCTGTCCGCCGACTGTATTAAGGGCTGCTGCGGCTGCCGACAGCAGTACCAGGCCGGGCACGGCCAAGCCGATGCATGCCGACCGTGCCCCCGCCCCGGCCCCGCATGCCGGGCCGGGCCTGCCGCCGCCCGACGGCCGCGCTGTGCCAACGGCTGCCGATGCCCCGGCAGCCGAACAGCCGGAGCGCGTTTTGGAGCAAACCGTACCTCCGGATACAGGCCGGATGTCCGCCCCTGCCGCCGACCTGTCTTCTCTTTTCCCTGCCGCCGCAGCCGCTGCGCCGGACGGTCTGTCCTCCCCGGCAGCCCCCGACGCATCCACCGCCGCCAACCGTGCAGCCATCCTGCCCGCCGGGTTGAGTGCAGCCGAATGCGGCCTGC
>CAKTAM010000099.1 GCA_934527255.1 uncultured Oscillospiraceae bacterium | reverse complement strand
CCCTCCGGCGGCCGCGTCACTGTGCCTTTTCCGGCGGGGCTGTCAGCTCGACCAGATGCGCCACGCCCGGAATGCTTTCGCCCTGCTGAAAGGTCAGCTGGCTCATCAGCGCGCCGGTCGACACCAGCAGCACCCGGCGCTGCCGCCCGGACTGCAGGGCAGGCAGAAGGTGCGCGCACAGCACCCCCGCGCTGCACCCGCAGCCCGAGCCGCCCGCCTTTACCTGCTGCGTCTGCCGGTCGTACAGCAGCAGCCCGCAGTCATCGTGTCGGCGCAGCACAATACCCTGCTGCGCCAGCAGCTGCCCCAGCAGCCGACTGCCCACCGCCCCCAGATCGCCGGTATAAACGGCATCCAGCTGTGCGGGATCGGTCTGCGTATCCTGCAGGTAATGGGCAATAGTGGAGGCGGCCGCCGGGGCCATGGCCGCCCCCATGTTGTTGATGTCGCGCACGCCAAGATCCCGCACGCGGCCAAAGGTCACGGCGCGCACCGCCGGGCCCGTGCCGTCAGCCTCCACCAGGCAGGCCCCGGCGCAGGTCGCCGTCCACTGCGCGGTCGGCGTGCGCTGGCCGCCGTATTCCAGCGGGGTGCGGAACTGCCGCTCGGCCGTGCAGAAATGGCTGCTGGTCATGGCGGCCGCCCGCCCGGCAAACCCCGCCGCCGCAAAGCAGGCCGCCAGCCCCAGGCTTTCCGCCATAGTCGAGCAGGCGCCGTACACCCCGGCAAACGGCACATCCAGCCCGCGGGCCGTGTATGCCGTGCCGGTGCACTGGTTTTCCAGATCGCCGCCGAACAGACAATCCAGCTGGCCGATCTGCAGCCCCGCCTTGCGCAGCAGCAGGGCAAAGGCCCGCTTCTGGTAGGCGCTTTCGGCCGCCTCCCAGGTCTTTTCCCCGGCGCGGGTATCCGGCTCTATCTCATCAAAAAACGCGGCAAGCGGCCCCTCGCCCTCCTTTTTGCCCGCCACGGCCGCCCATGCCGTCACCGCGGGCGGCCGCGCAAAGCAGATGGTATCGCCTTTTCGCTGCTTCATACATTCGTTTCCTTTCAGCCCAAAAGCGGCCGCAGAAAATACCACAGCACGCCCCATGCCACGCTGGCCAGCATGCCGTAAACAATGACCGGCCCGGCGATCAGGAACATCTTGGCCCCGGTGCCGCTGATCCACCCCTCGGCCCGGAACTCAATGGCCGGGCTGACGACGGCGTTGGCAAAGCCGGTGATGGGCACCAGCGTGCCCGCTCCGGCCCGGGCCGCCAGCTTCTGGTACCAGCCCAGCGCGGTGAACACGGCGGAAAGCGCCACCAGTGTGGAGCTGGTCAGCGTACCGGCATCGGTCAGGGTCAGCCCCAGCTGCGCGTACAGCGTCTGCAGTGCTTCGCCCAGCGTGCAGATGGCGCCGCCCACGCCAAACGCCCACAGACAATCCGGCAGCAGGGCGGAGCGCGGACTTGCCCTGCGCACCATCTGCTGGTAGCTCTGACGGGAAAGCTGCATGAAAAATCACACTCCCTTTCGGCTTCTGCTGTCAGTATGCGCCGCACTGGGGCGGTTATGCGCCGCACATTGTTTTTCGGCCTTGCAGAAGGCCGACAGCCGCGCAGAAAAAATGCCGTTGTGCCTAAAACTGCCTGCTTTTCTGACGTCTTCGCGCCGCGCGTACAGAGGCCATGTCCGGCGCGGCCGTCGGCTGCCCTGCGGGCGGGCTTGCATTTTGCCGCCAAAAGCGGTATACTTTTAATTGTTAGGAATGAAACAATTAACAGCAGGAGGCTTATTTCTTTGGACGAATCCGCTCAATTTCAAAAAATGACGCAGACCCCTGTATCAAGGCTGGTGCTGCAGCTGGCCGGGCCCACCGTCTTAAGCATGCTCATCACCAGCATTTACAACCTGGCTGATACCTTTTTTGTCGGCCAACTGAGCACCAGCGCCAGCGGGGCCGTCGGCGTGGTGGCCAGCCTGATGTCCATCATTCAGGCCATCGGCTTCATGCTGGGGCATGGGGCGGGCAGTACCATCAGCCGTCATCTTGGCAAGCAGGATACGGCGGGGGCCACCCGGCTGGCCAGCACCAGCTTTTTCACCGCCGTGGCAGCCGGGGTGCTGCTGGGCGTCATTGGGCTGTGTAACCTTTCCCCGCTGATGCGCCTGCTGGGCAGTACCGAGACCATTCTGCCCCACGCCTGCGGGTATAGTTTTTACATTCTGCTGGCCGCGCCGATCATGCTTTCCAGTCTGGTGCTCAACAACATTCTGCGCTATGAGGGCAAAGCCTTTTTTGCCATGATCGGGCTGGTCAGCGGCGGCGTGCTGAACATGGTTCTGGATCCCATTTTCATTTTTGCGCTTGATATGGGCACGGCCGGGGCCGGGGCGGCCACGGCGCTTTCGCAGTGCGTCAGCTTTGGCCTGCTGCTGTCGGCGTTTCTGCGCCGCAAAACGGCAAGCCGCCTGTCGCTGCGGCACTTCACCCGCAGCCCGCGTGAGTTTCTGCGCATTTTGTGCGTCGGCTTTCCCAGCTTTGGGCGGCAGGGGCTGGCCAGCATTGCCAGCATGCTGCTGAACGTGGCCGCGCGCGGCTGGGGCGATGCCGCCGTCGCCGCCATGAGCATTGTCAGCCGCATTTTTCTGTTTTTGATGTCGGTGGCGCTGGGCATTGGGCAGGGCTTCCAGCCGGTGGCCGCGTTCAACTATGGGGCGCGGCGCTACCGCCGCGTGCGGGATGCCTGCCTGTTCACCATTGCCGCAGGGTCTGTCTGCGTCAGCGCGCTGGTCGCCCTGTGCTGGGTGGTCGCCCCCTGGCTGGTCCGCGCTTTTCGCGACGATCCCGCCGTCACGGCCATTGCGCTGCCCGCCTTTCGCTATCAGGCGCTGGCCATGCTGCTGCAGCCGGTCATGGTGGCCAGCAACATGCTGTTTCAAAGCGTGGGCAAGGCCGGCCGGGCCAGCTTTCTGGCCGTCTGTCGTCAGGGCGTTTATTTTCTGCCGCTGATCGCCGTTCTGCCCGGGCGGCTGGGCATTCCGGGGCTGCAGCTGTGCCAGCCGCTGGCCGATGTGCTGACCTTTTTCACCTGCCTGCCCTTTTTGATCGCGTTTCTGCGCGAGCTGCGCACCAAAGAGAGTGACCCACTGGCCTGAGCCAAGAAAGAAAACGGCCGTACGCCATACGGCGCTTTTCATAGAATCGGGAGGAATTTTTTATGAACACAGCCAAAATTGCCATTGTCACCGGCGGAAGCTCCGGCATCGGGCGTGAAACGGCGCTGGCCCTGTCGCAGCAGGGGTGCACGGTATATGAACTGTCGCGCCGGGAAAACCCGCTGCAGGGTGTGCGGCACATCACCTGCGACGTAACGGACGAGGCCGCCGTGGCCGCCGCCGTCGAGACCGTTTTACAGCGGGAGGGCCGCGTGGATCTTGTGATCAACAACGCCGGGTACGGCATTTCCGGCGCGGTCGAGTTTACCGAGACCGCCGATGCGCAGGCCCTGTTTGACGCCAACTTTTTCGGCATGGTGCGCGTCAACCGGGCGCTGCTGCCGATCATGCGCAAGGCGGGCGGCGGCCGCATCGTCAACATCAGCTCCATTGCCGCACCGGTGGCCATTCCGTTTCAGGCCTACTATTCCGCCACCAAGGCGGCGGTCAACGCCTACACCTGCGCGCTGCACAACGAGGTGAAGCCGTTCGGCATTTCGGTATGCGCCATTATGCCCGGCGATATCCGCACTGGCTTTACGGCGGCGCGCCGGAAAAACCCCGCAGGCGATGACGTTTACAACGGCCGCATTGCCCGTTCGGTTGCTGGTATGGAAAAGGACGAGCGCACCGGCATGGACCCTGCCGCCGCCGGGCGTATGATCGCGCGCATTGCGCTGCGCCGCCGGGTCAAGCCGCTGTATGCGCTGGGGCTGGCCTACAAGGGCGCGATCGCGCTGACGCATCTGTTGGATTGCCGCGCTCTGTACGCGCTGGTGGGGCTGATCTACGCCCGCTGAAAAGCCAACGGCTCTGCCGCAGCCTTTCCCCTGTCCGGCGCTTGATCGGGCGGAATGTCTGGCATGCTTGCCCGGCAGGGGTCCGGCGCTTCGTTCTGCGCCGCCCCGCAAAACAGAAAAGACCAGCGGCCCGGAGCCTCTGCCATTGTCGGCAGGCTTTCCGGGCCGCTGGTTTTTCATGCTCTGTTTTTATGCCGGACAAAGGGGCCGCTTACAAAATGGGAATACCGGCCGCCCGGGCGGCGGCCCACGTGGCATCGTCCCACACGCTGGACTGCACCTCGCCGATATGGGCGCAGCCCAGCAGCAGCATGCACAGCCGCGACTGTCCAATGCCGCCGCCAATGGTCTGCGGCAGCTGCCCTGCCAGCAGCGCTTTATGGAACGGCAGCTGACGGCGATCGTCGCAGCCCGCCAGCGTCAGCTGACGGTCCAGCGCCTCCGGGTCTACCCGAATGCCCATGCTGGAAAGCTCGAACGCAAGGCCCAGGGTCTCGTTCCAGCACAGAATGTCACCGTTCAGCCGCCAATCATCGTAATCCGGCGCGCGGCCGTCATGCGGCTTACCGTTTTTCAGCGCGCCGCCGATCTGCATCAAAAACACCGTGCCATACTCACGCGCTGCTTCGTTTTCGCGCTGCTTCGGCGTCAGCTGCGGCCAGCGCTCCTCCAACTGGGAGGTGGTGACAAACGTCACCTCGCGGCGCACCGGCGGGCGGGTGCACAGCACCGGGTACATGGCGCGCAGCGTGGACTGCGTTTCGCACACGGCATCCACAATGCATTGTACCACAGCTTTCAGATAATCGGCATTGCGCTGCTGCGGCGTAATGATCTTTTCCCAGTCCCACTGGTCGACATAGATGGAATGCAGGTTGTCCAGCTCTTCGTCCCGACGGATGGCGTTCATATCCGTATACAGCCCGCGCCCCGGCGCAAAGCCGTAATCGTGCAGCGCCTGCCGTTTCCATTTGGCCAGCGAATGCACCACCTGCACCTCACCGCCCGTGGCGGGCACATCGAAGCTGACGGGCCGTTCCACCCCGTTCAGGTCGTCGTTCAGGCCGGTGTCGGCAGGCAGGAACAGCGGCGCGGTCACCCGCTGCAGGTCAAGCGAGCCGCACAGGCGATCCTCAAACAGACGCTTGATCAGGCCGATGGCCCGCTGGGTCTCATACAGGCTGAGCGCAGGCCGATATCCCTGCGGAATAACAATGGAGCTCATGACGGTTCTCCTTTCTTTTTTGGGGCGGCATTCTCCCCCTGTGCCTGGCCGCCTTGCACGGCGGCAGACCGCCGCCACGGCTGCTTTTTGGGCGGCGGGGGCAAACGATTCTCTTTTTCCGGCGGCACGGCCCCCGGCCCGGGGCTGACTGCCGTTACACGCGCCAGCCAGCGCTTTACCGGCGGGGCAAACCACAGCGCCGCCAGCAACAGGCTGTCAATGGCTATGGCGGCCAGCGTATCCGCCAGATAATGCCGACCGATCAGCAGGCGGCCAAACGCTACCGCGCCGGTAAAGCCATACCCGACGAACAGAAAGCCCGCTTCGTCCCCCTTGCAGCTGTCAAACAGGCGGCAGGCAAACACCAGCACCAGCAGCACCCCTGCCGACGCCGTGTGGCCCGAGGGAAACGAGCTGCCCCCGCCGCCCGGCGCCTGCAGCCAATGGGTAAAGCCGGAAAGGTCGCCCGCCGCCAGCAGATCGTCAAAGCGGGTGCGCTGCCACAGCAGCTTCAGAAGGTTCACCACAGCCAGCTGGCCCACATCCATCGCCGCCCACAGCAGCGACAGCGCGCGCCAGCGGCGCAGGTCGGCGGCGGAAATGCGGCTGCACAGCGCCCACGCCAGTACGGCCGCCCCGGCCAGCAGGCCGACGCCCCACACAAGCAGCGGCGGCAGCGTCAACACCTGTCGGCGCTTCAGGCAGGCCGCCATGGAAGCGGCTGCCGCCAGCATGCCTCCCAGCACCAGCAGCACACCGGCCAGCAGTCGGCCGGTGCGGGAGCGGCGGGTGCGGCGCGTTTCGGCGCACAGGCCCCAGCCCACCAATACGGCGGCGGCATAGGCCGGAAGCGGGCCAAGGCATTCGGCCAGAATGCCCCATGTATACCACACGCTGCGCTGCCCGGCCGCATGGGCAGCCTGTCCGGCCTCCCACAGAGGGCGCAGGGCCAAATTCAGTGAAAGGTCATACCGTGCCGCCAGCGCCAGCCCCGCCGCCAGCACCAGTGCAGCAGCGGCGATAAACGCCGCAGCTTTTGCCGCGCGGGCATTTTTCTCCGTTTTCTGCACGCAAAACGCCTCCCTTCCCCGTCTCCGGGTGTGTATGTGCATTATTATACACCAGCAGGAGGCGTCTGTCATTCTTTTTTTCGCGGCCGCCGTCTTTTTTTATACGGGCAGGCGGTGCGGCTGCCGTACCATTCCGCCTGCCGACGGCAAAACGGATAGAGCCGACGCCGCACAAATATCTCCCCCTTCCATGCCAAACAGGCAGCGCGGCCGCAGCGGCTTTGGGGCAGCGCTCAGTCTGCGTCTGCTGCATCGCCCCGCTGCAGCACCGCCTCCTGCGTGGCGGGGCGTTCGCTTATCC
>CAKTAM010000098.1 GCA_934527255.1 uncultured Oscillospiraceae bacterium | reverse complement strand
GCCTTGCGTAAAGTACTGCATGGGGTTGACCGCCTGCCCGTTGACGCGCACCTCAAAATGCAGATGCGCCCCGAACGAGTTGCCGGAGTTGCCGGCATAGGCAATGACCTGCCCCTTGGTAACATAATCGCCGGCCGACACCGCCAGCGACGAGCAGTGCCCATACCGGGTCATGGTGCCGCCGCCGTGGTCGATATAAACACAAATGCCGTAGCCGGTCGAGCCGTAGCGCGCCACCGTCACATAGCCGTCGTTGGCCGCCACCACCGGCGCACCGTAGATCTGGCCGGAATAGGTGCCGGTAATATCCAGACCCACATGCAGATCCTGCTTGCCGAACAGCTCGCGCCAGCCATAGGGCGAGCTGATGGTCGTATAGCCCGGCACCGGCCAGGTAAAGGTGCCGCCCACATACTCCGGCACATGGCCGGTATTCTGGTTGAATTCTTTTTCCGCCTCGGCCTTGGCCGCCTGATATTGCTTGTACAGGCGGTCGTATTCCTCCTGTGCGGCGGCCTGCTGGGCATCCAGCGCCGAAAGGGTCTGGTCGATCTGCTGCAGGCTGCCCGCCAGCGTGCCGCGCTTGGCATCCAGCGCCGTGCGGTTGCTTTCCAGCTCGGTCAGCATGGCCTGCTGGGCGGCCTCCTCGGTCTCCAGGTCGGTTTTCTGCTGCTGCAGAGTATCCAGCAGGTCGGTATCCGACTGGGTAATGCGCTGCAGGGTATCCGCCGCCGTCAGCGCCTCGGCATAGGTGTTGGCGCCTAAGACCGTGGTCAGCACGCCGTCGTTGCGCACCATATACAGCGCGCGCACCCGCTGACGGAAAAGCGCATCCGTCGCCTGCATCTCGCGTTTTTTGGCATCGATCTCCTGCTGCTTGGCCGCCACGGCGGCCTGCTGCTCTTCGATCTGCTGGCCCAGCAGGGCGATCTGCTCCTTCAGCACCCCCACCTGCTGCTGCAGCGCCGAGCGCTGCCCCTTGGTGGCGTCGACCTGATCGCCCAGCTTATCAATGGTGGAATCCAGCTCCTTCAGCTCTTTTTCCAGCTCCTCATAGCGCTCCTTGGCCGTTCCGGCCCGCGCCAGAAAGCCGTCCATGTTGCTGGAAAAGGACAGGGTCAGCGCGCCGATCAGCACCGCCGCCGCGCAGCGCAGCGCCCATTTGCTCCATTTCTGCTTCATTGCAGCCACCTCCTGCCTGTGTTTTCCGTTTGCCGCCCCGGCCGCCGTTACAGCAGGCTGAGCAGCGGCCCCGCCACCGCGGTAAGGACCATCAGCACCGCCAACACCAGACCGATGATGCGTATTGCTTTCTGCCTCATGCTTTGCCCCTTTTCAGACCTTCAGATATTTACGCACACTGCCAGCCGTGCCAATGCCGCCCAGCACCACGCCCACGCCCAGAAACACCAGCAGCATGGGGCCGCGCAGCGTTTCGTAGGGCAGAATGGTGAAAAAGACGTTGTTCAGCCAGGTAAAGCCCAGCGCGTGCGTGGTAATATACCCCACCAACTGGGTATAGCCCAGACTCAGCAGGCCAAAGGCCAGCAGCCCGGCCAGCAGCCCGCTGGTCATACCCTCAACAAAGAACGGCCAGCGGATAAAGGCGTTGGTCGCGCCCACATATTTCATGATGTTGATCTCGCGGCGGCGGGCGAACACCGTCAGGCGGATGGTGTTGCCGATGACCACGACGCACACCAGCCCCAGCACGGCCACCAGCCCCAGCGCGACCCACGACACCGCCTTTTTCAGCGTGACCAGTATCTGCGCCATGTCGTTGGGCGATTTGATGTACTCCACGCCCTCAATCAACCGCAGGCGCGCCACCGTATCGTCCAGCTGTTCCAGATCCTTCACCGTGATGCGAAAGCTGGCGGGCATGGGGTTATCCTCCCGGTAGCCCTCCAGCAGGCTGGCATAGTTGCCCATCCAGCCGATGGCCTCATCCAGCGCCTCATCCTTAGAGACGTAAGTATAGCTTTCGATATTGTCAATGCTTTCCAGCACCGTCACGGCCGCCTCGATATCCACCGGCGTCAGCTGCGTGGCCGGCTCCTGCGGTTCGGTTTCACCGTCGGCCGCCATATCCCCGGTCTCCTCCGGGGCGGCATCCTCTGCCGCGGCAGCGTCCTCCGCCGGGGCCTGCTCTTCGTCGGGCTGCGGCTCCGCTGCGGCGTCCTCCGCCGGGGGCGTTTCCACAGGACGCTCCACGACATCCTGCAGGTAGACGATGATCTCGTTCTGGCCCGCCAGATAAGCGGCAAAATTATTGACGTTCAGCCCCAGCAGCACGGCCGCGCCGGTAATGAACAGGCAGGCCGTCAGAATGCCCACGCTGGCCACCGTCATCAGGCGGTTGTGGGCCATATTTTTCCAGCCCTGCCGGGTCAGATAGGAAAGGCTTGAAAATCTCATCTCGGTTGACCGATCCTTTCCGGGAGAACGCCTTCTGCCGTCCCCCGCAAAACGAAAGCGGGCCTGCATTCGCCCGCGCGGTGTATAGTAGGAATAAACAGTCTCTTAGCCCTGGCCCAGCTGCCGCAGCAGCTCGTCCACATCCGCCATGGTGGTGGAATGCTGTGCCGCCGCCCCGTCTTTTTGCGCGGCGGCCGACTGCCCTGCCGTGTCTGTGGCCTGCTGCGGCGCCGTGGAGGCATCGGCCGTCGGCCGCACCTCCTCAGCCGGGTGCTGCGGGGCGCTGTCCGGCTGCTCCGTCGGCTGCACTGCCGTCGGCTTTTCCGCCGTTTTCTCTTTTTGGGCGGCACGGCGGCGCAGCGTCGTCACAAAGGGCTCCTCCTGCGCTTCCTCGCGCCATGCCTCATCCTCTGCCGGTTCCTCCGGCACAGGAACGGGCTGCGCCGCGGCGGCCGGTCCCTCCTTTTGGGCCGACTGCTGCCCGGGCAACTGAATGTGCAGGTTGGCGTCTGTGCCCCAGGCCGCACCGGTCTGTCGGCGCTGTTCCTCCGCCAGGCGGTTCAGTGCCTCCAGCCCACTGCCGCGGGGGATCTCCTGCTCAAACTCATCCTCCTTGGGCGGGTCAGTATCAGCCACCACCTGCCCGTGCTCGATCTGGATCACACGCTTATGAAAACGCTGCACCAGCTCGTGCTCATGCGTGACCACCACGACCGTGACACCCACGCTGTTGATGGCAGCCAGCAGCTCCATAATTTCGATGGAAAGCGCCGGATCGATGTTGCCGGTGGGCTCATCCGCAATGATGAGCTGCGGCGAATGCACCAGCGCACGGGCCAGCGCCACGCGCTGCTGCTCGCCGCCGGAGAGATGCTCGGGGTAACGATCCATTTTATCGCCAAGGCCCACCAGCCCCAGCACAAACGGCACACGGTCGCGGATCTCACGCTCGGGCACATTGGTCACCCGCATGGCAAACGCCACGTTTTCGGCCGCCGTCATGGTGGGGATCAGGCGGAAATCCTGAAAAACAACACCCATACTGCGCCGCAGATAGGGAATTTTGCGCTGACGGATCTTTTTCAGGTTAAAGCCGTTGACCGTCACACGACCGCTGTCGGCCGTGACCTCCCGCAGCAGCAGCTTGATCAGCGTGCTTTTGCCCGCGCCGGAGGACCCCAGCACAAACACGAACTCGCCCTTGCGGATGTGCAGGGAAAGCCCGTTGAGCGCCGGGGCATCGCTTTCGGGATAGGTTTTGACCACGTTTTCCAGACGAATCATAGATGCTCCTCTGCCGGAATACCGGCGCAGGACCGCAGCGGCGCCGCCCTGTGCGGCCCTTTGTCAATGGAAAGGCGGCAAGCACGGCGGCTGCGGCCGTATAAGGCCGAAAGAACGCCATGATCGCCGCTTTTTTTGAAAAACCTGCTGCGGGGTGTAAACGGTTGACGGACAAGGGGACGGCCGCCGGGCGGCCGCTCAATACTTGGCCGGGTTG
Source organism: uncultured Oscillospiraceae bacterium (assembly GCA_934527255.1). Taxonomy (GTDB): domain Bacteria; phylum Bacillota; class Clostridia; order Oscillospirales; family Ruminococcaceae; genus UBA1762. The sequence continues at coordinate 2,700 of CAKTAM010000098.1, read as the reverse complement.
GTAGACAGATATTTTTTGACCATCAGCGCCACCTTGAACACAATGGCGTCATCCAGCTCGCGCAGGTCAAGGCCGGTCAGCTTTTTGATCTTCTCCAGCCGGTAAACCAGCGTGTTGCGGTGCACAAACAGTCCGCGGCTGGTCTCGGAAACATTGAGGTTGTTTTCGAAGAAGCGCTGGATGGTAAACAGCGTCTCGTTGTCCAGGCTTTCGATGCTGCCCTGCTTGAACACCTCGCGCAGGAACATCTCGCACAGCGTGGTCGGCAGCTGATAAATCAGGCGGGCAATGCCCAGATTATCATAGCTGATAATGGCCTGCTCGTTGTCAAAGACCTTGCCGACCTCCAGCGCGATCTGCGATTCCTTAAAGGAGGTAGCCAGCTCTTTGATATTGCTGATGATGGTGCCGATGCCGACCGTCGCCTTGATGAAATGCTCGGCGCTCAGGCTTTCGACGACAGAGGCCGCCATGTTCTTGATGTCGTCACGGCTGATGCCGCGCTTGACCTCCTTGACCAGGACGGTATCCGTTTCGTTGATGTTGAAGATGAAATCCTTCTGCTTATCGGGGAACAGGCTGCTGACCACATCGTAGGCCGAAATATCGTTGCCGTTGGCCACACGGATGAGCAGCACCACGCGCGACACATCGGTGGCAAAGTGCAGCTCGCGCGCCTTGGCGTAAATATCGCCCGGCAGGATATTATCCAGCACCACGTTCTTGACGAAATTGGTGCGGTCGAACTTTTCGTCGTGGAACTGCTTGATGCTCTGCAGCGAGATGGCCATCAGCCCGGCATAGCTGGAAGCCGCCTCATCCACGCCCTCGACAAAAACGGCGTAATCGTTGGGCTTGTTGGCGGTAAACTGCCGGTAGGTGCAGCCGTCGCGCAGGAAGCTGTCCACATTGGCGCGATCCACATTTTCCAGCTGCTGCACTTCGTCAATGCGGGAAAGGTCGCTGCAGGCGATGACCGTACCGGTTTCGTCAATCACGCCGATCTCCCGCTTGACGGCGTCCTTCATCTGGTAAATGACGCCCTGAAATACCCTGTTGGCCATAATCGAAAATCCCCTTTTCATCGGCCCGCGCTTGCTTTGTTGTGATTTTACACAATTTTGCGGACTATCCTTTTCTATTTTACACAATAACTTTGTTGATTGCAACAGATTTCGGCATATTTTTCTGGAATAATTGTCTAATTTTCATTTCATTCCAAAAGGGGACGCTTCGAGTATACCAAAAAAGTGTGGCAGTTCTTTGAAAAGCCTGCGAAAACCGTTTATTCCATGATTTTCCGCACCTCGACGGCCGTCAGCTCACGCCAGCCGCCGGGGCCAAGCGTCTCATCCAGCGGCAGGCCGCCGATGGCGACGCGCCGCAGACTGACCACGCCCGCCTCAAACACGCCGAACATCCGCTTGATCTGGTGATAGACCCCCTGCGTGAGCACCACGCGGCACAGCGTCTGCTCGCCGGGCGCGGCCGGGGCCAGAGCAGCGGGCTGCATGCGGCTGCCGTCCGCCAGGGTCACCCCGTCGGCAAAGCCCTGCACCATGGCCGCCGTCAGCGGCCGGTCAATGCGCACCAGATAGGTTTTTGCCACATGCCGCCTGGGGGCCAGAATGTCGTGGGCAAAGCCGCCGTCATCCGTCAGCAGCACAAAGCCGGTACTGTCCTTGTCCAGCCTGCCTGCGGGAAACAGCGCGCGGCGCGGCCAGGCGGGCCGCACCAGATCCACCACGGTGGTATCGCGGCCGTCCTCGCTGGCGCTGACTACCCCGGCAGGCTTATCCAGCATCAGATAGACAAACGCTTTGTGCGCAACGGGCCTGCCCTGCGCAGCAACGGTATCCGCCGTGCTGACACGGGCATCCGCTTTTTTACACACCATCCCGTTGACGGTGACGGCCCCGCTGGCGATCAGCGCCCGCGCCTGCGAGCGGGTCAGCTCGAGGCTTTCGCAAAGGTAACGATCCAGACGCAGGGTCTCCTGCTGTGCCATACATGCTTCTCCTGTCGTTTTCGGTTTGATGCGGTGTCTTATGCGCGATCCGCCGGGAAGATTACGCCGTTCTGACGGCGCGCTTCATCCAGAATGGCCATCTGCACGGCGCTGACCTCCAGCCCCAGGTGCCGCACGCAGCCCTGCCGCACCAGCCGGGCAAAGGCGGCCAGCTCGTACACCATGTTGTTTTCGGCCGGGGTGTAGGGCAGCGCCTGCCCGCCTGCAGCCTGCGCGGGCTGCATGCCCGGCGAACCGGCATTGGTTCTGCGGTACGGCTGCAGTGTCAGCCGCCGCGGCACCGAAATTTTATCCACCGTCAGGCTGCCCTGCTCGCCCTGAAACACGCTGGGCGTGACCGATTCGGTGATTTTGGAATAGCTGAGCTGCACCTGAAAGCCGGAATACTGCAGCAGCAGGCTGCCGCCCGCCTCGAAGCCGTTTTCCAGAAACGAGGCCGCCGCGTGCAGCCGCTGCGGTGCGCCGAACAGTGCCGCACACACTGCCACGCAATAGACGCCGATATCCATAATGGCCGCGTTGGAAAGCGTCGGGTCAAACGCGTTCGGCCGCTGCCCGGCCAGAAACGCCGGATAACGCGAGGAGTACTGGCAGTATTCCAGCGAAACGCGGCGCAGCGGGCCAAGCCCCGGCAGCGCCTCGCGGATGAGCGCCAGCGCCGGGTCATACAC
>CAKTAM010000097.1 GCA_934527255.1 uncultured Oscillospiraceae bacterium | reverse complement strand
GTGCTGCTGCTGACGGTGGCCGCCGTGCTGGCGCTGGAGGCCGTCAATTCTGCCATAGAGCGCGCCGTGGCCGGGCCGGACGCCGCCCATGACGCATTTGCCGGACAGGCCAAGGATATGGCCGCCGGGGCGGTGCTGTTGGTATGCTGCGGGGCCGTCGGGGTGGGTGCCGCGCTGTTTTGGCAGCCGTCGGTTTGGAAAGAGATTTTCTGCGGATGGGCGCAATACCCATACCGGCCGGTGCTGCTGGCAGGGTATCTGACTGGCAGCGCCGTTTTTGTTTTTCACAGATAAAGGAGAATGGCTTTGAAGCAAAAGGAACAACAGCCGATGACGGAGGAAAGTTCTGTTTTTGTGGCCGTCGTCGGCCGCCCCAATGTGGGGAAAAGCTCGCTGGTCAACCGGCTGGTGGGCGAAAAGGTGGCGATCGTCACCTCAAGACCGCAGACGACCCGCACGCGCATTACCGGTATTCTGACGGTGGATGCGCTGCAGTATGTCTTTCTGGATACGCCGGGTATCCATAAGGCGCGCACCAAGCTTGGCACGCGCATGGTGAAGGCAGCGGAGGAAAGCGTCGGCGATGTTGACGTTGTGGCTATGCTGTTTGAGCCGTACGGCGAATGGAATGAGGCGGAGCAGGGTCTGATGGAGGATATTCGCCAGCAGAAAACACCGGCCGTTGCCGTGATCAATAAGTGCGATACCCTGAAAAGGGCCGACGATCTGCTGCCGCGCATGAAGCAGCTGCAGGATACCGGCCTGTTTGCGGAAATTCTGCCCACGTCGACGGTGGACGGCAGCGGCACGCAGCAGCTGCTGCAGACGCTGGCGGGGTATGCTTCGCCCAGCCCGCATTATTTTCCGGATGACAGCTATACCGATACGCCGGAAAAGGTGCTGGTGGCGGAGATCCTCCGCGAAAAAATGCTGCTGAACCTGCGCGACGAGATCCCGCACGGGATTGCAGTGACGGTCGAGCGCTTCAAGGAGCGCCCCGGCGGCGGGCTGATCGATATTGATGTCAACATCTACTGCGAGAAGAAAAGCCATAAGGGCATGGTCATTGGCAAGGGCGGTCAGATGCTGAAAAAAATTGCCAGCGAGGCCCGGGCCGACTGTGAGGATTTTCTGGGCGCAAAGGTCAACCTGCAATGCTGGGTCAAGGTCAAGGACGATTGGCGCGACAACGACTTTTTGCTGAACAATTTCGGCTTTGCCAAATAAGCGGCAGTTTTTTCCGTTCATATTCCCGCACGCAACGTATATAGTAATAGTATCATTCCAAAGCGGGAAAGGATGGTACGGGTGCGATGAGCAGCAGGGAAGACCGGACAGAGCCTGCCAGCGAGCAGGAGCTGTGGCGTCAGTTTGAAAGCACCGGCAGCGTGCAGCAGTACCTGCGCTACCGGCAGGCGCACAGCGCCGCAGAAAAGGAGCGTACCGATGCAGAGCACGGCGATGGGGCTGGTCATACGGGAGGTAAAGGTTGGCGAAGCTGACCGTATCATTACCATCCTGACGGATCGGTACGGTTTGATCCGCGCCTCGGCGCGCGGCTCCCGCAACCTGAAAAACCGCCTGTTTTCCTCTACGGGAATGTTCTGCTATTCCGAGTTCACCCTGTTCACCCAAAAGGGGAATTACTATGTGGATGAGGCATCGGTGCAGCAGAATTTTTTTGGCCTGCGCAACAGCGTGGAGGCATTGAGCGTGGCGGCCTATATCGCCGAGCTGCTGCTGACGCTGCAGCCGCACCGGCCGGAGGAAATTCAGGAGCTGCTGCGCCTTTCGCTCAACAGCCTGTATCTGCTCAGCCGCACCGGAACAGACCCGCGCAAGGTCAAGGCGGTGTTTGAGCTGCGCGCGGTGTCCGAGGCCGGGTATCGCCCCGATCTGGTGGCCTGCGCCGAGTGCGGCCGTTACGAGGATCCGGCGGGCTTCTGGTTCGATGAAAAGAACGGCCGCCTGTACTGCCCCCGGTGCGCCGCGCAGCTGTGCCGCGATCCCAATCTTTCGCTGGCGGTGGCCACCGCCATGCGGCACAGCATATATGCCGATCTGAAAAAAATATTTTCTTTTTCGCTCTCCGAGCAGTCGCTGCGCAGCTTTTTTGCCGTCAGCGAACGGTATGTACGCCTGCAGCTGGACAAGCCGCTGAAGACGTTGGATTTTCTGCATACCGTTTTGCCCATGAGCGCTGTCAATGAGGATTCTGTATGACACCAAAAACCTGTAAGGCCATAGAGCTGGATAAAATTTTACATAGACTGGCCGAAAAAGCAGTCTGCCCCGAGACCCGGCGCGCGGCCGAAGAGCTGCAGCCGCTGGAGACGGTGGAGGATGTGCGTATGGCGCTGGAGGAGACCGATGCCATGCTGGTGCGGCTGTTGAAAAACGGCTCGCCGCGCTACTCCGGCTGCGAGGGCGCCCGTGACGCTGTGCTGCGCGCGGGCAAGGGCGGCACGCTCAGCATGGCAGAGCTGCTGCTGGTGGCGCGCTCGCTGCGCAATTTCCGATACCTGAGCGAATGGTATCAGCAGGAGGAGGCGCAGACGGTCGGCGTTCTGGATAACGCCTTTTATGCGCTCCTGCTGCAGCCCGAGCTTGAAAAAAGCATTTACGACAGCATTCTTTCCGAAAACGAAATGGCGGATACCGCCAGCCACCGTCTGTATGAGATCCGCACGGCCATTGCCCGTACCGAGGCATCCATCCGTGAAAAGCTGGATCAGCTGATCAAAAACCCTGCGACCTCCAAATATCTGCAAAACGCCGTGGTCTCCATGCGCAGCGGCCGGTTTGTGGTGCCGGTGCGGGTGGAAAACCGCAGCGAGATCGGCGGCGTTATTCACGATGTGTCGTCCTCCGGCAGCACGCTTTTTGTCGAGCCGACGGCCGTGGTGGAGGCCAACGCCAAAATTCTGCAGCTGCGCAACCAGGAAAAAGAGGAGATCGAGCGCATTCTGCAGGCCTACACGGCGCAGGTCGCCGGGCTGGAGGCGCCCTATCTGCACAGCTATCAGGCCATGCTGGCGCTGGATATGCTGGTGGCCAAGGCGCAGCTGGCGCTGGATATGAACGCCAATAAGCCGCAGGTCAACGCGGATTGCTCTTTTTCGCTGCTGAAGGCGCGTCACCCGCTGATCGCCAAGGAAAAGGTGGTGCCCATTGACGTAGAGCTTGGCCGCGCGTATGATACGCTGGTCGTCACCGGCCCCAACACCGGCGGCAAGACCGTCACGCTGAAAACGGCCGGTCTGCTGTGCGCTATGGCGCAGTGCGGTCTGCTGATCCCGGCGCACGAGCGCAGCAGCGTATGTGTGTTCGGTAAAATTCTGGTGGATATCGGCGACGAGCAAAGCATCGAGCAAAGCCTTTCCACATTTTCCGGCCACATGAAAAACATCTCCGAAATTCTCGAGCAGGCCGACGCCTCCTCGCTGATTCTGATGGATGAGCTGGGGGCCGGTACCGACCCTGCAGAGGGTGCGGCGCTGGCGGTGGCCATTATCGAGCAGCTGCGCCGCAGCGGGGCACATATCATGGCGACCACGCATTACGGCGAAATGAAGGTGTTTGCGCTGGAAACGCCCGGCGTGCAGAACGCCAGCTGCGAGTTTGACGTTGAGTCGCTGCGCCCCACATACCGTTTAAGTGTCGGTGTGCCCGGTAAATCAAACGCTTTTCTGATCAGCCGCAAGCTTGGTATTCCCGACGAGGTACTGGATCAGGCGCAGTATCACCTTTCGCAGGAGGACAAGCGGCTGGATGAGGTGCTTGGCCAGCTGGACGATCTGAAACTGCAGCTGAAGGAAGGACAGGATGAAATCGAGCGCCTGCGCTATGAGGCAGCGCATCAGGTAGAGGCCGGGCAGAAGAAAAAGGAAGAGCTGATACGGCAGGGCGAGGCCGAGCTGGAGCGTGCGCGGGAAAAAGCGCGCGAGATGGCGCAGAACGTGCAGAACAACGCCTATGCGCTGCTGGATGAGATGAAAAAGCTGCAAAAGGCCGAAAACCAGTCGGCGCAGCAGCGTGCCCAGCGCGCCCGTGAGATTGCGCGGCGCGACAGCGAAAAGCTGTATGCCGCCAGCAACGCGGCGCAGGCCGCCGCCGTCGCCCGTACCCCTTTGCAGGAGGTGCACAAGGGCGATACGGTGCTGGTAGGCTCGCTGGGGCAGGAGGGAACCGTTATCACCGCACCGAACAAGGACGGCGTGGTTGAGGTGATGGTTGGCATGATGAAAATGCGCGTGCCGCTGAAGGGCCTGTTTGCGGCCGCACAGCTGCAACAGCCCCGGAAGAATGAGCCGCGCCGCTATACCGAAAAGCGCGGCGACAAGGTGCAGCGCGACGGCAGATTGGAGATCAACCTGCTGGGCATGACTGTTGACGAGGCCATTCTGGAGGTGGATCGCTTTATAGACAACGCCATGCTCTCCGGGCTGCACACCATTTACCTGATCCACGGCAAGGGTACCGGCGCGCTGCGTGCCGGTCTGCACCAGCACCTGCGCACGCACAAAAATGTGCGCAGCTATCGCCTTGGCGCATATGGCGAGGGCGAAAGCGGCGTCACCGTGGTGGAACTGAAATAATTCCCCTGAAAACAGGGAAAATAAAGGAGAAAAGCTATGACACAGGAACAGCTGCTGAAAAACCTGCAGGTACCGACCGGCCCGGTGGATGTGGTGCTGGATACCGATACCTACAACGAAATTGACGACCAGTTTGCCCTTTCCTATCTGCTGCGCTCACGGCCGCGCCTGAACCTGAAAGCCATTTGTGCCGCGCCGTTCTTCAACAACAATTCCACCTCGCCCGAGGACGGCATGGAAAAAAGCTATCACGAAATTCTCAAGCTGCTGCGGCTGGCAGGGCGTGAGGATCTCAACGAAGTGGTGTATCGCGGCTCCCGCGGCTATCTGCCGGATGAAAAAACGCCGGTGGATTCCCCGGCGGCCCGTGCCCTGGTGCAGTTGGCCCGGCAGTACAGCCCCGAAAAGCCGCTGTATGTGGTGGCGATCGGCGCGATCACCAATGTGGCCTCGGCGCTGCTGCTGGCACCGGAGATCGTTGAAAATGTGGTGCTGGTCTGGCTGGGCGGCCATGCGCAGTACTGGCCCAATACGCAGGAGTTCAACATGTTTCAGGATGTTGCAGCGGCCCGCGTGGTGTTCGGCTGCGGCGCACCGCTGGTACAGCTGCCCTGCGGCGGTGTGGTCGAGCAGTTCCAGGCCTCCGGCCCGGAGCTGGAGTATTGGCTGCGCGGCAAAAACGCTCTGTGCGACTATTTGGTGCAGCACACGGTTGAGGCTGCCGAGGAATATGCCAAGGGCCGCGTATGGAGCCGCGTCATTTGGGATGTAACGGCCGTTGCATGGCTGCTCAATGACGGCGACCGCTTCATGCAGTCGCAGGTAATTCCTGCGCCCATTCCGCAGTACGACCATCATTATGGTTACGATTTCACCCGTCATCCCATGCGCTATGTCTGGCACATCAATCGTGATGCCCTCATGCAGGATCTGTTTGAAAAGCTTTCCGGCAGCGAGGAAGAAGCACGCTGAAACTGGTAAAAAAGCCGTCCCCAGGTCTCCGCATTGCCGCAGAGACCCGGGGACGGTTTTATATAGGGGAAAGCTGACAGGGATCAATCCATTCGGATGGTAAGAGCAAACGACGCTTCGGCGGCATCGGTCGTCCATTCATAGTCGATCAGCCACAGAGGGCGATCCTCCGGCAGATCGTGCAGGGGGAACGGCTCGGCATGAATGTGCGGAACAGGCTCTCCGGCGCAGTCGGCCTGCAGAATCAGCCGGTCGCCGTCGTGCTCAATGATGACGCAGCCATCTTCCGTCCGCGGCTGCTGCCAGGTGGTGAAGCGCTCGGTCAGGCGGTGCGTGCCGCCGTCCAGTACAAAACGATCCTGCAGGGTGACGATGCCCGCCTTTTTGTCAAAGCACAGGTCGCGCTGCAGCTGGTGCAGCTGCTTCAGACCATAGGCGGGGGCAATGTCGCAGCACAGCGTGTCGGCCGCATCCGAAGCTTCAATGCGGGTGTTGACGGCGCGGTATTCCAGCCCGCTGTACTGTGTGCAGCCGTCGATCAGCGGCACGCTGTGCCCCTGCGAGCCGCAGGCGATCGACCCATAGCGCAGCGCCGGATCAAAGTATTGGCGGGTGTAGCAGCCGCACCCGGCGTCGCACAGCAGCTGCTGACCGTTGATGTCGATCAAAAAGCTGCCGGCGTCGTTGTGGTTGTGGCTGACAAGATTGTGGCCGCCCTTTGCGGCAAAGCCGCAGGCTTTTTGCCGGATGGTGCAGCGGCTGACCAGCCATTCCGCCTTGCGGTAAACGGCCGTTGCGTCCGGAAAGCCGGGCGCGCCCATCCATGCGGGCTCAAACTCCTCCAGCGTAAAGCAGGCGTACGAGAACCAGTACCCCATCCGGAAGGTCATGCATTCATCAGCTGGCAGCGCGGCCTGCGGCACGCGGCGGTGCAGATAGTGCAGCAGCGCCGGGTCAAAAGTGACGGTCGGCAGGCAGTCGGCAAACGAAACGGCGTCGCTGCCGTTCAGCACGGCCTTCTGCGGGAAGCAGGCGATGCGCTGCACCTTTTCCAGCCGGAACAGGTCGACGGTTCCGGCGGTGCGCTTGCGCAGCAGCTCGGCAAACATGACAAAATGCCGGAAGCCATATTCCCAGTACGACAGACCCTCTTCACAGATGCCGTCCTCATCAAACCCCGCAAGATACC
>CAKTAM010000096.1 GCA_934527255.1 uncultured Oscillospiraceae bacterium | reverse complement strand
CCGCCGCCCGCGCACGAAAAAACGGCGTTACGCCAGCTCGCCGTACAGCATGGAAAGACGCGCGCCGGTGATGCGCACCTGCGCAAACTGCCCCACCAGCTGCGCCGCGCCATCCCCCAGCGCGGCAGCCGTGAACTGCACGGCCGTGTTGTCGTCCATGCGGCCGCTGAGCGTACCGGCCGCGCGGCCCTCGCCCTCGACCAGCACGCGCTGCACGCTGCCGACACGCGCCTGCATCCGCGGCTCCAGCAGGGTCTCCTGCTGCTTCTGGATGGCGGCGATACGGGCGGTTTTTTCTTCATAGGGGGTCGGATCCGGCAGGTCGGCCGCACGGGTACCGCCGCGCCGCGAATAAATGAAGGTGAACAGCTGCATATAACCGACCTGCCGCAGCAGCGACATGGTTTCGTCAAAATCCTCCTGCGTTTCGCCGGGGAAGCCCACAATGATGTCACTGGAGAAGGTGACGCCGGGAATGCGCTGACGGGCGTATTCGACCAGCTCCAGATACTGCTCGCGGGTATAGTGACGGTTCATCTCGCGCAGGATGCGGTTGCTGCCGCTTTGCACCGGCAGATGGATGTGCGGGGCCAGATGCTCGGGATGGGCCGCAATGGTATCGATCAGCTTATGTGTGGCATCCTTGGGATGCGAGGTCATAAAACGCAGGATGTAATCGCCGGGCACGGCGCACAGCAGCTCCAGCAGGTCGGAGAAATCCAGCTTTTCCTCCAGGCCTTTGCCGTAAGAGTTGACGTTCTGCCCCAGCAGGGTGATCTCGTGATAGCCGTCGGCGACCAACGCGCGGAACTCGGCCAGAATATCCTGCGGGCGGCGGCTGCGCTCGCGGCCGCGCACATAGGGCACGATGCAGTAGCTGCAGAAGTTGTCGCAGCCGTACATAATGGGCACAAACGCCTTGAAAGAGGAGCCGCGCACCGCCGGAAGCCCTTCGACCACATCCGTGCGCTGGTTGGGCTGGCACAGCAGGCGCTTGCCGCCGGAAAGCTTTTCCAGCAGCAGGGCCGGGGCCTGATCGATGGCATTGGGGCCAAAGGTCATATCGACAAACGGGTAGCTGGCCCGCAGCCGCTCCACCACCTCCGGCTGCTGCACCATACAGCCGCACACCGCGATCAGCAGGCGGGGATTCTTCTTTTTCAGCGCCTTGAGCGCGCCGATGTTGCCGAACACCCGCTGCTCGGCATGCTCGCGCACGGCGCAGGTGTTGAAGATGATGAGGTCGGCGGTATCCGGCGTATCGGCGGTATCAAAGCCGACACCGGCCAGCACGCCGCGCAGCTGTTCGCCGTCATTGACATTCTGCTGACAGCCGAAGCTGTGCAGGTACAGCCGCGGGGTCGCGGGGTAATACGCCAGTATCCGGCGCGCCAGCTCTAAATCGGGATGATAATTTACATACTGCATGTTCTGCCCTCAAATCTGGTTGTTCAAAGCAAAAAACGGACGGCCTGCCGACAGGCAATTCAGGCATAATAATCCACCATACGCTGGGTGCCGTCCTCGCCGTACCCCTCTGCCTGCAGCGTGCGGAAAATATCCAGCACATCCTCCAGCACATTCAGGTGCAGCTCATTTTCTTCGGCAGCCTCGGAGGCAATGGTCATATCCTTGACAAAGTGCTTGATGAAAAAGCCCGGCGCGTAATCGCCCTTCAGAATGCGCGGGCCGTACAGCTCCAGCTGGCGGGAGGCCGCCGAGCCGGTCGCGACCGACTGCAGCATCTTCTCCTTATCCAGCCCCATGGCGTCGGCATAGGCAAACGCCTCGCAGACCCCTGCCAACGCCCCGGCGATCATGATCTGATTGGCCATTTTGACGTTCTGGCCGCTGCCGGCCGGACCGTGATAGACAATGTTGTTGCCCATAGCCTTAAACAACGGCAGGCAGGCGTCATAGGCGGCGCGGTCGCCGCCGACCATAATGGTCAGCGTGCCCTGCCGCGCCCCGGCGTCACCGCCGCTGACAGGGGCATCCAGCGCGCTGCAGCCCTTTTCGGCCGCCGCGCGGGCAATGCGCTGCGACAGCTGCGGCCGGGTCGTGGTCATATCGACCAGAAGCGTACCCGGCTGCACGCTTTCCAGAATGCCGCCCGGCCCAAAATAGACCTCCTCCACATCGGCGGGAAACCCGACGATGGTCAGCACCGCATCCTGTGCGGCGGCGCATTCGGCCAGCGTATCGCACCAGTGTGCGCCCTCGCGCACCACATCCTGCACCTTTTCCGGGTGACGTGCCCAGACGGAGACCTCAAACCCGGCCTTCATCAGGTTACGCACCATGCCTTTTCCCATGACGCCCACGCCGATGAAGCCGATCCTCTTCAGCTCTTTCAATGCTCTACCTCCCCTGCCGCTCATTTCCGCAGCAGCTTTTTCAGATATTGCCCGGTATAGCTGGCCTTGACTGCTGCCACCTGCTCCGGCGTGCCCTGCGCCACAATGCGGCCGCCCGCGTCGCCGCCCTCGGGGCCGATATCAATAATGTGGTCGGCGCGTTTGATCAGATCGAGGTTATGCTCGATCACCACGACGGTATTTCCGGTATCCACCAGCTTTTCCAACACATGCACCAGCTTGTGCACATCGGCCGTGTGCAGGCCCGTGGTCGGCTCGTCCAGCACATACAGCGTGCGGCCGGTGGAGACCCGCGCCAGCTCCAACGCCAGCTTGACGCGCTGCGCCTCGCCGCCGGAAAGCGTGGTGGCGGGCTGCCCCAGCTTGATATATCCCAGGCCCACATCGGCCAGCGTCTGGATTTTGCGGCGGATCTTCGGCACGTTCTCAAAGAATACCAGCGCCTCGTCCACCGTCATCTCCAGCACATCGTAAATGTTTTTGCCCTTATAGCGCACCTCCAGCGTCTCCCGGTTGTAGCGCGCGCCCTTGCACACCTCGCAGGGAACATAAACATCCGGCAGAAAGTGCATTTCAATGGTGATGATGCCGTCGCCCTCACAGGCCTCGCACCGGCCGCCCTTCACATTGAACGAGAAGCGGCCCGGCCCATACCCACGCATTTTGGCATCCTGCGTCTGCGAAAACAGGGTGCGGATGTCACCGAAAACGCCGGTATATGTCGCCGGGTTGGAGCGCGGCGTGCGCCCGATGGGCGACTGATCGATGCCAATGACCTTATCCAGATTTTCCACGCCGTCGATGCGGTCATGAAAGCCTGCGCGCGCCTTGGCCCCGTTGAGGTCATGCGCCAGCTGCTTGTACAGGATCTCGTTGACCAGGCTGGATTTGCCCGAGCCGCTGATGCCGGTAACGCAGATAAACTTGCCCAGCGGAAAATCGACCGTCACATGGCGGAGGTTGTTCTGCGTGGCGTTGACCACCGTCAGGCACTTTCCGTTACCCGGCCGCCGGACGGACGGCACGCCGATCTTCTTTTTGCCGGAGAGATACTGCCCGGTGATGCTGTCGGGCGCAGCCATGATATCGGCCGGGGTGCCCTGCGCCACCACGCGGCCGCCGTTGACCCCCGCGCCGGGGCCGATATCCACCACATAATCGGCACTGCGGATGGTATCTTCATCATGCTCGACGACAATGACGGTGTTGCCAAGGTCGCGCAGACGCTGCAGTGTGGCGATCAGCTTATCGTTGTCACGCTGATGCAGCCCGATGCTGGGCTCGTCCAGAATATACAGCACGCCCATCAGAGAAGCGCCGATCTGCGTTGCCAGGCGGATGCGCTGGCTTTCGCCGCCGGAAAGCGTGGAGGAAGAACGGGCCAGCGACAGATAGTCCAGCCCGACGTTGTGCAGAAAATTCAGTCGGCTGTAGACCTCTTTCAGGATCAGGTCGCCGATCTGCCGCTCCCGCTCCGTCAGCGGCATGGTCTCGACAAATTTCAGCGCGTCGCGGATGCTCAGCTGGGTAAACTCGCTGATATTCTTCCCGGCGACTGTCACCGCCAGCGAGGTGGGCTTCAGCCGTCGTCCGCCGCAGTCGGGGCACTCCACGCCGGACATCACCTGTGCGATCTCGTCGCGCATCCAGTTGGAGTTGGTCTCGCGGAAGCGGCGCTCCAGATTGTTGACGATACCCTCAAAATCCGTCCGGTACTGGTCGGTGCCGAACTCCTTTTCGCGGTGCACCGCAAAGCGCTTGCCGTTGGTGCCGTACAGCAGCGCCTGCATGCCCTCGGGCGGAATGTCCTTCAACGGGGTATCCAGCGTAAAGCCGTACATCCCGCCAAGGCCGGTATAGTACATTTCGGCCATGGAGCCCTCGGCATAGTACCAGCCGCTGGCCTTGATGCCGCCCTGCCGGATGGAAAGCTCCTTGTTGGGCATGATGAGCTGCGGATCCACCTTCATGAAAACGCCGAGGCCGGTGCAGGTCTCACACGCGCCGAACGGATTGTTGAACGAGAACATCCGCGGGGAAAGTTCTTCCATGCTGACGTTATGCTCCGGGCAGGCATAGTTCTGGCTGAACTCCATCAGCTCGCCGCCGATGACATCCACATACACCAGCCCATCGGCCAGCCGCAGGGCGGTTTCCAGGCTGTCCGCAAGGCGGCTGCGCACCTCGGGGCCGATCACCAGACGATCCACGACGATCTCGATGGTGTGCTTGCTGTTTTTTGCAAGGCTGATCTCTTCCTCCAGATCGTAAACGCTGCCGTCCACGCGGGCGCGTACATAACCGGAACGGCGGGCGGCCTCCAGCTCCTTCTGGTGCGTTCCCTTTTTGCCGCGCACGATCGGGGCCAGAACCTGAAATTTTGTCTTTTCCGGCAGACGCAGAACGGCATCCACCATTTCATCCACGCTCTGCTGGCGGATCTCGCGCCCGCAGACAGGACAGTGCGGCACACCGATGCGTGCATACAGCAGCCGCAGATAGTCATAAATCTCCGTCACCGTGCCCACGGTGGAGCGGGGGTTTTTGGAGGTGGTCTTCTGGTCGATGGAAATGGCGGGCGACAGCCCCTCGATGCTGTCCACATCGGGCTTGTCCATCTGCCCCAAAAACATGCGGGCGTAGCTGGACAGGCTTTCCACATACCGGCGGCGGCCATCTGCATAGATGGTATCAAACGCCAGGCTTGATTTGCCCGAGCCGGACAGCCCGGTAAACACCACCAGCTTATCACGCGGGATCTCCACATCAATATTTTTCAGGTTGTGCTCCCGCGCGCCCTTTACGATAATTTTTTCCAGTGCCAATGCGGTACGTTCCTTTCTTCTGCCTCTTTCCCGGCCCTGCCGGGCGGCAGACTCTCCCACAGTCAAACGGCCGCTGCGCGTTATTCCTTTCCCGCGCGCAGCTTTTCGATGCGATCCCGCAGGAAGGCGGCGTGCTCAAACTCCAAAAGACGGGCAGCCTCCTTCATCTCGCGCGTCAGGCGGTCGATCAGCTGCTCACGCTCGGTGCGCGACAGACGGCGCTTCTTTTTCTCCTCTTTTTCCGGCGTGCCGGAAATCTCCAGCGAATCGCGAATCTCCTTGACGATGGTGCGGGGTGTGATGCCGTGCGCCGTGTTGTATGCCTGCTGGATGGTGCGGCGGCGGTCGGTCTCGAACAGAGCGGCCTCCATACTGGGCGTCACCTCGTCGGCATACATGATAACGACCCCTTCGGCGTTGCGCGCCGCACGTCCGATGGTCTGCACCAGACTGGTCTCGCTGCGCAGAAAGCCCTCCTTGTCGGCATCCAGGATGGCGACAAGCGAGACCTCCGGCAGATCCAACCCCTCCCGCAGCAGGTTGATGCCGACGATCACGTCGATCTCTCCGGTGCGCAGGCTCTTAATCAACTCCATACGCTCGAAGGTATCCACCTCGTGGTGCATATATTTGACCTTGACGCCGTGCTCGCTGAGATAATCGGTCAGGTCCTCAGCCATCTTTTTGGTCAGCGTCGTGACCAGCACCCGTTCGCCGCGGGCCGCACGGGTGTTGATCTCTCCCAGCAGATCCTCGATCTGCCCATCCACCGGGCGCACCTGCACCAGCGGATCCAACAGACCGGTCGGCCGGATGACCTGCTCGACGATCTGGCTGGAATGCTCGCGCTCGTAAGCGGCCGGTGTGGCCGAGACAAACACCGTCTGGTTCAGCTTGCCCTCAAATTCCTCAAAGCGCAGCGGCCGGTTATCAAAAGCGGAGGGCAGACGGAAGCCGTAATCCACCAGATTCTTTTTGCGGGCGTAGTCGCCGCCGTACATTCCGCGCAGCTGCGGCAGCATAACGTGGCTTTCATCCACAAACAGCAGAAAATCCTCGGGAAAATAATCCAGCAGGGTGGTTGGCATACAGCCCGGCGGGTTGCCCGCCAGCACGCGGGAATAGTTTTCGATCCCCTTGCAGGTGCCCACCTCCGTCAGCATCTCCATATCATAGGCGGTGCGCTGAGCAATGCGCTGGGCCTCGATCAGCTTGCCCTCCTGCGTAAACGTTCGTACCCGTTCGTCACATTCCTGCTGGATGCGCGCAATGCCCTGCGCCAGCTTTTCGGGCGGGATGATATAATGCGAGGCCGGGTACAACGCGGCGTGGTTCAGCACGCACAGCCGCTCGCCCGTCAGCGGGACAAACTCGCTGATGCGCTCGATCTCATCGCCGAAAAATTCCACACGGATGGCGCGCTCCTCCTGATAGGCCGGGTAAATTTCCACCACATCACCCTTGACACGAAACTTGTTGCGCACAAAGTTGAGGTCGTTGCGCTCGTACTGCAGATCGACCAGGCGGGCCAGCAGACGATCGCGCGGCAGCTGCAGGCCGGGCCGCAGAGAAATGACC
>CAKTAM010000095.1 GCA_934527255.1 uncultured Oscillospiraceae bacterium | reverse complement strand
CCTACGGCGAGTATGCCGCCGGTGCGCTCAGGGGCACCAGCTGCTCCATCGCCATCACGCTGGGTACCGGTGTCGGTGCGGGCATCATTCTGGACGGCAAGCTGTTCTCCGGGCACAACCACACCGGCGGCGAGCTGGGGCATATGGTCATTGTCAAGGGCGGGCGGCCGTGCATGTGCGGCCGTCGGGGCTGTTGGGAAAAATACGCCTCGGCCCGCGCGCTGACGGAGGACACCCGCGAGGCCATGCGCAGCCATCCCGACAACTGCATGTGGCAGCTGGCGGAGGGTGACCTGGAAAAGGTCAACGCCAAAACGGCATTTGACGCCCTGCGTGCTGGCGACGCGCTGGCGCGTGAGGTCATTGACGGGTATCTGGAATATGTTGCCTGCGGCCTGATCAATATCATCAATATTTTCCAGCCGGAGGTCATCTGCATCGGCGGCGGCGTTTCCAGGGAGGGCGAGACCATTCTTGCTCCGCTGCGCCGCTATATGGATGAAGAGGACTATGCCCGCAGCGGCGAAAAGCGTACCCGTGTCGTGACGGCGCAGCTGTTTAACGATGCCGGTATCGTGGGCGCGGCCATGCTGGGCATGCAGAACGCATAAATCGGGACAAAACGGGGAGGGGAAGCTTTATGTGCAGGCAGCAATGGCGCGCCGAGATCTGCCGCAGTCTGGATGAAAACGGCATTGCCTGGCAGAAGGATGCCCCGCTTGCCCCGTTGACGACCTTTCGCATCGGCGGCCCGGCGGCGCTGCTGTGCCGCCCGACAGATGCCGCGCAGCTGCAGAAGCTGCTGGAGCTTTTGCGGCAGGCCGGCGTGCGCTTTTACTGCCTGGGGCGCGGCTCCAACACGCTGTTTGCCGACGAAGGGTTTGACGGCGCGGTCGTGGCCATGGAGGCCCTGCGGGCCGTCACGCTGACGACAGATGGCATTCGGGCGCAGGCAGGGGCCTCGCTTGCGGCGGTGTGCCGCACGGCGCAGGCGGCCGGGCTTTCCGGGCTGGAGTTTGCCTACGGCATACCGGGCTCGGTGGGCGGCGCGGTGTATATGAACGCCGGGGCATACGGCGGCGAAATGAAGGATGCGGTGCGCACTGTGCAGGCCATATGCCCTAACGGCAGCGTAGCCGCCTTTGAAAACGCCGCATGCCGGTTTGCCTATCGCCATTCGGCCTTTGAAGAAAACGGTGCGGCGGTGCTGTCGGCAGACTTTGCCCTGCGGCGGGATGACCCGGCTGCCATTGCCGCTCGCATGGAGGAATACGCCGCCCGCCGCCGCGAAAAGCAGCCGCTGGAATGGCCCAGCGCAGGCAGTACCTTCAAGCGCCCGCAGGGGGCGTTTGCGGCTGCTCTCATCGACCAGTGCGGCCTGAAGGGCGCGTCGGTCGGCGGGGCGCGCGTCAGCGAAAAGCACGCGGGCTTTGTCATCAACGCGGGCGGGGCCACCTGCGCCGATGTGCTGGCGCTGACAGAGAAAATCATTGCCGTTGTCCGGGAAAAAACCGGTTATACGCTGGAGCGCGAGATCCGCGTGGTGCGGTAAAGCAAAGGGGCCGCAGCCAATGCGGCCCCTTTGCCGTCTGCCGGGCCGCTGCCTGAGGGCGGTGCGCATTGCTGCACAGGGCCGCGTGATACTGGGAAAGAGAGAACGCCGTATGATGACCTTTTCCGCACAGGTAAAAAAAGAGCTCTGCGCCCGCAGAGTGGAAAAAAGCTGCTGCGCCCGTGCGTTCTGCTATGGGGCGGCCAGCTTTTCGTACCTGTTCGGGGCGCAGCGGCTGGAGTTTCACACCGAAAGCAAAACGGCGGCGCAGTATCTGCGCGCACAGTTTGCGGTGCAGGGCATCGTGCTGCAAACGGCGGATTATTGGGTGCACGGGCACGATAAGCTGGCGCTGGCCACACAGCAGGCGCAGGGCCCTGCACAGCTGCAGGCGTTTGCTGCGGCCTGCGGCTGCCGCCTGGAGGAAATGACGCAGCCCGCCGCGGATGGGCGAACGCTGCAGAAGCTTCTGCACTGCCCGGAGTGCGCCGGTGCGTACCTGGCCGGTGCGTTTTTGTGCGGCGGCGTGGCGGCCAACCCGGAGAAGGAATACCATCTGGAATTCGTCAGCCAGCAGCCGGACCGCCTGGCCGAGCTGGCCGTGCTGCTGCAGGCCGAGGGGCTGGAGCCGCGCTTTACCCGCAAAAACGCCAACAGCGTGCTGTATCTGCGCGCCAGCGAGCAGATCGAGGATCTGCTTACCCGCATGGGGGCCGGACGGTTTGCCATGGAGATCATGAACGAAAAGATTTATAAAAACTACCGAAATCAGGCCAACCGCATCACCAATTGCGAAACGGCCAATATTGATAAAACGGTGGCGGCAAACCAGCGCGTGCTGTCGGCTATTGCGCTGCTGCAGCGGGAAAACGCGCTGGATGCGCTGCCGCAGCCGCTGCGGCAGGCGGCAGCCGCGCGGCTGGCCGACCCCGCGGCGACTCTGGCCGAGCTGGCGGCCGCCATGCAGCCGCCCGTCAGCAAAAGCGGGCTGGCACACCGGCTGAAAAAGCTGATCGATCTGGCCGCCGGGCTGCAGCAGCGGCTGGAACAGGCGCCGCCCGCCGCAGCGGCCACGCCCGGCGCGCAAGGCCGCCATACAGAACCCACACCGTGAAAGGAGCCTTTTTCGCCATGCCTGAAACCGCGACGCGTTCGTTTGTTCACCTTCATCTTCATACCGAATACAGCCTGCTGGATGGCGCCTGCCGCATTGAAAAGCTGATGCAGCGCATCAAGGAGCTGGGGCAGACCGCCGTGGCCATTACCGACCACGGCGCCATGTACGGCTGCGTCGATTTTTACAAGGCGGCCAAAAAGGCAGGCATTCGCCCCATCATCGGCTGCGAGGTCTATATGGCCAACCGCACCCGGTTCGATAAGGTGCATAAGATGGATACCTCCAACCATTTGATCCTGCTGTGCGAAAACGAGACAGGCTACAAAAACCTCATCAAGCTGGTGTCGGCCGGTTTTGTAGAGGGCTTTTACAACAAGCCGCGTATCGATCATGACCTGCTCGAGCAGCACCACGAGGGGCTGATTTGCCTTTCGGCGTGTCTGGCAGGGGAGATCCCGCAGGCGCTGCTTGCCGGGAACTGGGAGGAAGCCCGGCGCATTGCCCTGTACTATAAAAACCTGTTCGGCTCGCAGCACTATTATATCGAGCTGCAGGATCACGGCCTGGAGGAGCAGCAGCGGATATTGCCCCAGCTCATCAAGCTGGCGCGGGAATGTGATATTCCCATGGTGGCGACCAACGACGCGCATTATCTCACCCGCGAGGACAGCCGGATGCAGCGCATTCTGGTGTGCATCGCCACCAACAAGACCGTCAACGACCCGGATCGCCTCGAATTCGGCACAGACGAGTTTTATGTCAAATCCACCGAGGAGATGTACGACCTGTTCTCTCTGGTGCCCGAGGCCTGCGAAAACACCAACCGCGTGGCCGAGATGTGCCACTTCGATTTCGAATTCGGCGTGACCAAGCTGCCCTATTTTGAAGCGCCGGATGGGCGGGACAACCGCGAATATTTTATCGATCTGTGCGAAAAGGGCCTGGAGCGCCGCTATGGCCCACAGGTGCCGCAGGCCTACCGCGACCGGCTGCAATACGAAATTTCCATCATTGACCGCATGGGGTATATCAACTATTATCTCATCGTCTTTGATTTCATCAACTATGCCCGCAGTCAGGGCATACCGGTGGGGCCGGGGCGCGGCAGCGGTGCGGGCAGCATCGCGGCGTACTGCATCGGCATTACCGGTATCGACCCCATGAAGTACAGCCTGCTGTTCGAGCGTTTTCTCAACCCCGAGCGTGTCAGCATGCCGGATTTTGACGTTGACTTCTGCTACGAGCGTCGGCAGGAGGTCATTGACTATGTGGTGCGCAAGTACGGTGCGGATCATGTCGCGCAGATCATCACCTTCGGCACCATGGCGGCCCGGCAGGCTATCCGCGATGTCGGCCGTGTGCTGGATATGTCCTATCAGGATGTGGATAAGGTGGCCAAGCTGGTGCCCATGGAGCTGAAAATGACACTGGAAAAGGCCATGAAGGTCTCGCCGGAGCTTGCCGCGCTGTACCGGGACGACCCGCGCGTCAAGGAGCTGATCGACCTTTCCCTCAAGGTGGAGGGTATGCCGCGGCACGCTTCGACCCATGCGGCGGGCGTGGTCATCACGCGGGAGGCTGCGCAGGAGTATGTGCCGCTCAGCTGTACGGACGGCCAGATCATCACGCAGTTCACCATGACCACCATCGAAGAGCTGGGCCTGCAGAAGATGGACTTTCTCGGCCTGCGGACGCTGACGGTCATTCACGATGCGCAGCAGCTGATCCGCGCCACCGAAAACCCCGATTTTTCCATGGAGACCGCCCCAACGGATGACCCAGCCGTGTTTGAAATGCTGTCGGCGGGCGACACCTGCGGCACCTTCCAGTTTGAAAGCAGCGGCATGCGGCAGGTCCTCATGGGGCTGAAGCCGCGTGATGTGGAAGACCTGATCGCCGTGATCTCACTGTACCGCCCCGGCCCGATGGATTCCATTCCCGTGTATATCCGCAACCGGCACGACCCCTCGCATATCAGCTATTCCACCCCCAAGCTCAAGCCCATACTGGATGTGACCAACGGCTGCATCGTGTATCAGGAGCAGGTGATGCAGATCTGTCGTGAGCTGGCAGGCTACAGCTATGGACAGGCCGACCTGGTGCGCCGTGCCATGAGCAAGAAAAAGCACGACGTGATGGAGCGTGAGCGTCAGCGCTTTGTCTATGGCAGCACCGAGGAGGGCAACGCCTGCATCGGCTGCGTCAACAACGGCATCCCGGAGGCTGTCGCCAATGCCATCTATGATGAGATGATCAGCTTCGCCAGCTACGCCTTCAACAAATCGCACGCGGCGGCGTATGCGTTTGTGGCGTATGACACCGCCTATCTCAAGTGCCATTACTGCAAGCAGTTCATGGCGGCGCTGCTGACCAGCGTTCTGGGCAATACCGATAAGATCATCGAGTACACCTCCGAGTGCCAGCGTCTGGGCATCCGTATTCTGCCGCCCGATATCAACGCCAGCGGGCTGGGCTTTACCGTGGAGGGGGAGAACCTGCGCTTTGGTCTGCTGGCGCTGAAAAACGTGGGCCGCAACCTGATCGAGGCGGCCATTGCCGCCCGGCGCGAGCGGCCGTTTACCTCGCTGTACGATTTCTGCAAGCGCCTGTACGGCACCGAGCTCAACCGCCGCGCGGTGGAAAGCTTTATCAAGGCGGGCGCATTCGATGCGCTGGAGCCCAACCGTCACAAGCTGGTCAATGGGCTGGAAAGCATTCTGAAAAGCGTCGAAAACGAGACCCGCCGCAATCTGGACGGCCAGCTCAGCCTGTTTGGCGCGCTGGAGGACGGCCCCGCCGCACAGGATGATTTTACCCTGCCGGAGGTGGCGGAGTATACCCCGCAGGAGCGCCTGCAGATGGAAAAGGAGATGAGCGGCCTTTACCTTTCGGGGCACCCGCTGGAGGCTTACCGCCCGGTGATCGAAAAGGCGGCGACGCACCGCATCAGCCAGCTGACGGGCGAGGAGGGCCACCGCATGGACGGACAGGCGGTCACGCTGGTCGCCATCATCGTGCGGTTCCGGTATCTGACCACCAAATCGGATGCGACCATGGCGTTTCTGACGCTGGAGGATCTGTCCGGCAGCATGGAGGCCGTGGTGTTTCCACGGGTGCTGCGCGAGTGTATGGAGGCCGTGGCCGAAAACGCCGTTGTTGTGGTGCAGGGGCGCGTTTCCGTCAAGGAGGACGAGGCCCCCAAGCTGCTGGCCGACCGCATTACAGGCGTGCAGGCCTACCGCCCCGGAGAGCTTGACCGCGCGGCCGAAAAAAAGCAGAAGCTGTATCTCCGCCTGCCGGATATGACCGGCGAAACGTTCGAGCGCATGAAAAACCTGCTGGAGATCTTCAGCGGCTCTACGCCGGTGCTGCTGTATCTGACAGAGAAAAAGCAGACGGTGCGCGCGCCGCAGTCGCTGTGGGTGCAGCCGGTCGATCTGCTGCTCAGCGAGCTGGAAAATCTGCTGGGCAAGGGCAGCGTGGTGCTGAAATAAGCGGGACAGCCCCGGAGGGGCAGAGCTTCGGAATATTGGGGAAAAACAGCAATTCGTGACCTTAAAAAAGCAATTCGTGTCCCTTCGGCAGTTGAATTTTGACGGCAAATTCAGTATAATAAGGTTTCGGAAGAAAATGATTGAAATAAACCGTTTTCACAAAGCGGGATCAAAACGACAAAGGTCGTTCGAGGGGGAGAGAATATGGGAGAGATTAAAACGATCGGTGTGCTGACCAGCGGCGGCGATGCGCCGGGCATGAATGCGGCTATCCGCGCCGTGGTGCGCACCGGTATTGCCAAGGGCTTCCGTATGGTGGGCATCGAGCGCGGCTATAACGGCCTGATCAACGAAGAAATTCGCGAGATGGATCTGCGCAGCGTTTCCGAGATCATCCATCGCGGCGGTACCATTCTGTACACGGCCCGCTGCAAGGCCTTTATGACCGAGGAAGGACAGAAAAAGGCGGCGGAGACCTGCCACAAGTTCGGCATTGACGCCGTGGTCGTCATTGGCGGCGACGGCTCGTTCCGCGGCGCCATGCAGCTGGCGAAGCAGGGCATTCCCTGCATCGGCCTGCCGGGCACCATTGACAACGACATTGCCTGCAGCGAGTATACCATTGGCTACGACACGGCCATGAACACCGCAGTGGAGATGGTGGATAAGCTGCGCGATACCACCCAGAGC
>CAKTAM010000094.1 GCA_934527255.1 uncultured Oscillospiraceae bacterium | reverse complement strand
ACCAAGATCATCGGCGACCACACCGACAAGTACATTCAGGCCTACTTCCAGTACGACTCGAAGAAGACCGGCGGCGTCACCATCAGCCATCTGCGCTTTGGCGACAAGCCCATCAAGAGCCCGTACTACATCAATAAGGCCGACTTTGTTGCCTGCCACAACCCCTCTTATGTGGTCAAGGGCTACAAGATGGTCAACGATGTCAAGCCCGGCGGCACTTTCCTTATCAACTGCCAGTGGACCCCGGAGGAGCTGGACAAGCACATGCCCGCCGAGGCCAAGCGCTACATTGCCAAGAACAATGTGCAGCTGTATACCGTCAACGCCATTGATTTGGCCATTGAGATCGGCATGGGCAAGCGCACCAACACCATTCTGCAATCCGCGTTCTTCTCGCTGGCCAATATCATGCCCAAAGAAGACGCCATCCGCTTCATGAAGGAAGCCGCCAAGAAGTCGTATGCCAAGAAGGGCGACGCCGTGGTGGAGATGAACTATAAGGCCATCGACGCAGGCGCTACCGCTTATGTCAAAATCGACGTGCCCGCCGAGTGGGCCAACGCCGAGGACAACACCGCTCCCGTTGAGCTGAAGGGCAACCCCGCCACCGTCAAGATGGTGAAAGCGCTGCTGACCCCCATCGACAAGATGGACGGCGACAGCCTGCCGGTCTCCGCCTTTGAGGAGCATGTGGACGGCCAGTTTGAGCAGGGCGCTTCTGCCTATGAGAAGCGCGGCGTTGCGGTCTCCGTGCCCGAATGGAACCCCGACACCTGCATTCAGTGCAACCAGTGCTCGTATGTGTGTCCGCACGCGACCATCCGTCCCTTTGCGCTGACGGCCGCCGAGGTCGAGGCTGCGCCTGCCGCCATCAAGACGGCCAAGATGAACGGCAAGGGCTGCGAGGAATATCGCTTTGCCATGGTCGTTTCTCCGCTGGACTGCATGGGCTGCGGCGTGTGCGTCAACATCTGTCCCACCGCTGCCAAGGGCACGCTGAAGATGGTCTCGCAGGAGAGCCAGCTGGATCAGCAGCCGGTCTTTGATTATGCGGTCGCCAACATCTCCAAGAAGCCCGGCATGATGGCCGAGACGACGGTCAAGGGCAGCCAGTTCAACCAGCCGCTGCTGGAGTTCTCCGGCAGCTGCGCAGGCTGCGCCGAGACCAGCTATGCCCGCCTGATCACGCAGCTGTTCGGCGAGCGGATGTTCATCTCCAACGCCACGGGCTGCTCGTCCATTTGGGGCGGCCCCGCTGCTACCTCTCCGTACACCGTCAATAAGGATTCCGGCCACGGCCCCGCCTGGGCAAACAGCCTGTTTGAGGACAACGCCGAGCATGGCTTCGGTATGTACCTGGGCCAGAAGACCATCCGCGACAGCCTGGCCGACAAGACCCGTGCGCTGATCGCTGTGCCGTATGCCGACGCCGACCTGAAGGCCGCTGCGCAGGCATGGCTGGACACCATGGATGACGGCAAGGCCAACGCCGCCGCCACCGAAAAGTATGTGGCCGAGCTGGAAGCCAGCGTGCAGACGCTGGATGAGCTGGAGGCCTTTACGAACAGCGACGCCGGTAAGCAGACGTTCGGCGACAAGTGCGGCGAAATGCTGGCCCATGTGAAGGCGCTGAAGGCCGAGGGCAAGACCTACTGCGACTGCGAGGCCTGCACGCTGGGCGCCGAAATTCTGGCCAAGAAGCAGTATCTGTCGAAGAAGTCCGTGTGGATCTTCGGCGGCGACGGCTGGGCGTACGACATCGGCTTCGGCGGTCTGGATCATGTTCTGGCCTCCGGTGAGGATGTCAACGTCATGGTCTTCGACACCGAGGTGTACTCCAACACCGGCGGTCAGGCCTCCAAGGCCAGCCAGCTGGGCCAGGTTGCCCAGTTTGCCGCTGCCGGCAAGACCATCGGTAAGAAGAGCCTGGCGGAGATCGCCATGAGCTATGGCTATGTGTATGTTGCGCAGATCGCCATGGGCGCCGACCAGAACCAGACCATCAAGGCGCTGGTCGAGGCCGAAAGCTATCATGGCCCGTCGCTGATCATCGGCTATTCGCCCTGCGAGATGCACGGCGTCAAGGGCGGTATGACCAACTGCCAGGCCGAGATGAAGCGTGCGGTTGCCGCCGGTTACTGGAACAACTTCCGCTTTGACCCCCGCAAGAAGGCGGAGGGCGCCAACCCGTTCACGCTGGACAGCAAGGCTCCCACCACCGACTATAAGGAGTTCATCACCAGCGAGACCCGTTACAGCCGCCTGAAACTGGCTTTCCCCGAGCGTGCTGCAAAGCTGTTCGACGAGGCCGCCGACAAGGCGAAGGATCGTTACGAGTACCTGCAGAAGCTGGCCAAGCTGTACGAGTAATTCCGTTTTTCAAGGCTTGCGGCAGCGCACCGGCCCCCTTGTGGGGGCTGCGCTGCCCCGGCCATGACCGCGCGCTGTAAGCAGCGCAGAAAGCCCGGTGCGGTATTTGCCGCGCCGGGCTTTTTTTGATGATGCGGTGCGTCGGCTGCGAGGTTTGCCTGCTGCAGCAGTGACCGGCCGCGTCAACGACCGGCTGCAGCGCATCCGGCGGCGCGCGTTCTTCTGCGGCAGCGGCCGGTTTTTCCCAAAACTGCGGCGGCGCATTCGCCGCAGGCCGCACTGCACAACAAAAAACCGCTCTGTACGCTGGTTCGGGTGATTCTTTGATGACTGGCCGCCTTGTCTGCCGCCGCTTTGCCGATCGCGGCAAGGTTATTGTCCGCAGACCGCTCTGCACGGCAAAGGGCCGCGCTATGCGCCGTTGCCCGCCGGGCCGGGTGCTGCAAGCCGTTTTGTATACATGGCGAGCAAAGCACTTTTATCGGCCCGCCGCCATCCACCCCAGGTCTGCGCCGCAGCAAACAAAAAGGAACCCTCCGAAACCGCCGCCATGCGCATTGGTTCCGGAGGGATCCTTCTTTTTTCAGGGAAAGCTGCAGCACTCTCGGCCCGGCTTTTGCGTCAGGCCTCCACGCCGTCCAGCTTCCAGATATACTTGACGCTGCCGGTCGCATCCTTGGCCAGCCCGCCATAATTCTGCGCCTGTGCCGAAATCTCCGACAGAGCTTTCAGACGGTCGGTCAGGCCGGCAATGTCGCCATCCGCAGCCTTGACCAGCTTATCAACGCCCTCATCCGAAAGCTGCTGCAGGCCATCCTTCAGCTGGGCCGCGCCGTCCTTCAGTTGGCCGACGCCGGAAAGCAGCGCCGGGCAGTTGGACTGCAGCTGTGCCAGGCCGTTGGAAAGCTGTGCCGCACCAGAGGCCAGCGTACCGCTGCCGCCGTACAGCTGCGCCACCGTGCCGGTGTAGGTCAGCAGGCCGGTATAGAATGTGTTGTAGCTGTCCAGCTGGGCCTTCAGCCCCAGCAGCGCCTGATAGGCTTCATTGCTCTGCAGCCCGGCGTCGATCTGCGCCTTGACCGCATCGCTGGCCAGCTGAGCGGAAACCTGACTGGCGATCTGCGCCTGAATCTCATCCGAGGCCATCTTCTGCTCAATGGCTCCCTGCAGAATGGCGGCCTTCTGCTCATCGGTCAGCTGATCCACCGCCGCCTGAATGGCCGCGGCTTTCTGCTCGTCGGTCATGGCGGCCAGCACGGCAGCCACCTGCGCCTGACCTTCTTTGGTCTGCAGGTAGGCGGCGGCCTGCTCCTGCGTCATGCCCTGCGCCATCAGCGCCTGCATCACGGACTGCTGCGCGGCTGCCGTATAAACGGCCTGTGCGCTGCTGTTCAGAATGTACTGGGTATACACCTCATTGGCCTGCGCCTGCACGGCCTGCGTGACGGCCTGCCGCACGGCGGCCTCTACCGCCTGCTGCACCTGCGCCTTGGCCTGCTCGTAAGCCAGACCGCCCACGGCGGAAAGCAGGTTTTCAATCACGGAGGAATAGTTCTCCGGGGTCAGGCTGACCGTGCCGAGGCCCGCGGCCTCCAGCTGCGGGTTCAGCTGGCTTTGCGCGCTGGCACAAATGGCCTGGAAGGTCTGATAAGCGCCGCTGTTCAGGCTGTCGTTGTTGGCGGACAGCTGGCCCAGATACCCCTGCAGAGAGGCCGCGCCTGCCGCCACCTGACGGCCGCCGTCGGTCAGCGTGTTCACGCCGCTGACCAGCGTTTTGGTGCTGTCCTCCAGCGTGCACAGGCCGTCATACAGTTCGCCGGAGCCCTCCAGCAGAGCGCTCATGGCGTCCTCCAGCTTCTGCAGCATGGCGGTCAGATCCTTTACGCCGTCGTCGGCGTCGCTGAGGTCGGCCTGGCCGGAAAGCGCATTGGTCACCAGCGTGTAGGTCGCGCCCA
Source organism: uncultured Oscillospiraceae bacterium (assembly GCA_934527255.1). Classification (GTDB taxonomy): domain Bacteria; phylum Bacillota; class Clostridia; order Oscillospirales; family Ruminococcaceae; genus UBA1762. The sequence goes on along the minus strand of CAKTAM010000094.1, from coordinate 2,757 downwards.
GCTCAAAATCGGTGACGTCGGCGCTCAGCTCCACACGGGTGGGCAGCTCCAGCTCGTTGGCGTCGATGTTCAGGCTCTCCTGCAGGCCGGGCATGGCCAGCCCCACCACAACGGTGTGATCACCGTCGTTCACCAGCTTGCCGTTGGTCACCTGCACGTTGCGGAACACCTCATTGTCCAGCACCATGGCGGTCATGGCCAGATACGGCACATACAGGGTCGTCTTGCCGCCGTTCAGCGTTACCTCGCGGCTGTCGTGGTTTTCATAGGTGTAGCAGATGCTCAGGTGCCCGCTGCGGCCTGCCAGCTCCTGCGGGGCGGTCTCCACGCCGTCCAGCAGGTAGCGCACCGAAACGGTGACGGGCAGCTGCGCACTGCCGGTCCCCTGATAGTATACATCCTCGCCGTTTGCCTGCCAGGTGCAGCTGCCGTCCGCCGCGGGGGCGGGCACGCTGTCGCCCTTGAGGTTTTCCAGATCGGTCAGGTTGGTCTGATCCGGCAGAGCGTCCGCCCCGTCCGGGTTTTTCAGCCAGGTGCTGACCAGTACCTTCTGCTGCTCGCCGTCGGCCCCGGCCAGCACATACACCGTTTCTTCCTTGTCGGCGCTTTCCGCCGTGGTCAAAATCTCATCCAGATTCAGCTTTTTCAGCACGTCCTCGGCGTCCTGTCGCACAACCGGCTGCTCTTCCGTCTGCGCACGCGCCGTAAAGGAGACCGCGCCCATGCTGACCGATACCGCCAGCAGGCAGGCCAGCAGGCGCTGTACTTTCTGTCCACGCTTTTTCATGAAACCATCGTTCCTTTCTTTCTTCGTTGTTCGGGCTTAACCTGCAGCGGTCTGCGCAGCCTGGGCATGCGCCGCCGGGCGCATACCGGCCGTGGTATGGCAGACCACCTTATCCAGCAGCATCAGCAGCGACGGCAGCACCAGCATGACGCTGAACATACTGACGATCGCGCCGCGCGCCATCAAATGGCACATCGAGCTGATCAGACTGATATTGGAGTAAACGGCCACGCCGAACGTGGCGGCAAAGAACCCCAGCGCGCTGACCAGAATGGAGGGAATGGAGGCTGCCAGCGCCGTGGTGACCGCCTGCCGCTTGTCGCACCCGGCCCGGCGCTCGGCCTTATAACGGGTGGTCATGAGAATGGCATAGTCAACGGTCGCGCCCAGCTGAATGGTGCTGATGCAGATCGGCGTAATGAACGCCAGCGCGTTGCCGGTATAATAGGGAATGCCCAGGTTGATGAAGATGGAGAACTCAATGACGGCCACCAGGATTACCGGCAGCGAGATGCTCTTGAGCGTCAGCGCAATGATGATGAAAATGGCGGCGATCGAGATGATGTTGACCACCTCAAAGTCGTGGTTGGTGACCTCGATCAGATCCTTGGTGCAGGGCGCTTCACCGATCAGCATGCCCTGCGGGTCGTACTCCTTCAGAATGGCGTTGATGGAATCGATCTGCTCGTTGCACTCATCGGTGGAAATGCGGTATTCCGAGTTGACCAAAATCAGCTTGTAGCGGTCGCTTTCCAGCGTGCTGAGCAGCTCCTCCGGCAGCATTTCCTTCGGCACCATGCTGCCCTGCAGCGAATCCAGCCCCAGCGCATATTTGACGCCGGGCAGCGCTTCGATGCTGTCCAGCATGGCCTTGGCATCCTTGTGCGAAAGGTTGGCGTCGGCAAGGATCATGTGGGTAGAGGCCACGTCGAAATCCTCTACCAGACGGTCGTTCGCCTCCAGAAACGGCATATCGTCGTTGAGATCGGCATCGCCGCTGGAGAGAAGGTTGGTAAAATCGTAATACACCGGCGTGTTGCGGTAACCGATGACCGCCGGCACCAGCAGCACCACAAAGGCCAGCAGAAACACCCAGCTGCGCTTGGTGATGGCGACAGCCGTGCGCTGCATGGAGGGGATGAGCGGCTTGTGGCGGGTCTTATCCAGCGGCTTGTCAAACAGCCGCAGCAGCGCGGGCAGAATGGTCACGCTGCCAATTACGCCCAGCAGCACGCCCTTTGCCATGACAATGCCGAGGTCGAGGCCCATCGTATAGCTCATAAAGCACATGGCCAGGAAACCGGCGATAGTAGTCAGCGAGCTGCCCACCACCGAGGTGATGGTGCTGGCCACGGCCTGCGCCATGGCCTCGTCACGGTCGGCGCAGCGCTGCTTTGCTTCGGAGTAGCTGTGCCAGAGGAAGATGGAATAGTCCATGGTGACGGCCAGCTGCAGCACCGCCGCCAGCGCCTTGGTAATATAGGAAATTTCGCCAAGGAAATAGTTGGTGCCCATGTTGTACAGGATGGCCATGCCAATGCTGAGCAGGAACAGGAACGGCACCAGCCACGAGTCCAGCAGCAGCACCATCATCACCTTCGTGATCTTTTCAACACCCTTCTGAAGCCCGATTGCGCACGCGCCGAAGCACATTACGATTACGAGAATCGTAACCGGAATGTTCAGCCCCGGATTCGATACGATCGAGCCGAACACGTTTCCGAGCGCTTCCGCCGTCGTGTGCTCCATGATCGAGCCGTTTAAGTATTTCACGAAGTAAATCAGGAACCAGCCGGAAATCGTCGTGTAAAACATCATCAGGAGGTAATTGCCCGCAACGCCCAGCACCTTCATCCAATGCCATTTCTGCCCCGGCTTTTCCAATACGTCGAACGACGTCGCGATGCTTCGCTGGCTCGCTCTGCCCACCGAAAGCTCCGTCGTCATCACCGGAATGCCCAGCAGAATCA
>CAKTAM010000093.1 GCA_934527255.1 uncultured Oscillospiraceae bacterium | reverse complement strand
GCACCGCAAGGCCCACATAGATCGGCTCCTCGCGCTCGCTGAGGTCCTTCAGGTCGGTCACCAGCGCCGACATGCCCGAAACGAAGCACTGCTTACTGGCAATGCGGCGAATGGCCGTGATGGCCTCCATCGTCTCATCCGCCGAGGTGGAGGTATCAAAGAAGACGGCCATCAGCGTTTCGTCCCCGGTATTGAAGGCGTCGTAGTATTTCTGCGGCAGCATCTCCATGGGGACGGTGACATCCATCAGGTCGCTGTACCACAGCACGGTGGCCACATGGTCGACCTGCTCGATGTTCTCTTTCAGCTGGGCCACGTCGTTGTTGCTCATACCCTGCACGATGACAAAGGAAAACGCGCCCTTGCCAAAATCCTCCAGCAGCACATTCTGTCCGATGACCGTGTCCATATCCTCGGGCAGGTAATCCAGCATATCATAGTTGATGCGGGTGTTTGCCATTCCCAGCACACTGGGAATCAGCAGCAGCACCGCCAGAATCAGCACAAGCGTACGGTGCTTTACCACTGCCCGGCCAAATCGTATCATAGTGGGGATGCCTCCTGTTCTCTCTGTTTTTCTTCCTGCAAGCTCTCCGGGCGAACGGCGTACAGCTGCTGTATGCCCTCCGCCAGCGGCAGGTTCGGTATGGGGCCGACCGCGGCGGCCGACCAAAGATCGGCGTGCAGGCAGCCCTGCTCATCCAGCACGCCGCAGCGCCCGTTGGCAAAAAGCCGCCCGGGCCGCTCGACGCCTTGCGGCGCCGCCATCTGCAGCAGCCCACCGCGCCAGCCGCGGCGCAGCGCCTGCACGGCAGCGGGTTCCACCAACTGCCCGGCATGCGCCGCATAACACAGCAGCGACACGCCCTGCCCAGCCAAACGCGCCTGCAGCGCGGCGGCCTGTTCGGGCGGCGGCAGCCATGCCAGCGCCCCTGTCGGCAGCCCGGCCGCCTGCAGCCGCCGGAACGCCTGCGCCGTCTGCGCGGCGTCGGCCGTTTCTTCGGCGTTCACCCACAGCAGCGCCGCCAGGTTTTTGACCCGCAGCATATCGCTGACCAGCGTCTCCTGTATGGAGCCGCCCTGCGTGCACAGGGCAAACTGGCAGTCGCTGTGCTTGTTGCACAGGGCGACGCACATATCCGCCAAAGGCGGCGGCAGCGCCTGTGCACCGGGCTGATAAAACAGGTACAGGTAAATGCCGACGGCTTTTCCCTGCTCGATCACCTCGTCCAGCGCTTCAAAATCCGGCCCATCGGCCGAAACGCACAGCGCCAGCGCCTGCGGCACGGTGCAGCGGTGCGCCAGCCCGTAGCAGCGGCGCTCCTGCGCGGAGCGTACCCCGGCGTGCAGGATCAGGTTGACAAACAGTGCCTCCCGCACGGGGGATGCCAGCTGCCGCCAGCAGGTCTGCAAAAAAGCCCGGCCGCGGCCGGTCTTCAGCCGCCGCAGCGGCCTGCGCAAAATGCGCTCGGTATCCCAGCCCTGCAGCCAGGTCAGCAGGCCGGGAAAGCCGCGGTCCGGCTCCTGCTCCAGGCATTCGTACACGGTGTGCAGCGCCGCGCGCTGCATGGCGTCCTTTTCACCCAACTCTGCTCACCTCCCTGCCGGATGATGGTATCAGTATACCGCTGCCGCCGCCCGACTGCCATAGACAATCGCGGGGTGCTGTTTTATTTTATACACCCGCGCCATTTTGCCGTTTTTTCCGGACAAAACCGCCGGTTTGTCGCAAAATCGGCACAGTGGGGCGGCGTTGTTCGGAAAAAAGCGCAAAAAAAGAACCGCCCTTCCGGCGGATGACTTCTTCTATTCCTATCTTATATGACAGGCTCACGCCATACGGCAGCTTCTTCTCTGCGGCAGCCTTTTCCTTGTCGCTGTGCTGCGCCTGCCGTTCGGCCGCATCCTGCCGCCGAATCTCCTCCGCCATGCGGCGGCAGGTCTCCTCGCTCAGCAGGCCCACCTCAAAGCGCAGGCGCTCCTCATCCGAGGCAGGCACCGGCTGCGGAATGTGCAGGCTGCGCTTGTACTGCTGCCACAGCGCCCGCATGACCGGGTGCTGAATGTTGATGAAGTAAAAATACGGCGTGCCGACGGCGCCGCAGCGGCGGCACAGAATCTTTGCCGCTTTATATTTCTGCTGGCACAGCGTGCTTGCCAGCGCTTCCCGGTCGATCATGGCGGGGGTTCCTCCTTTGCGGTTGTGTGCCCGCCCGGTGGGGCAGGCAGCATATAAAAGGTATTCGCGGCTGAAAAGCAGCCACAGGCCCAGCGGGGCAAAGACAAGCGCCGCCGTGCAGTCGCCGCCCAGCGCCAGCAGTGCCGCACTGCAGGCCAGCAGGCCCAACCCGGCCAACCGCTGCCGCCGTTTTTCGTGCCTGCTCATGCTTTGTCTGCCTCCCCGGCGAAAAACACCGCGAACCATTCCTCACGGGGCAGCTGCAGCAGCCCGGCCAGCATGGCCAGCTCCCGTGCGCGGAAGTCGCTGCGGTTGTTGATCTTGTTCAGCAGGCCGTGATAGGTGATGCCCATCTTTTCGGCCAGAAAGCCCACCTTGTATCCGGATTCTTTGATTTTCCGGCGCAGCAGCTCTGTATTTGTCATGTTGATTTCTCCTTTGTTCGTCTTTTGTTTTCTTGACAGCCCCTGCTTCAGGAGCTAGCTTTTTGCGGGGTTTCTCACTGCACTTTTGCACCGACCGTTTCGGCCTCTGAGGCGGACATTCTGCCCGCCAGCTCATCCAAAGAGCAGTGCAGCACATCTGCCAGCTGACGGCCCAGTGCCAGTGTCGGTATCTTGCTGCCGCGCTCGATCTGGCAGATCATGGAAGGATCGACCTGTACCATTTCAGCCAGCTCGCACTGCAGGTAGCCCAGCGCCTCCCGCCGCTGGCGGATACGTTCTCCAATCGTCATGGGTTATTCCTCCTTTCTGATATGGAACCTGCAAAATCTCTTGACAAATGCACTGCCGCATTGCTATTATTAAAATTGTTCATAAAATTCCTGTTCAGCGACAAATTTGCAAGTTCATTTGCATTTGATTGGTTCTGTTTTTAGAAGAACTCGCTTGTTAATTTGTTTAATCGTTTGTTCTTCTGTTGGCTATTATAGGACAATTATTTGCACTTGTCAAGTTTTTCTGAACAAATATTTTACTTTTGGAGAAGTAATGTTTTACGACATTTTCAAACAGCTTTGCGAAGAAAAGAAAATTTCCCCCTCAAAGGCAAGCACTGAAATTGGCTTTAGCAAAGGTAGTGTGGCCTACTGGAAAAAAAAGTACATTGCTGGCGAAGATGCAAAGCCGGACTCTTACACGGCCGCCAAAATAGCCAACTATTTTAACGTATCCGTTGATTACCTGCTTGGCCGAACAGATATTCCTGTCAACTCTTCCGTTTTGCCCGTTCCCTCTTTTGTTGATAAATTCCAAGCGCTGGACAGTCTTGATAAAGCCAAAGCCGAGGCTTACCTTGATGGCCTGCTTGCCGCTGACAAATACCATACGCCCTGACCCTTATCCCCTCCCCCACCACGTCCTTTGTCCATTGTTCCGGCATTGAATCACACTCCTTACCATACACTTGTTTACATTCTTTAACGTTCGTGCTATACTTTCGCTATAGAACTTTGTCAGCCGAATGGAAGTTTACACTTGTTTACGCGTTTCATTATAGTGCACATTGGTAGCCTTGTCAATCTAATTTTTGCCGATTCGTGCACAATTGTAAACTTGCACAATCTTGAGGTGCGAAAATTGTGTTTTATGACGTCTTTTACAAGCTGTGCTTAGAAAAAGGAGTAACACCCAGCAAGGCCGCGTTAGACTGCGGGCTTAGCAAAAGCGTAGTTTCGCAATGGAAAAACAGAAACAGCAACCCACAGTTTGAACAGCTTCCTAAAATTGCCGCATATTTTGGCGTCAGTGCAGATTACCTTTTAGCTCAATCCCTTTCTGCTCCTGCAGAAGGCACTGCGCCTGCATCATGCCTTTCCGAAAAGCAGCTTTCACCTGAACAAAAACAACTGCTTCTTCTATCACAGAAGATACCTGCCGAAAAGGTATCTCTCGCAACACGGCTTTTACGTTCTCTCCTAGAAGAAAACGGTTGATTCCGGCACACAAAAAACACCGTCTGCCACGCATTGCGCGTTGGTCAGACGGTGTTTTTGTTTGCTGCTTTTTCTGTGGGCGTGCCGCTTAGCGGGCGGCGGCGGTTTCCTTTGGCGGCTGCGTGCGGCGCAGCGGGCTGCCCTTGCGGTAGATGGGCCAGCCCACCAGCACACCCACCAGCACACCGGCGATGATATCCAGCACCGAGTGCTGCTTGACAAACACAGTCGAGATGCTGATCAGTGCCTCCAGCGCCAGCGCCGGAATGCGCCAGCGCCGCCAGGCCGGTTTTTCGCGCCCGATGTCCCACGCGGCAAAGGCTGCGCCCATGCAGCCTACCACATGCATACTGGGCAAAACATTCGTATTGGTATCGGCCGCGTAGATCATGCTGACCCAGGCGGTGAAGAAATCCTTTTGTTCGGGCAGGACGGGGCGGAGGTTTTGCCCGTTGGGAAACACCATGCAGATCAGCATGCTGAGCGAAAAACTGATGATAACATACCAGCCGTAGCGCTTGAACGCACCGGTGTTTTTGAAGTAGAGCACAAAGGCCGGCAGGATGATATTGGGGAACCACAGCACATACGGCAGAATGAATGCCGGGATGAAAGGAATTTTATCATCCAGCGGGATGTACGAAACCCAGTAATTGCTGACGATCAGCTTTTCCAGTACGAAAAACCACGTCAGATAAATTGGGAAATATAAGAACATCAGCACATGCTTGTGCGTGCGGATGTAGGAAGTAATCTGCTGCTTCACGGGGCGGTTTTCTCCTTGTCTGTTCAAGATGTGGGGGCGCTTTCCTGCGAAAATTTCTGCAAAATGCTTTCCAGGCTGCCGTCAACCAGCTTGATAAACATATCCATCTGCGAGATGAGGTTGCCGGACATATTGCTTTCGATCCATTCCAGCGCAATGCCCACAAACACCGCAACATAGCAGTTGCAGATGAACGCTTTTTCGGTTTCGGTCACACGGTAAGCCTGCGCCTTGTCTTCGACCACATGGGCGACATACGGCCGCAGCCAGTTTTTCAGATAACGCTCCAGATGCACCCGGTTGAGGGAGTGGTAGGCGTTCAGGATCAGCTGCTTATACTCCAGCAGGTTCTGTGACAGCTGGGGGATCAGCTCTTTCCAGTCGGCCTCCAGGTCGACCTGCCCGGCCAGCGCCCGGGTCTTTTCTTCAAATATCCACTCCACAAGGGCATAGATATCTTCAAAATTATAATAAAAGGTCTGCCGGTTGACTCCGCTTTTCTCCACAATTTCCTTTACGGTGATTTTATCCAGCGTTTTCTGACGCAGCAGGTCTTCCAGCGCCTGCGCGATCAGGTGTCTGGTTGCATTGGCCACGGGTCGCCCTCCTTTGCTGTTGGCGCTGTAACGCAACTGATTATACCATCCCGCCGGGCAGAAATCAACTGTCATTCCCTGCAAAATGTCCGTGCCGTGCCGGTTTTCTGCGCCCGCTTTCGCCCTTTTTCGGCGCGGAAAGCCCCCCTTGCGCGCTCTATGGTACGGTGCACCTTGGCCGAGCATATCCGAACCCGCGCCCGGCGCCGACGCGCTGCCGCGGCCAGCCAACACGCCGCCGCCCGCCCTGTGGGGCTGGCCCGGGCGGCCGTGCGCCGCCAAAAACGGAACGCAGGCCGTGGTTTGCTGGAAAATTTTGGTATATTTTAGAAAAGGGTGAAAAAAATGATTGATACAACCGTCATTGCCGATAACGTGCGCTGGCTGCGCAAAAGCCTGCTGCGCGAGACGCAGGAAGAATTTGCCGAGCACATCGATGCCAGCAAGGATACCGTCAGCAATATTGAGCGCTGCCGCGTGGTGCCGAAGATGGAAACGCTGCTGAAGATTTCGGCGTACACCGGCGTACCGCTGGAGGAGCTGCTGGGCCTTGCCCAAAGGAGGGAACGCGTATGAGCTGCCTTTACCGTGTTTGTTCTGTCATGCTGCCGGAGGCGGCAGCGCCCGTTTATGGGGTGGAGGCCGTCACGGCAGACGGCGCACAGGTGCTGGCGTCGTTTCCGGATGTGTTTGTGCAGCGTGCAGCGGCCGAGGCGCTGGCCCGGCGCTGCAATGCTGGCGGGCTGGACCCCGTGCAGCTGCCCGATGTGCTGGAGGACGCCCTTTGCAGCCTTTGACCGCCGGGGCCGTCAAGGGCATGGCCGCCGCCTCTGAGCAGGCCGCCGCCGCATCAAAGAACCACCGCAGGGCGGAAAGCTTCGCCCTGCGGTGGTTCTGTCTTTTTTGGGGTTCAGTTTTTCAGCTGGCGGCCCAGCTGGTTGGCGCCGGTGGCGGCCAGGCCGCTGACAATGCCCACGGCAGCAGCCCCTTTCAGCGGTGCTGCAGGTGCAGCTCTTCTTTCAGCGCCGCCTGCAGCACCGCCGAAAAGTTCACGCCCGCACGCTCCGCTTCCGCATTCAGCCAGGAGGGGATCGTGCAGTTCTTTTTTACGCTGCGCAGGTCGTTCTGCCGACGGTATTCGGCAAAATCCACATCCACCAGCGTTACCAGCGTGCCCTTCTCCGCGGCCGCCTGCGCGGCTGCCACGGTCGAAGCCTCCGGCAGCGCCTTCCCGTCGTCTTCACGGTCAATGCCCATCAGACCGATGGCGTCGCGTGCCATTTCCATGGCATCCGCCAGTGTCTTTCCCTCCGTGTAAATGTCAAAATCGGGCACATACACCACATACCCGCTTTCATCCGGCGTCAATAACACAGGATATGCTCTTTTCATTTTTGTTGCCCTCCTATATTGCAAAGCCCGGGGGCTTATCGAAGCCCCCGTCTTTTGATGATCGCTTTTGCAAGATTTTCGTTCAGCTCTCTATGCCGCGGAACCGTTTCGCACTCTTTGCCGTTTGTATAGATGTCATGCCCCGCGCCATTGCGTTTCAGCCGCCAGCCGTTTTTTTCCAACAGTGCAATCAAGTCTGCCCGCTTCGTGTTGTTCATCCCCTTTCATGTCTATATTGTACGCCTTTAATGCGTATATGTCAATAGTTTTTTCGGAATTATTCTCTAATAAATACATTCTATATTTAATTAAAGCTTCAAAACTTATTTTACCAAGGTCATTGCGCCGCACCAAAAAACCACCGCCGGGCGGAAGCTTCGCCCGGCGGTGG
>CAKTAM010000092.1 GCA_934527255.1 uncultured Oscillospiraceae bacterium | reverse complement strand
CGCCCGCACGGCGTGTCCCACCGCCTCGGTCTGCTGGCGCACCGGCAGGTGCGACTGATTATAAGCGTCCGCCTGCGGCTCCTCCACCGCGCCGCGCGCGTTGATGAAATGTGCGGCCAGCCGCAGATAGCGGTCTTTGCCGGTGTACCGGTACAGCCGCACCAGCGCCAGCTCCAGCTCTTCATGGCCGGGCGTGGCAAATGCAGCGCTTTTTTCCGTCACAAACACCCGTTCGATCAGCGAGGCATACCGCTCTACCGCCTCCAGCAGGCGTTTTTTCCCGGTGGCCTGCGCATAGGCGACGGCTGCCTCCATCAGGTGCCCGGCGCAGTACAGCTCGTGCATATCCCTGTCGGTAAAGCGCTCCTTTGGGCAGCAGGCCGTGTAATAGCTGTTGATATAGCCGTCCTCCCACTGGTGCGCGCACAGTGACTCTATCGCGGCGTCGACCCTGGCCTCCAGCGCGGGGTCGCGCTGCTTTTGCAGCGCATAGGCCGCGCCCTCCAGCCACTTGGCCACGTCACTGTCCCAGAAGTGGTGCGGCCGCGGCTGGCTGCCGCCCTCACGGTAGCCGCAATCCAATGCGCCGAAGCGGCCGGTCTCGCAAAAGCGGTCATACACGGCCTGCAGTGTGACCTCGCGGTTCAGGCGCTGCTTCTCCGCCAGAAAGCCGCCGGTCAGCTCGACGTTTTCAAACCCGATCGTTCTCATACGGTTTTCTCCTTTTCCTGCTTCTTTTTCCGCAGATGACCTCAATACCCGCCCTCGATCTCCAGGCTGGCATCCACGTTCACCCATTCCTGCTGCACATCAAAGATGCGGTACTCGGTATCGTTGATGCGTACAATGACCTTTTCGATCCCGGCGTTGATGACCATGCGCTTGCACATGCTGCAGCAGCAGGGATCTTTCACATATTCATACCCGGGCAGATTGCGCCCGCACAGGTACAGCGTCGCGCCGATCATGACATCGCGCGATGCGCTGATGATGGCGTTGGCCTCGGCGTGCACGCTGCGGCACAGCTCGTACCGCTGGCCGCGCGGGATCTGCAGCTGCTCGCGGATACAGGTGCCCATATCCGTACAGTTTTTGCGGCCGCGCGGCGCGCCCACATACCCGGTGGAAACGATCTCGTCGTTTTTGACGATGATGGCCCCGTAAATGCGCCGCAGGCAGGTGCTGCGCCGCGACACGGTATCCGCAATATCCAGATAATAGTTGATCTTGTCCCGACGTTCCATGGTTCTGACACATCCTTTTCAGCCCGCGGCCGTGTTTTTTTCCATCATACACCAGCGCCCGGCAAAAGGCAAGAGTTTTTGTGCGCAGCGGCGGGCATGCCGGTAAAAATGCCGTCTTTCTTTGTATGCCCACTAGGCAAGCCGGGCGGGTTGTGCTATACTAATATAGTATAATATAAAAAACTGGCGGCTGCGCCGCTTTTTCGGCAAAGGAGCGTCCGCATGGTTCTGGATGAGCTGTTCACGCTGGCCCTGCAGGGGGCTGATCGCGCCTATGTGCCCTATTCGCACTGGCCGGTGGGCGCGGCCGTGCTGGGCGAGGACGGCCGCGTTTTTGTCGGCTGCAACGTAGAAAACGTCAGCTATGGGCTGACCTGCTGTGCCGAGCGCACCTCACTTTTCAAAATGATCAGCGAGGGCTGCCGCCGCTTTACCGCTATGGCCGTTGTCAGCGGCGACGACTGCACCGGCTTTCCCTGCGGGGCCTGCCGCCAGGTCATGGCCGAATTTGCCGCCGGTCCCTCGACCCCTGTTCTGGTGGCCGGGCGCAGCGGCAGCCGCCGCACCCTTACCGTCGCCGAGCTTCTGCCCTATGCTTTCAAAAAGGAAACCTTGCTGCATGAATGAACTTCCCACCCTGACCGATCTCGGCTACATCCGCAGCCTGTGCGCACGGCACGGCTTTGTGCTTTCCAAACAGTTCGGGCAAAATTTCATCGTCAACCCCTCCGTCTGCCCCCGCATGGCCGAAGCCGCCGGGCTGGGGCCGGGCTGGGGCGCGCTGGAGATCGGGCCGGGCGTCGGCGTGCTGACCAAGGAGCTGGCGCTGCGCGCCGACCGTGTGGTGACCGTGGAGGTGGACGACCGGCTTCCCGCCCTGCTGGAGGAAAGCCTTGCCGGGCTGAGCAACGTGCAGCTGGTCATGGGCGATGTGCTGCGGCTGGATCTGCACGCACTGCTGGCCGAACGGCTGGCCGGGCTGAAAGTCGCCGTGTGCGCCAACCTGCCCTATTACATCACCAGCCCCATTCTGATGAAGCTGCTGGAGGAACGCCTGCCGGTAGAAAGCATTACCGTTATGGTGCAAAAGGAGGCGGCTGAGCGCATCTGCGCCGCGCCGGGCACCCGTGCGGCTGGCGCCATCAGTCTGGCGGTGCACTATTACGCTGTGCCGCAGGTGCTGTTTACGGTCTCGCCGGGCAGCTTTACCCCGCCGCCCAAGGTGACCAGCGCCGTCATTCGGCTGACGCCGCACCGCACTCCGCCTGTGCAGCCGCTGGATGAAAAACGCTTTTTCCGCATCATCCGCGCAGCCTTCTGCCAGCGGCGGAAAACGGCGGTCAACGGGCTTTCCTCCGGGCTTGGCCTGCCGAAGCAGCAGCTTCTGGAGGCGTTTGCCGCTGCCGGGCTGCCGCCGATGGCCCGGCCCGAGCAGCTGACCCTGCAGGATTTCTGCGCGCTGGAGCAGGCGCTGGCCGCCTGCGGCAGCTGAACCCTTTCGGGCTGTTTTCGGCGGTCATTTCCTTATTTTGAAAACAAAGGATGCGTAACTGTCATGCGAATGATACTTGTCTGCCTGTTTATGGTTTTCAGCCTGATTTTCCTCAAGCCCCTGCAAATGCGCGCCATGTACCTGAAAAAGCACGGCCGCGCCGAGGAATGCTACCGCATTACCGACAAATGGGTGCCGCGTTGGATGGGCGCCATTCTGCGGCTGGCAGGCATTCGCGTAGAGGTGGAGGGCGCCGAGCATTTCCCCGAACAGGCCTCTGTTTATGTCTGCAACCATCAGGGCATGCTGGATATTCCCGTTCTGCTGACCCATATGGGCCGCCCCCGCGCCATGATGGCGAAGGCCTCCATCGGCAAGGTGCCGCTGCTGCGCGGCTGGATGGATCTGTTCGACTGCCTGTATGTCAAGCGGGATGACCCGCAGAACGCCCGCAACTGCTATGAAAACGCTGTTCGGCTGGTGCGCAGCGGGCGCGACCTTTGCATTTTCCCCGAGGGCACCCGTTCCAAGGACGGCGGCATCGGCAAGTTCAAAACCGGCAGCTTCCGCATTGCCGGGGTCACCGGCGCACCCATTGTGCCGCTGTACCTCAACGGCACCCGCGCGCTGTTTGAGGGTCACCATCACTGGATCCGTTCCGGTGTGGTGAAGCTGAAAATTTTCCCGCCCATCAAGACCGCCTCGCTTTCGCGGGAGGCGCTGCGCGAGCTTCCCGCCCAGATACACGCCATGATGGATGCCAGCCTGCGCGAGAGCGCCGGGCTGCCGCCCGCCGAGGCCGAGGCCCCGCTGGAGCAGGCGCAATAAGCGCCGTCCCGGCCTGTTTCCCTGTCATTTTTTGCCTCCAGAGCCGTTTTTTCGGCCCTGCCGATCTAATAAAAAGGAGGATATTCTTATGCAGTTAAAGGACAAGGTCGCCGTTATCACCGGCGGCAGCCGCGGCATCGGCTTTGCCACAGCAGAGGCTTTTCTGGCGGAGGGTGCCGTCGTGGTGGTGTGCGGCTCCCGCAAGGAGAGCGCCGACAAGGCAGTCGCGCAGCTGCGCGAAAAGTTCCCCGAGGGCAAGGTGGAGGGCATCTGCCCCAGCCTGACCAGCTACACCGAAGTAAAGGCAGCCTTTGATGAGGTAGCGGCCCGGTACGGCGCCATTGACATTCTGGTCAATAACGCCGGCATCTCCGAAAGCACCCCCTTTACCTCCTACACCGAGGAGACCATTGACAAGGTGATCGACCTGAACGTCAAGGGTGTGTACAACTGCGCCCGCGCCGTGGTGGACGGCATGATCGCCAAGGGCAGCGGTGTCATTCTCAACACCTCGTCGGTCGTCAGCCGCTACGGCCAGCCCGGCGGCGTCAGCTATCCCACCTCCAAATTCGCCGTCAACGGCTTTACGCTTTCCCTCGCCCGCGAGCTTGGCCCCAAGGGCATCCGCGTCAATGCCGTGGCCCCCGGCATCACCTATACCGATATGATGCGCGCCGTGCCCAAAGAGGTGATCGATCCGCTGGTGGCCCAGATCCCCCTGCGCCGCCTTGGCCAGCCGGAGGATATTGCCAATGCCTTTGTTTTCCTGGCATCGGAGAAAGCCTCGTACATCACCGGCCAGGTGTTGTATGTAGATGGTCTTGCCCGCACCTGAGCGCAGCTTTTGCCCCTAAGCTCTTTTCGCTTTGAAAGCACCAAAATGCCCCGCCTCCGCCGCTGCGCGGAAACGGGGCATTTTTTCATCTGTCGGTATGCCGGGCGGCGGCGCGCCGCCGATGCTCTTTCAGTGCAGCACCTGCTGCCATTCCTCATCGCGGAACTGCAGACTGTACAGCCTGCGGTACGGGCCGTCGTGCGCCAGCAGCTGCTCGTGCGTTCCCTGCTCCTGCACAACGCCATCTGCAATGACGGCGATCTCATCGGCATTTTTGATGGTGGAAAGCCGGTGCGCCACCACCAGCGTGGTGCGGCCGCGGCACAGCTCGTCCAGCGCCTGCTGAATGAGGATCTCGGTGGCATTGTCCAGCGCGCTGGTGGCCTCATCAAGGATCAGAATGGCCGGATCCTTCAAAAACACCCGCGCAATGGAAAGCCGCTGCTTCTGCCCGCCGGAAAGCTTGACGCCGCGCTCGCCGATCTGGGTGTCATACCCCTCCGGCAGCCCCATCACATACTCGTGAATGTTGGCGCGGCGGGCCGCCTCCAGCATTTCCTCCTCGGTGGCATCCAGACGGCCGTACAGAATGTTTTCGCGGATGGTGCCGTTGAACAGAAAAACATCCTGCTGCACAATGCCAACGGCCCGGCGCAGGCTTTCCGCCGTCAGCGTGCGGATATCCTGCCCGTCAATGCGGATGCTGCCGCCGGAAAGCGGGTAGAACCGGGGGATCAGGTGGCACAGGGTCGTTTTGCCGCCGCCGGAGGGGCCGACCAGCGCCAGCGTGTGCCCTTTTTCCACCCGCAGCGATACCCCGTGCAGCACCTCCTTGCTGTCGTCATAGGCAAACTCCACCTGCTCCAGCTCCAGCTCGCCCTGCACATTCTGCAGCGGGTGCGCATCCGGCGCGTCCTCCTCGGGGGGAACGTCCATGATCTCCAGAAAACGACGGAAGCCCGTCACGCCGTTTTCGTACTGCTCCATAAAATTGATCAGCGTCGTCACCGGGTTGATAAACTGGTTGACCGAGATGATAAACGTGGAATAGTCGCCGAAGGTGATCTCGCCGCGGTACAGGAAAATACCGCCCGCCACCAGCACGATCACGTTGAACACATCCGTGACGAACGACGAGGAGGAATGGAACCGCGCCATGGCAATGTACGACTTGCGCCGCGCCTGAACGTAGCTCCGGTTGCCCACCTCAAATTTTTCGCTTTCCTTTTGGGCGTTGGTAAAGGCCTTTGTCACCCGAATTCCCGAAACGCTGCTCTCCAGCGCCGCATTGACGCTGGCAATGCTTTTGCGGCTTTCGGTAAAGGCCTCGTCCATCTGGCGGCGGCATATGATAGAGACTGCCGCCAGCACCGGCACGCATGCAAAGATGATCAGCGTCAGCCGCCATTCAATGGTGCACAGGTACACAAACGAGCCGACGATCATAATGCTGCAGATCAGCACGTTTTCCGGCCCGTGGTGCGCCAGCTCGCTGACATCGAACAGGTCGCTGGTCATGCGCGACATGATCTTACCGGTCTCGTGCTCATCATAAAACGAACAGGGCAGCTTTTCCAGATGCCGGAACATATCCCGCCGCATCTGCGCCTGCATTTTTACGCCGATCATATGGCCATAGTACTGCACAAAATACCGCAGCGCAAAGCGCAGCACATACAGCACCAGCAGCAGCACGCCAAACCAGACGACCATCCGCAGGTTACGGTTGGGTATCCAGTCGTTGAGCATCCGGTTGTTGATTATCGGGTAAACCAGCCCGATCAGCGATACAAACAGGCTGGCGGTCATATCGGCCGCCAGCATCCAGCGGTGCGGCCGATAATATTCCAAAAAGCGCTTGAGCATACTTGTTCTTCCCCTCCATGGCCATACGGCAAAAGCCCCCGCAGACCGACTGACGGCGGCCAAAAGCTCCGCCGCCGCTTTTCTGCTTTCTATTTCATATATGGTATTATACCGGTTTCCCCGCCGACCGTCAAGGCGGCGGCAGCTGCAGCCGATCTGCATTCCGACTGTCTTTGCAGCTTTTTTCAAAAAAAGGGTTGACATTCTCCCGCGCGGTGTGGTATTATAATCAAGCGCTGATGATTCGCTGGTGTAGCTCAGCTGGTAGAGCAGCTGATTTGTAATCAGCAGGTCGGGGGTTCGAATCCGTCCACCAGCTCCATTTACTTACACCGCATCAGTTCAATTGCATATGGAGGAATTCCCGAGCGGCCAAAGGGGACAGACTGTAAATCTGCTGGCTATGCCTTCGATGGTTCGAATCCATCTTCCTCCACCAAACAGAAGCTGTACGAACTTTTCGGTTGGTACAGCTTTTGTTTTTTCTCTCCCCCTCCTTTCGTCCGTTTTTTGTCCGGTGGGTTCTGTTTTTCTGCGGCGGTCGCGCTGCAGCTCTTTTGCAAGAGCTGCAGCAAAATGCAGGCCTCGCTTACCCTGGCCCACGCAAAGCCCGCCTGTGCTTCTCACGGGTCCGTTCTGCCTTGCCTGCCGTGTGAACAAGCTCGGGCAGATTTTCCGTTTCCGCGCACTTTTTTCTGTTGCATTTTGCGCGGCGGCCTGCTATACTGAAACTGCTGCACGGGCGAAAAAGTGCGGATGCCCGGCAGCGTCATTTTTGTTTTGGAAAAGGAGTAGAGATCATGATTATTCGCATCATCGTCGGCATTTTGTCCCTTGTCGCTTCCTGGATGATCTTCAAGAAGATGGGCCGTCAGGGCTGGGAGGGCATTGTTCCCATTTACAATACCTATGTGCTTTGTCAGGAGCTGTACGGAAACGGCTGGAAGTTCCTGCTGCTTCTGATCCCGCTGTACAACATCTATTTCGGCATCAAGCTGTACATCGACTGGGCCAAAGCGTTTCATC
>CAKTAM010000091.1 GCA_934527255.1 uncultured Oscillospiraceae bacterium | reverse complement strand
GGATCGGTTTGTTCTGCATCTGTAAGGGAGGAGCTGCGGCAATGAGTGTGATCGAAGTCAACAACGTTTCCATGCGCTTCAACCTTTCCAAGGAAAAGCACGAAAGCCTGAAGGAATATTTTATGGCGTTGGTGCAGGGACGTCTGCAGTACGATGAGTTCTATGCGCTGAAAAACGTCAGCCTAAATGTGGAAAAGGGCGATTTTTACGGCCTGGTCGGCCTGAACGGCAGCGGCAAATCCACCCTGCTCAAGGTCATTGCCGGGGTGTACAAGCCCAGCGAGGGCAGCTGTACGGTGCATGGCAGCATTGCCCCGCTCATCGAGCTGGGCGCCGGGTTTGATATGGATCTGACCGCCCGCGAGAACATCTATCTCAACGGTACGGTGCTGGGCTTCACCCCCAGTTACCTGGATGAAAAATTTGACGAGATCGTGGAGTTCAGCGAGCTGCGCGATTTTCTGGATGTGCCCTTGAAAAACTATTCCAGCGGCATGGTGGCGCGCATCGGCTTTGCCATTGCCACCATCACCAAGCCGGAGGTGCTGATCGCCGATGAAATTTTGTCGGTCGGCGATTTTCTGTTTCAGCAGAAATGCGAGGATCGCATGCGCCAGCTGATGGAGGGCGGCACGACGGTGATCCTCGTCAGCCATTCCATCGAGCAGGTCGAGCGCATGTGCAACAAGGTGGCATGGCTGAGCCACGGCGAAAAGGTCATGGACGGCCCGGCCGCAGAGGTGTGCGCCGCCTACCGTCAGGCCACCAAGGATTGATGCAGGAAGAATGCTCAGGGAGGGGTTTGCCATGCCATCGCAGCCGTTGAAAGCACAGCCGCAGGAGAACACGCCGCCCCCGCAGGCGGACAGCCTTGGCCGGGCGGTGCGCCGCAACCTGCATTGGGGGCGTATTTACAGCCTGGCATCACGCGCGGCCGCGTGTGTGCGCACGCGCGGCTGGCAGGCGCTGGGGCGGGAGGCCGGTTTCCGGCTGAACCTGGCGCTGCACCGCGAGGTGTGGAAGCACCGCGCGGATATCCCGCTGCGCCGCGAGTGGAAGGCGCAGCGGCAGGCGGCCTTTGCCCAGATGCCCACCGTCAGTATTCTGGTGCCGGTATGGCGCACGCCGCCCCGTTATTTTGACGATATGGTGCGCAGTGTGCTGCGCCAGAGCTACCCCCGCTGGCAGCTGGTGCTGGCAGATGCCAGCACCGCGCCCAATACCAGCCCGGAGGATGTGCCAAAGGATCCGGCGTCCTATGCCCGGGCGGCCGCCGCGCTGCCTGCCTCGCCGCTGGAAAAGCGCGTCGCCCGCCTGCATGACAAGCGCATCCGCTATGTGCGGCTGGCCTGCAACGAGGGGATTGCGGGCAACACCAACCGCGCGCTGGCCGCCGCCGACGGCGAGTGGTTGGCCCTGCTGGATCATGACGACGTGCTGCAGAGCAACGCGCTGTATGAAGTGGTGCGCGCCATCAACGAGCAGGGCGCCGATTATGTCTATTCGGACGAGATCGTGCTGAACAGTGATCTGAAAAAGCTGGTGCAGTACCATTTCAAGCCGGATTGGTGCCCCGAGCAGCTGCAGGGCTGCAATTACATCACGCATTTTTCCGCCTTTTCCCGCGCGCTGCTGGAAAAGGCGGGTGCCGAGGAGCGCAGCGCCTACAACGGCGCGCAGGATTATGATCTCATCCTGCGCCTGACCGAAAAGGCCCGCCGGGTGGCGCATGTGCCCAAGGTGCTGTATATCTGGCGCAGCCATGCGGCCAGCACTGCCAGCGACATTTCGGCCAAGCCCTACGCGCTGGAGGCGGGCCGCGCCGCGCTGGAGGCTCACTTTGACCGCATCGGCTGGCCCGCGGCGGTGGAAATCCAGCCTGAGTACCCCGGCACCTATCACCCGACCGTCGCCGTCAAGGGCAGTCCGCTGGTTTCGGTGCTCATCCCAAGCAAGGACCATGCCGACGACCTCGAGCGCTGCCTTTCCACGCTGTACGCCTGTGCGGGCTGGCAGCCGCTGGAGGTGCTGGTGCTGGAGAACAACAGCACCGACCCCGCCACCTTCGCCTATTATGAGACGGCCAAACAGCGGTATCCCGGCCTGCAGGTGCTGGTGTGGGAGGGCCCGTTCAATTTTTCCGCCATTAACAATTTCGGCGCGCGGCACGCCCGCGGCGAGCATTTGCTGCTGCTGAACAACGATATTGAGGTGACAACGCCGGGCTTTGTGCGCGAGCTGCTCAGCTATTCGCAGCAGCCGGGCATTGGCGCGGTGGGCGGCAAGCTGCTGTACCCGGACGGTACCATCCAGCACGCCGGGGTCATCGTCGGCATCGGCGGCACGGCCGGGCACAGCCACAAGGGCCTGCCCGGCACCAACGGCGGAGACCTGAACCGTCTGGTGACAACACAGAACTACTCGGCCGTGACAGGGGCCTGCCTGATGATCAAGGCGTCGCTGTACCGTCGGCTGGGCGGGCTGGACGAAACGCGGTTTGCCGTGGCCTTTAACGATGTTGATTTCTGCCTGCGTCTGGGCGAGGCCGGGCTGCGCAATGTTTATACCCCCTATGCGGGCGGCGTGCATTACGAAAGCAAGAGCCGCGGCTATGACACCGAGGGCCCCAACCGCGCCCGGTTCGAGCGCGAGCGCGCGGCCTTTGTGCAGCGCTGGCAAACACTGCTGCAGCAGGGCGACCCCTGCTACAACCCGCATTTTACCTATCTGTACGAAAACTACGGCTACAAATAACGGCCAAACGGCGAACGGAGAACGGCATACATGGCACAGAAACTTAAGCGCCTGCGGGAGCTGCTGGCATACGGCTTTACCTATCTGCGGCAGGAGGGGCTCGCCCGCACCTGGAAGCGCGGCGTCGGCTTTGTGCGGCGTCGGCTGAAAAGCAAGCGCGGGCGCTATCTGCCCACCCGGCAGGTGCTGGCCGCACAGCGGCAGTTCTGCGCCGACGGCAGGGCGGAGGGCTGGCCGAAGATCAGCGTGCTGGTGCCGCTGTTCAACACGCCGGATCGCTTTCTGGATGAGCTGATCCAAAGCCTGCTGGGGCAGACCTATCCCAATTGGGAGCTTTGCCTGGCCGATGCCTCCACCACGCAGGCGGCGCGCGTGGCCGCCCGGCTGGCCCGTTATACGGATCCCCGCATTCGGGTGCAGCGCATTGAAAACCGCGATATTGCCGCCAACACCAACGCGGCGGCAGCCATGGCCACCGGCAGCTGGCTGGCCCTGCTGGATCATGACGACGTGCTGTCGCCCAACGCCCTGTACGAGGTGGCAAAGGCGGCGGTCAGCCAGCCGTGCCCGTTTCTCTACAGCGACGAGGCGCTGTTTACCGGGGACATCACCCGCCCAACGGCCGGGCATTTCAAGCCGGATTATTCGCCGGATTATCTGCTTTCCTGCAATTACATCTGTCATCTGGCGGCTTTCCGGGCCGATTTGTACCGCGAGCTTGGCGGCGAGCGCAGCGTCTGCTCCGGCAGTCAGGATCATGATCTGTTCCTGCGCCTGTGCGAGCGCACCGGCGGGGCCTATCACATCCCCAAGGTGCTGTATTACTGGCGGGTCTCCGCCGCCAGCACGGCGGGCGGGGTACAGGCCAAGCCTTATGTTGAGCAGGCCGCGCTGCGTGCGCTGAACGACCATCTGGCTCGCACCGGGGTCGATGCGCACGCGGAAAAGGGAAAATTCCCCAGCACTTACCATGTGGTGTATGCGCTGCCGCAGCCGCAGCCGCTGGTCTCCATCCTCATCCCCAATAAGGATCATACGGACGATCTGGAAAAGGCGCTGCAGTCGCTGTATGAAAAAACCGATTATCCCCGTTTTGAGGTGCTGGTGCTGGAAAACAACAGCACCGACCCGCAGACCTTTGCCTATTACCGGCAGGCGGAAAAGCGGTATGCCGGGCTGCGCGTGCTGAACTGGCAGGACCCCTTTAATTTTTCCGCCATCAACAATTTCGGCCGTCCGCAGGCGGCGGGCGACTATTTGCTGCTGCTGAACAACGATGTGCAGGTGTTGAACGCCGGGTGGCTGCGCGAGCTGGTGGCGCAGGGAAGTCAGCCCGGGGTCGGCGCGGTCGGCGCGCTGCTGTATTACCCTGACGATACCGTGCAGCACGCGGGCGTCATCATCGGTCTGGGCGGCTTTGCCGGGCACAGTCACAAATACGCCCGGCGCGGCGCCAGCGGCTATATGTTCCGGCAGGCGGTGGTTAGTGACCTTTCCGCGGTGACGGCCGCCTGCATGCTGGTACCGGCGGCCGTGTACGATGCCGTCGGCGGGCTGGACGAGGGCTTTGCCGTGGCGTATAACGATGTCGATTTCTGCCTGCGCATCCGGCAGGCGGGGTATCGCATCGTTTTCACACCATATGCCGAGCTGTACCATTACGAAAGCAAAAGCCGCGGGCTGGATGTCCGCGGTGCGGCCCGGCAGCGCTTTGCGCAGGAGCAGCAGCGCCTGCAGCAGCGCCTCGGCCGCGAGACGCTGCTGCACGACCCCTACTATAACCGCAACCTGACGCTGGACACCGAGGATTTTGCCGAAACGGCCGTGTTTGCCCGTGATTGAGCGGATCGACATCCCGGCCGTACCAAAAAATGTCGCAAAAGGGCTGGCGCTGAAAATGCAGAAGCCCCATAAAGCGGTATTTTGAACGGAGAATAAGAAAACCCGGAACGGTTGGCTGAAATCAGCCGCGCAGCTCCGGGTTTTCTGTTGTTCATGAAAGCAGGGACCGTTTCGTGGCCGCATATCTTCCGTTCCTGCATACTTGCTCCGCAAACGGCTTTCAGTTGGGGCGTTTCTGCCAAAAACTCGGCACAAAACGGTATGTCAAACGGGAATGGGCCTGTCAGAACCCGCTTTTCTTCAAAAACTTTTCCATCAGATCCATATAGTATTCTGACTGAACGATGAACCCTACATGTCCGCCTGGAACATTCAGAATTTCTGCATCCAGTTTTTCAAACAGATCCGCAAGTCGGTTCTGATCTTCTTTTTTGAAAATGTCTTTCTCCGGAAGAAGAACCTGTATTTTTCCTCTCAGATACGCAAAATCGTTTTCTTCAAAAACCGGATAGTCCTTCAGCATATATACACACTTGAAGCTGTGAATAAACCGCTGCTTATAGTTCAGGTCAGAAGCCACCGTTTCATAGAAGCCTCTGCCATATTTCCGCTCCTTTTCCGGTTCGCATTCCAAAAATCCGGCGCTCTTTTTTAACAGCAGCTTCATTTCCGTTTTTGCGGGAACCAGCTTCAGTAAAAGAAGAAGGATCGGCGTTGAAAAGCTCTCTTTTCGGATGTCTCTGACATAATCGGAATCCACCGTCAGGGTGGTTGTCAGGATCATTGCCAAAACGGATCCCGGATGCCTTTTTGCAAAAATCTGCGCATATACGCCGCCGTCACTTGCACCGATCAAAATCACCTTTTCAATAGACAATACCTTCAACAGCTTTGCGGCAAAGTCGATCTGTTCATTCGCTTCGGCGGTATGGGACGGATATTCGTAAATCAGAAATCGGTATTCTTTTCCAAGCCTTTCGGCATACGGCATCCACATTTCCTGCATCTCTAATCCGTTAAAAAAGAGGATGACCGGGGCGCCGTCCCTGCCGCCCATATTGGTATCTTACCTTTACACTGTCAACCACTGCTGTTTGATAAGGAACCTTCTTCAAAAAAACGTCGTATTCTTTTTTTAAGTCGCTGCTGTCATTCGTGATCGCTATCCTCCCACATTCCGATTTGCCGGGCTAAGCCGAGTATACCATACTCTCCCATGAAAAAACACCCCTGTGTGGGAGAATTTGGCTGTTTTACGGCATGCAGGCTGTGTCGGCACCCCATATATGCACGCAGCGATTTACCGAAAATGCGCCGTATACAGTCGTTCCCCTGCAAAGAACCCGCTGCATTTTGCAGATCACAGCGATGAGAGTGGTACGGTGAGCTGCTGCACTTTTGCGGAAGTGCCTTTTCTTCGCCCCGGAGGATGCGCCTTTGAAAAGGCTTTCGGTGCGGCGAATCCATATCGCCTGCGGCGAGGGGAGCCGGGCACGCAAGGGGCGCGGCCCCTTGGCACACGACCTTGGTGCAAGATCCGATGTGTTATTAGGTATCGCCGATATGCAAAAGGCCCCGCCCGACACCCTTACGGTGTGGACGGGGGGCTTGGGGCTTCCTCGGTTAGGACGGGTATGCGTGACCATTCCTGACAGGCAGCTGCCATGTCATTTCCCGAAAACTGTTTTACGAACACTCGGCTGAAAAGCGGCGGCCTTTTTGCTGCGCGGTCACGGCAGCCGTTGGGCTTTACAGCAGCAGCTCGGGGTTGACGGTGCGCTCACCGGCGGGATAGACTGTCAGTGTGCCGCAGCAGTCCCAGGTGACCAGCAGCAGCTGACAGGGGTCGGAAAAGCCCTTGGCGGCCAGCTGCCCCTGCAGCCAGCGGCGGTCGCGCCGGATGCTGCGCAGATTCTGCTCCAGCACGCGGCCGTCCAGCACCAGATTGATGACCAGCCCCTCCTTTTCCGGGTGCAGGTTCAGATCCTCCACCTTGACCGGCCGCTGCTCCACCCGCGGCAGAAAGCTCAGCTGGCCGCTCGGCTCCTGCACCACGGCCTGCAGCTCGCTTAAGTCAAAATAACCCTGACAGCGCATCTGACTCAGCAGGTCGTTCAGGTCGATGCGGGCGCGGCGCAGAGCCGCCTTGTACAGCTCGCCGTCCTGGTACAGCACGACGGGCGCGCCGTTCAGCAGGCGGCGCAGTCGCAGGCTTTTGCGGCAGGCCAGTGCCAACAGGATGGTCAGCAGGGCATACAGGACCATGGCCAGCAGCGGTTGCCACCAGTCGCTGTCCAGCTGTGTGGCCAGCTCGGCCGCAATGCTGCCGATGGAAATGCTGCTGACATAATCGAACATGGACAGCTGGCAGATTTGCCGGTTGCCCATCAGCCGCGATAACAGCAGCAGCACCAGAAAGCTGACGATGGACAGCACGCAGATGTTCAAAACAGGCATATGCTTCACCTCAAAGGCAGTATGCCCCGTCGACCCGGCAATATCACCGCCGCCGGGCAGAAAAAACCGCCTCCTCTGCCGCACGGGCAGAAGAGGCGGTTTTGATTGCCGGTAAAAGGGTCAGTCGATCTCTACCATGATTTTCTGGTTGGCGCGGGCAGCGGCGGCGCGCATGACCACGCGAATGGATTTCGCAATGCGGCCCTGCTTTCCGATGACCCGCCCGGTGTCGGCAGCGGCCACCTTCAGATGATAGACGATCACGCCCTCTTCGTTGGGC
>CAKTAM010000090.1 GCA_934527255.1 uncultured Oscillospiraceae bacterium | reverse complement strand
CCGCACCCTGTGCGGCGCCGGGGATGCCGCGGCTGCGGCCGCGTACTACTGCGCGGCCGGAACGCCCTGCGTCATTGTCAAGGCCGGGCCCGGCGGTGCCTGTTGGCAGGCCGGGGCCAACGGCGGCTTTGTGCCGGGCTTTGCCGTACCGCGCGTGGTGGATACCGTCGGCGCAGGCGACGGATTTGCCGCAGGGGTCATCAGCGCCCGGCTGGAGGGGCTGGACTGGCCCGCCTGCGTGGCACGCGGCAACGCCATCGGGGCCATACAGGTCATGAACCGCGGCGACAACGAGGGGCTGCCCACACGGCCTGAGCTGGAGGATTTTCTGGCGGGCCGCGGCCGGTATTTTGCCTGAGCAGCTCTTTGGCCGCCGCACGGCCGGGTGCTGATACCGGTCGGCCGCACCACTCCCTTTTGTTTTTCACAAAGCGCCGCCTTCGACGGCACAGCGCGCTGCGGTGCTTGCACCGACTGCGTTTTCTAAAAAGGAGAGCTTTATGGATACCACGCTTTTTGACCGTCTGCAAACCATCGGCGTTGTACCGGTCGTGGTGCTGGCCGATGCCGCCGACGCCGTGCCCTGTGCGGACGCTCTGTTGAACGGCGGCCTTGCCACGGCCGAGATCACTTTCCGCACACCGGCCGCAGCCGAGGCCATTCGCCGCATTGCCGCCGAACGGCCGCAGCTGCTGGTGGGGGCCGGCACCGTGCTGACCCCCGAAACCGCCGCACAGGCCAAGGCAGCCGGGGCGCGCTATGTGGTCAGCCCCGGGCTGAACCCCCGCGTGGTCGACTGGTGCCTTTCGCACGAGCTGCCGGTCATACCCGGCGTGGCCACCCCCACTGAGGTGGAAGCCGCCATGGCGATGGGGCTGGAGCACCTCAAGCTGTTTCCGGCCGGCGTACTGGGCGGCCCCGCCCTGCTGCGCGCGCTGGCCGCGCCCTATGCCGCCGTGCGCTTTATGGCCACGGGCGGCATCGGTCCGGATGATCTGCCCGCCTATTTTGCCTGCCCCAATCTGTTTGCGGTAGGCGGCGGCTGGCTGACGGGCAGCGGGCGCATTGCTGCGCGCGACTGGCCCGCCATTACCGCTGCGGCCGCCGACGCCGCCCACCGGGTGCAGACCATCCGCACACACTGAGCGCTGCCCGCCTGATGGCAGGCGACTCAAGGCACCGCGCCCCCCCACGCACAGTCAGAAGCGCCCCTTGCTGCGGCTTTCAGCCGCAGCAAGGGGCACTTTTCTCTTTTTATCCAGGTTTGTGAGCCTCCGGGTACGGCGGGCTTACAGCGTCAGCTCGCCGCTTTCCAGCAGGGCCTGAACCTTGAGGCAGCCAATGATGGTTTTGGCATCCTGGATCTCGCCGCTGAGGACGCGCCGCACCAGGTCGGACAGCGGGCAGCGGCTGGGCTCGAGAAATTCGTCGTCATCCAGGTGCATAGCCGCCGGGTGCAGTCCGGTAGCCACATACAGGTGGATGGCCTCGGTGCAGTAGCCCACCGTGGGGTAAAACGCCCCCAACGAGCGCCAGTTGTCCGCCGTCACGCCTGCCTCCTCGGTCAGCTCACGCCGGGCGGCGGCAAAGGGATCCTCGCCGGGCTCCAGTTTTCCGGCGGGAAGCTCCCACATTTCACGGCCGATGGCGTACCGGTACTGCCGCACCAGATAGACCTCGCGCTGGGGCGTCAGCGCCAGCACACAGGCCCCGCCGTGGTGATGCACCACCTCGCGTTCGCCCTCGGCCCCGTTTTCCAGCCGCACCGTGTCACGCGTCAGGCGCAGCACCCGCCCGGCGTATATCTCCTCCTGCCAGAGGGTCTGTTCCGAATGTGCCATGCTCCATCCTCCCTGTCAGGCAAGCTCACTCGCCGCGCGCCGGGCGCTCGGCCCGGGGCGATTTTTCCGGCTTCTCCGGCTCCGTCTGCGGCAGCCGGGTACACTTTACCCGGGCAATGCGCCGCGAGTCCACCTCCAGCACCGTAAAGTGCAGGCCGTTATAATCCAGCTCGACAGGCTCGCCCGGCTCGGGGATGCGCCCCAGCCGCTGGGTGATCAGCCCGCTGACGGTCTCGAACTCCTCTTCCTCCTGCTCCTCGGGCGGCTCCAGCCCAAAGGCGGCAAACAGCTCCTCCAGCTCCAGGCTGCCGTCACACAGATAGCCGTTTTCGCAGGGGGTCAGCTCTTCCTCTTCATCGTCAAATTCATCCTGAATGTTGCCGACGATTTCCTCCAGAATATCCTCCATCGTCACCAGACCGCTGGTGCCGCCGTACTCATCCACGACCACAGCGATCTGCGTATGCTTGCGCTTGAAGTCGCGCAGCAGCTCGCCCGCGCGGCAGGCCTCCGGCACAAACATCACGCTGCGCATAAATTCCCGCACCGGGCTTTCGGCACGGGTGCGGTCCTGCACCAGAAACAGCAGATCCTTGACATACAGCATGCCGATGATGTTATCCAGCGTTTTCTGATACACCGGCAGCCGGCTGCGCCCCTCTTCGGCGGCAATGCGCGCGGCTTCAGCCAGGGTGGTGTTCTCCGGTACGGCGACCAGATCGGTACGGTGCGTCATGACATCCGACGCCGTTACGTCGTCGAATTCGAAGATGTTGGAGATCATCTCTTTCTGGTTTTCGTCGATGACATCCTGCTCCTCGGCAGTATCCACCAGCTCCAGCACATCTTCCTCGGTGACATCCTTTTCGCGGCGCTTCTTCCACCAGTGCCACGCCAGCTGCCCCAGCACAACGCCTGCCGCGCCTGCGGCCAGGCCGCCAAGCAGCCAGGGTACGGCGACGGCGGGGCGCGCCGTCTGCGGCGCCTGCCGCAGTGCGGGCAGTGCCGCCAGCAGCATCGCCATCGGGTTCAGGGTACTATGACCATCCGGGTCCATGGTAATTGCAACAACCTTTCCTGTAAGGGCCTGCCATCCCGGCGGCCCGACTGTATTCTCCCCAAAGCCCTCGCGGCGCTCTGGCTTGCCGACGGCTGCTGCCGCCGACCGTACCGGATGCTTGCCGCCGTGCACAGCCCAAAAAAGCATTCCGGCCAACACGGACAAAAGCCCCCAGTATAGGATACTGATATTATACCTGTTCCCTGCGCGCTTGTCAAATGTTTCGCGGCGGCAAAGCCCCCGCGCGCCGCGCTTCCTGCCCGACTTTTGCGCGTGCGGCTTTTCCTTACCCGGCAAGTGTGCTATAATGTAGAAAAACTGCGGCAAAACGCACTTTTGGGAAAGGAGACCCTTTCATGGCCGAAAAAGAACGCCCGGCCCCTGCCGCCATGCAGACGGGCAGCCGGGAAGATCTGCTGCGCGCCGTGCTGGACGGCTCGGACCAGATGGTGCAGGTAGGCGACCCGGATACGTTGACCGTGCTGTATGCCAACCGGTCGGCGCTGGCCTTTGCCGTGCACGGCGACGAGTCCTGCGAGGGCCGCCGCTGCTATGAATATATGATGGGCCTGGACGAGCCGTGCCCGTTTTGCCCGCTGCACCAAACGGACGGCGCACCTTCTGGCGAGGGCGAGGTGGATAACGGTCGCCAGGTGTTTGCCGTAAAAACCAGCCTGATCGACTGGAACGGCAAAAAAGTCTTCGTGGAGTACGCCTGGGATATCACCCGCTTTCGCCGCTCGCAAGGGCATTTTGAAACGCAGCGGCGGATGCTGCTGCGCTCCATTCCCCATGCGCGGGGGCTGCTGCATCTTGACCTGACCGAAAATGCCTGCCTGCGGTTCGAGCGCGTCGACGCAGACGAGCAACCGCAGCAGCCGCACTCCGCAGATGATGCCGTTCGACGCATGCTTGCCTTTGTGTCGGAGACGGCGCAGCGCGAGCGGCTGTTTGCGGTCTTCTGCCGCGCCGCACTGCTGCGGGCCCATGCAGCCGGTCAGCTGCAGCTGCATCAGGAGGCTTTGTTCCGCACCGGGGATGCCCGGACCCGCAGCGTCCTCATCACCGCGCATCTGCTGATGAACCCTGACTCCGGGCACCTGGAATGCGTCATTTACGGTGCCGACATCACCGATGAGGTGCAGCAGCGGAAAGAGCAGGCCTCCTATATGCGTGAGCATCTCACCATTTTCGGCGCGCTGGCCAAGGATTACCTCAACGTCTATCTGCTTTCGCCCGACTTTTCCAGCATTCGGGTACTGAAGCTGGACGGCTATGTGACCTCCGGACTTGACCGCAATAAAAACGCCGTTTACCCCTATTACGAGACCTGCCTGCGTTACATTGACGAGCGTGTCTACCCCGATGACCGCCCCATGATGCGCGAGGCCATGAAGCCGCAGGCCGTACAGCACGCCCTGCAGCTGCAGCCGGAATACACCGCGCATTACCGGACGCTGAGCGCCGGACAGCCGCACTATTACCAGTTCAAATACATCCGCCCGGGCGCGGAGGGACATATCATCGCCGCTTTCCAGAACATTGACGCCATTATGGATGTCGAGCGCCGCCAGCAAGAGGCGCTTTCCACCGCGCTGGCGGCGGCGGAACAGTCCAATCAGGCCAAAACAGCCTTTCTCAGCAATATGTCGCACGACCTGCGCACCCCGCTCAACGCCATTATCGGGCTGACATCTCTGGCGGATGCCCATGCCGACGATACGCAGAGAGTACGGGGTTATCTGACGCAGATCGCGCTGTCCGGCAGGCACCTGCTGGCCCTGCTGAACGACATTCTGGATATGAGCCATGTGGAGAGCGGCCGGGTGCAGATCGAAGAGACGCCGCTGTTTTTGCCCGACCTGCTGCGGGAGCTGGAGTCGCTGACCCGCGCCGAGGCCGACAGCCAGCAGGTCGCGCTGAGCTTTTCGGCCGAGGGCCTGCGGCACCCGAACGTGCAGGCCGACGGCCTGCGCCTGAAGCAGGTGCTGCTGAACCTGCTGGGCAACGCCGTCAAGTTTACCGGTGCGGGGGGCAGGGTCTCCTTTCTTGTACAGGAGCCGCCGGATGCCGCGGCCGGTTACGCCCACTTTCTGTTTTTCGTTCGTGACACCGGCATCGGCATCAGCGAGGAGTTCCGGCAGCATTTGTTCGAGCCCTTCACGCGGGAGCAGAGCGCGGCCGTCCGCAGCATTCCAGGCACCGGGCTGGGGCTTTCCATCTCCAAAAGCATCATCGATCTGATGGGCGGGACCATCCATGTCAACAGCGAGCGCGGTAAAGGCTCGGAATTTATTGTTTCGCTGCGTCTGCGCACCGCCGCCGAGGCCCCAAAGCCCAACGCGCCGCAGCAGCGGCTGTTCCCCGCCCTGACACAGGAGCAGCGCCGACAGGCGCTGCACAAGCGCGTTCTGCTGGTGGATGACAACGCCCTGAACCGGGAGATCGGGGTGGAGCTGCTGCGCACTGCCGGTTTTACCGTGGACAGCGCCGAGGATGGGCGTGACGCCGTGGAAAAGGTGCGCAGCACCCCGCAGCAGTATGATGTTGTGCTGATGGATGTGCAGATGCCCGGCATGGACGGCTATGAGGCGACAAGGCGCATCCGCGCGCTGGACTCTCCCGCTGCGGATATTCCCATTTATGCGCTGACGGCCAACGCCTTTGACGAGGATCGCCTGAACGCCGTCAGTGCCGGTATGAACGGCCACCTGACCAAGCCCATTGACGCCGACCGGCTGATCCGCACGCTGCTGCCCGGCAAGGACTGATCCCCCTTTCCCGCGCCCGCGCAGGCCAATGCGTCGGCGCGGGCTTTTTTATAGGCGTCCGCCCGTTGTGCCCCGCGGCGGCCCACCGTGAAAAAACCGGAAAAAAAGCCGAATTTCCAGCCATTTCTCCTTTACATCAGAGGGCTTTTTTGTTACAATATACGTTGGACGAAAGCGCAGTCCGGCCTGTGCCTGCAGGGGCGGCCGACCGTGCGGACAAGCGGCTTTTTTCCCGGCTGCGGGCCGGGAAGCAGCCGCCGTGCGCATCGGCGGGCAGCCGATACCGGCAGGGCTTTTCTGCGCTTGTAAGGCGGTTCTCTCCGCCTTTTTTCCAATCTGAAATCTGGAGGATAGTTACGACATGGTAGTAAGAAAAAAGCAATCCATGGACGGCAACACCGCTGCGGCTCACGTTGCGTATGCGTTTACCGAAGTGGCCGCCATCTACCCCATCACGCCGTCCAGCCCCATGGCTGACATGGTGGATCAGTGGAGCGCGCTGGATCGCACCAACATCTTTGGCAGCAAGGTCAAGGTGATGGAGATGCAGTCTGAGGCCGGCGCCGCCGGTACCGTGCACGGCTCGCTGGCTGCGGGTGCGCTGACCACGACCTTCACCGCTTCGCAGGGCCTGCTGCTGATGATCCCCAACATGTACAAGATCGCAGGCGAGCTGCTGCCCGGCGTCTTTCATGTGTCTGCGCGTACCGTCGCCACCCATGCGCTGAACATCTTCGGCGACCACAGCGACGTTTACGCCTGCCGCCAGACCGGTTTTGCCATGCTGGCCGAGACCAACCCGCAGGAGGTCATGGACCTGGCCCCGGTCGCGCATCTGGCCGCCATCAAAGGCCGCGTGCCCTTCATCAACTTCTTTGACGGCTTCCGCACCTCGCACGAGATCCAGAAGATCGAGCTGTGGGACTACAGCGACCTGAAAGATATGGTCGACATGGACGCCGTGGAGGCGTTCCGCGCCCACGCGCTGAACCCCGAGCATCCCGCCATGCGCGGCTCGCACGAGAACGGCGACGTGTTCTTCCAGCACCGTGAGGCCTGCAACAAGTACTATGATGCTCTGCCCGCCATCGTGGAAGAGTACATGGGCAAGATCAACGAAAAGCTGGGCACCGATTACGGCCTGTTCAACTATTACGGCGACCCCGAGGCCGACCGTGTAATCATCGCCATGGGCTCCATCTGCGACGTTGCCGAGGAGGTCATCGACTATCTGCGCGCCGCCGGCGAGAAGGTCGGCCTGGTAAAGGTTCGCCTGTATCGTCCGTTCGTGGCCGAAAAGCTGCTGGCCGCCATTCCCAAGACGGCGACCAAGATCGCCGTGCTGGACCGCACCAAGGAGCCCGGCAGCCTGGGCGAGCCTCTGTATCTGGATGTTGTCACCAGCCTGGCCAACGCCGGTGTCAAGGCGACTGTTGTCGGCGGCCGTTACGGCCTGGGCAGCAAGGATACCCCGCCCGCAAGCGTCTTTGCCGTGTATGAGGAGCTGAAGAAGGATGCCCCGAAGCATCAGTTCACCATCGGCATCAAGGACGATGTGACCAACCTGTCTCTGGAGGAGAAGCCCGCCCCCAACACCGCTGCCCCCGGCACCATCGAGTGCAAGTTCTGGGGTCTGGGCGGCGACGGCACCGTGGGCGCCAACAAGAACTCCATCAAGATCATCGGCGACCACACCGACAAGTACGTGCA
>CAKTAM010000089.1 GCA_934527255.1 uncultured Oscillospiraceae bacterium | reverse complement strand
ACATCCGCAAAGGCCGTGCCGCGCAGCACGGCCTGCACTACGGAAAGCTGGCCGCGGCCGCCGTCCAGCAGAATAAGATCCGGCTTGACGCCGAACTGACCGCCGGCACCCTTTTCGTACTCCTGCACGCGGCGGGTCAGCGTTTCGGCCATGCTGGCATAGTCGTCCGTTCCGCTGACGGTGCGCATCTGAAACCGCCGGTAGCCGGAGCGCTTGGGCCGCCCGTTTTCAAAAACGATCATGCCCGCCACCGAGGTCCCGTCGCCCCAGTTGGAAATGTCGTAGCTTTCGATGGTGACCGGGGCCGCCGAAAGCCCCAGCAGCCCGGCCAGCTCATCCAGAACACGGTTTTCGCGGCTGTAGCGGCCGCTTTCGCGCGCAAGGCGATCCATTGCGTTGGTGTAGGCCATCTGCACCAGCCGCAGCGCATCGCCCCGCTGCGGCACAAAAAAGCGCACCCGACTGCCCCGGCGCTCCGTCAGCAGGCGCTCCAGCTCGGCAGCGTCCTCCGGCAGGCGGTCGACGGCGATCAGCGGAGGGACCGGTTCAAACGGTGCGTCGGGCGTCGGCTCTGCCGTCAGGTAATAGCGGGCGTAAAATTCCTCCCGCACGGCGGCGTCATCCGCCGTATCGTGAAACAGGAATTCGCGCTTATCCACCAGCCGCCCGGCGCGAAAGCGCAGCACCGCCGCGCAGACGGCGTTGGCCGTTTTGGCAAACGAGATGATATCCTGCTGCTGTATTTTACTGGTCACCACCTTCTGCCCTGCCGAGACCTTTTCGACGGCGGCGATCTGGTCGCGGTAGCGGGCGGCGGCCTCAAAATCAAGCCTGTCGCTGGCCTCCTGCATTTTCTCCCGCAGCAGCCGCACGATCTCGCCCTTGCCCAGGCGGATCATGCGCACGGCATCCTGCACGCGCTGCAGATATTCCTCCCGCGTGATCTTGCCGCTGCATACGGCGCAGCACCGCCCGATATGCGCATTCAGACAGGGGCGGCCTTTTCTGATATCCTGTGGAAAGCGTCGGCTGCAGGTGGGCAGACCGAACGCCGTAACGGCCGTTTCCACCATCTGGCTGACGGCATAATGCGAGATGAACGGGCCGATGTATTCGGCGCCGTCGTCAGCCTTCTGCAAAACCGCCGTCACACGGGGATACGCCTCGTTCCCCACGCGCACATAGCTGTAGCCTTTGTCATCCTTCAGCAGAATATTGTATTTGGGCATGTGCTGCTTGATCTGGCTGCACTCCAGCACCAATGCTTCAAACTCGCTTTGGGTGACGATGACATCAAAGGTGAAGGCGTTGGCGATCATATGGCTCACCTTGGCGTCATGGGGCACACCCTCGCGGAAATACTGCGAAACGCGGGTGCGCAGACGCTTTGCCTTGCCCACATAGATGATCTCATCCTTTTTATCCCGAATGATATAGACCCCCGGCAGCAGCGGCAGCGCACGGGCCTTTTCGTACAGCTGCTGTTTGGTCATACGCAAAACCTCCTTTGCCGCAGAATATGCACGGCACAGCGCGGCCGGCGGCGCGCGGGTAATATGCCGCACACAACGGAAAAGACGGCCGCCGCGGCCGAGGCCAATGCACCCCGACGCGGCAGCCGCCCTTTTTTCATCACGCGAAGAAATTACTCGCTGAAGCCGGAATTGACCAGCTTGACCAGACCCTCGACGGCCTGCTGCTCATCCGCGCCATCGGCGATAATGCGAATGGTCGTACCGCCGACAATGCCCAAAGACAGCACGCCCAGCAGGCTTTTGGCGTTGACGCGGCGCTCTTCCTTCTCTACCCAGATGAAAGACTTATACTCGTTCGCTTTCTGAATAAAGAATGTGGCCGGACGTGCGTGCAGGCCAACCTGATTTTCCACGGTTACTTCTTTTACAAACATAGTGACAGCACTCCTATTTCAAAATGTTCGTCAAACACGGCAGCATTCCCCTGTGGGAATGTGTCTGTATCAACTATAATCCAAATTTTGCGGATAGTCAACACTCTTTTTTGTCTTCGCGAAAAAATTCTCTTAAATGTTGGGTTTCGGGGGTATTTGACGCCCGGTTTTGGGCTTGTTTCACAGTTAGTTTTCAACAAACTGTGCAATCTATACATTGGTTTTCAACATTTTCCGGTCGAGGACGCTTCTTCTTCCTCCGGCTGCGCGTTGGCCGCCTGCTGCAGGTGTGCCTGCCACAGGTCGGGACGGCGGGCGCGGGTGCGTTCTTCACTTTGCTGGCGCTGCCATGTCAGAATATTGGCATGGTGGCCGCTGAGCAACACCTCCGGCACGCGGCGCTCCTCCCACACCTCCGGCCGGGTGTACTGCGGATATTCCAGCAGGCCGTTATAATGGCTTTCCCCCTCGTAGCCCTCGGGCTGTGCCAGAACGCCCGGCTGCAGCCGCGCAATGCTGTCGGCCACCACCAGCGCGGCAAGCTCGCCGCCGGTAATGACATAGTCGCCGATGGAAAGCTCCTCATCCGCCAGCGCGTCGATCACGCGCTGGTCGATGCCCTCATAGTGGCCGCACACCAGCGTCAAACAGGGCAGCTGCGCCAGCCGCTTGCACTTCTCCTGATCGTAACGGGCACCGGCCGCCGTCAGAAAAACGACGTGCGGCGGAATATCCGCGCCAAGCTCCGCCTGCTGCTGCGCCCGGATGGCCCGGCAGCAATCCGCAATGGGCTGCGCCTGCATCAGCATACCGCAACCGCCGCCATAGGGGTAATCGTCCACCCGGCGGTGCTTATCCTGCGTGTAATCACGAATATTGTGGGTATGGATAGAAAGCAGCCCCCCGGCCCGTGCGCGGCCCACAATGCTTTCCTGCAGCACGGCCTCGCACATGGCGGGGAACAGCGTGGCTATATCGATTCGCATTCTGTAAACATCCCTTCAATGGGGCGCACCGTAATGCGCTCGTTTTCCACATCCACTTCGCCCAAAAACTCCGGCACGGCCGGAAACAGCACCGTCTCGCCGGACGGCGTGCGGATCTCGTACACATCGCAGTTGGCCGGACGAGTGACGCCCGCCACCACGCCGTACACCGCGCCGGTGTCGGCATCCGCCACGGTGCAGCCCAGAAGATCCTGCACAAAGTGGCTGCCAACCGCCAGCGGAATGTCGCGGCGGTCGGCGTACAGCACGCGGCCCACCTGCCTGCGGGCCTCCTCGACCGTTTCAATGCCCTCCAGCCGCACGACCGGCATGCCCTTTGCCAGCTTGCAGCCCAGCACCCGTACGCCGCGCTGCCCGGCGGCATCCCAATACAGGCGCTTGAGCCTGCCAAACAGCTCCGGTGCGTCGCACCAGGGGTACACCTTGCACTCGCCCTGCACGCCATGGGTCGTCACAATTTCGCCCACCTCAAGATATGGTTTCTGCATTGCCCTGTTCTCCTGTTTCTTCTGCGCCGCCGCACGGCGGCACACTACATATTCTGCCGCGGCAGCTCCAAAATCACCGTGGTGCCGCAGCCCTGCTCGCTTTCCAGCCGCAGGCTGCCGCCATGCCCCTGCATGATCTCATTCGCCACAGCCAACCCGATGCCGCTGCCCCGTACGGAGCCGCGCCCCTTGTAAAAGCGGGTCTTGACCAGCTCCAGCTCATCCGGCGCAATGCCGGGGCCATCGTCCGTCACACTGACCTGACAGGTATCCCTCTGCGCCGTGACGCGCACCGTAATGGTTCCGCCCTGCGGCGAGTATTTGACGGCATTGTCCAGCACGTTGATGAACACCTGCCGCAGCCGGTTGGCATCCGCCTGCACGGCGATCAGCTCTTCCGGCTCCTCCAGACGCAGCGCAACGCCCTCCTGCGCCGCGCGCTGCTGCACCATCAGCACGGCGTCCCCCACCTCGGCGGCAAGGTCGAGCCGCGCGCAGTTCAGCTGCAGGCCGCGGCTCTGCATGCGCGAAAAATCCAGCAGCTCCTCCACCATGGCATACAGGCGATCAGTCTCGCCGGAGATGATGCGCATGCCGCGCACATAGTTTTCATCCTGCACGTTGTCGATGCGCCGCAGGGTCTCCGTCCAGCCCTTGATGGATGTCAGCGGCGTGCGCAGCTCGTGTGACACTGAAGAGATGAAGTCGTTTTTCAGCCGCTCGGTTTTGGAAAGCTCCTCCGCCATATGGTTGATGGTCTCACACAGGCGGCCGATCTCGTCGTTATGGCGCTTCTGCAGACGGATGTCAAAATTGCCGCGGGCAATTTTGGTCGCGGTGGCCTCCACCTGCGCCAACGGCCGCACAATGCTGCGAATGAAGTAAAGGCCGGTAAAAACGATCAGCCCGAAGCACAGCGCCAGCACAGCCAGCGAAATGCCAAACACCTGCCAGATGCGGCTGTTGAGCCCCTCCAGCGAGGTGACCAACCGCACGGCGCTGATGTGCCGCACCGGCGCGGGAAGCAGCCATGTGACCGCCAGCGCCTGCTCGCCAAGGCGGGTGCTGCCCCGAGCCTCGCCCATGCGGTCATCCGCCGCCCGGGCCAGCGTAAAATCCTCCGGTGCGGCGGTCTGCTCCGTCTCCTCCGGCTGATTCGGCAGGCTCTGCACGGGCAGGAAGCCATCCGACGTAGCGTACAGACTGCCGTTTTCATCCAGCAGCTGCAGCGTATAAACGGTGCTGTCGTCAGCTGCCGCCTCCTGCACCATGGCGCGCAGCAGCGCCGCGCGCTCACGCTCCGACGCCGACAGCACCGTATCAAAGCGGCCGGACAGCAAGGCGATCTCGCTGCGCAGCGACTGATACGCCACCGCGTAGCTGTTGTTGACGGTGTACAGCATCAGCAGTATTTCCGCTATGATGAGCAGCAGCGCCGTTACCAGCAGGTTGCCGCGCACCCAGCGGTTGGAAAGTCCGTTCGTCATACTTCTTTCGGCGGGCGGGTCATTCCGACCAGCGATAGCCATACCCCCACACCGTCAGGATGTGCTGCGGGTCGCTGGGCCGGTCCTCGATCTTCATGCGCAGACGCCGGATATTGACATCCACGATCTTGACGTCACCGTAATAGTTCGGCCCCCAGACGCCCTCCAGAATTTTGTCACGCACCAGAGCCACGCCCGGGTTATGAAAAAACAGATCCATGATCTGAAATTCGACCTGGGTCAGATCGATCGCTTTCCCGTCCTTGTACAGCATATGACTGCGGGAATCCAGCACAAAGCGGCCGGAGGTGATGCGGCCGTTGTCGCCGGTGCGGCCATCCGTGCTGCGGCCGACGCGGCGGCACAGCGCCTCGATGCGGGCCAACAGCTCGGAGACGCTGAACGGCTTTGTCATATAGTCGTCCGCTCCGATGGAAAGGCCGCTGATCTTGTCCGCCTCCTGCGTTTTTGCCGACAGGATGATAATGCCCAACCGCGAATGCTCCCGCCGAAGCTGCTCGCACAGCGAA
Organism: uncultured Oscillospiraceae bacterium; assembly: GCA_934527255.1. Classification (GTDB taxonomy): domain Bacteria; phylum Bacillota; class Clostridia; order Oscillospirales; family Ruminococcaceae; genus UBA1762. Next base: position 2,054 of record CAKTAM010000089.1, on the reverse strand, counting down.
AAGCCATTCATGCCGGGCAGCATAATATCCAGCAGAGCAACGTCAAATTCCGGCTTTCCGATGCCGACCAGCGGCAGCGCCTCCTCTGCCGAGCCGACGGCCTCCACCTCATAGCCGCCCATTTTCAGATTCAGGGCGATCATCTCCCGGATAGCCGCTTCATCCTCTACCACAAGAATCCTCTTCATCGCCATGGCGCCGTTCCCCTTTTTGCGGGAGAACTCTCCTTTCCGTGCGGGCCGCAGACCGCACCCGCCTTGATTTTTGCCAATGCACCGGCCGTACAGGGCCGTTCGTTACAGATACAGCAGACGGAAGCCCTCGGCCAGCGTCGTACGCTCCTGCGCCGAAAGCGTGTCGGCACACTGCAGATACAGGCGCTTTTGCCCGGTGTCACCGATCAGCTGATACTCCGCCGACGCATGCCCGGCGGTCAGCTGGTACTGCGCCATGCGGCTGCCGGTGGCCATATCGCGTATGGACCAGATCCCGCCGCCCTCCTCCTGCAGGGAGACAAGGCCGTTCCACTCCACCGGCACCAGCGTCAGATAACCCGCCGCCATATTGACGACACTGCAGGCGCGCAGCTGCTGGCTTTGCGCCCCAATGGCATACCACGAGACCAGATAGCGCCGCGTGTTGGTCAGGCTGCCCAATGCCCGGGCCTCCATACGGGGAAGCTCGGTCACACCGTCGCCATCCACATCCATCGGCCGCAGGCCATCAAACGGCCGGGCGGTGAAATTGGGAATGTTGACGGCATCCTGTGTATAGCAGCGGACAAAACGCCCCAGCGCATAGGACATGACCTCGCCCAGACTGTTGCCGTCGCCGTCCGAAAAATCCATCACCAGCGCCTTTTCCGCAGCGGAAAGCTCCTCCGCCGAAAGCCAGGTGCAGTGCTCGAAGCGGGAATCCAGCGTGGTCACCGATTTTTCCTGTAAAAGTTCTTCGGTCTGACCGTCGGCAAATGTAAACGTGCGCAGCTGCAGCATGCCGTGCGTCTCGTTGCGCTGCACCATGGCAAGCTGCAAATAGCCATCGCCATTGAAATCATACAGCACATACTGCTGGCACTGCAGGCGCGTCTGTTCACGCAGGGCGCCGTTCTGCCATTGGTACAGGCAGACGATCCAATCCTGCCCGGCAGGCTCCTGATAGCCGACCAGCAGACAGTCGCTGCCATCCGCCAGCCGCACCGTGTGCAGGCCGTCCAGCTCTCCGGCCGCGCCCTCAATATCCATATGTGCGGCATACCAGCCGTCATCCGCCGCCTGCCGCAGCACGGCCAGCTGCACGTTTTTGCTTTTGGCGGCGTTCTGATAGGTCACCAGAAGCTCTTCGCGGCCGTCACCGTCCGCATCCCAGGTCAGAAAAGGGGAAACGCTGTCACTGCCCATCGGGTATTTCAGCGTCACGCCGCCAAGGTAGGTGTACACGGCATCCAGCAGCTGCTCCTGCTGCTGCAGGCGCAGAGGCGCTTCCAACAGGTCGGTCTCCTCTTTCAGCAGGCCGTTGCTTGGCGAACAGCCCGTCAGCAGCGCCGCGCACAGCAGCGTGCCCAGCAACGCTGGGCGCCATCGCCTCATATCCTCACCCGCCTTTTGTCCGGCAGACGCCAAAGCGCCTCCGTTTTTCCCGGCCCGGCGCGGCAAACCGCGCCAAAGGGCCGTTCCTCTCGTGTTTATTTCTTTTGATTATAGCACAAAAAACGCCGCCCTGCAACGCTCAAAAGTGCGGTGCACGGCGGCCCGAGGCCGCAAAGGCCGCATAAATCACTCTTTCGGAGACAGCAAAAGAGCAGTGTGCCCGCCCGCGGCAGCCAAAGCGGCAAAAAAGCCCGTCACCGCGGCCGACGCCGCGCAAAAAAGCACACGGCATCGGCCGAAGGTACGGACTTTTTATAATGTTATAGGGTGTGCCGACGCCCTGGCGGCAATGGCCGTTGGGGCGGCCATGCGTTTGCGGCAGCGCCGCAGCGGCAAAGCAATGGAACGATTCTTCCGCCGCAAGTCGGCGTGCCTGCCCCGTACGGCGGCTGCCAAGAGCACAGT
>CAKTAM010000088.1 GCA_934527255.1 uncultured Oscillospiraceae bacterium | reverse complement strand
ACTTAAGGGTTCAAATTTCAATGGTGTTTTCATATGGCGGAGAGTTAGGGATTTGAACCCTAGTTACGCTTTTGGCGTAAACACGATTTCCAATCGTGCGCCTTCGACCGCTCGGCCAACTCTCCATTTATCTGTTCAGATGACCATATCATTATACCGGAAGCGCCTTTTCTTGTCAAGACCTGTTTGGCTTTTTTTCAAAAAAGCATTCTTCGCCAAAGCGCTTTTGGCAAAACGGCGGCTTTGGGGCAGGCTGCTGCGGCGGCAAAAAAGCGCCGACCGCCCGACGGCCGCAGCGGCAGTCAGGCAGGCGGACGCTTTTGCAAAATGCGCAGGGTCACATGCGGGGGTTGCCGATGTTGCGCCAATCCAGATCGCCGCGCTCCAGCCCGTGGATCAGCACCTCGGCCGTGGCAATGTTGGTGGCCAGAGGAATGTTGTGCACATCGCACAGGCGCAGCAGGTTCATCTCGTTGGGCTCGTGCGGCTTGGCGGAAATGGGGTCGCGGAAAAACAGCAGCAGGTCGATTTCGTCACAGGCGATGCGTGCGGCGATCTGCTGATCCCCTCCGTGCGTGCCCGAAAGAAACCGCTGTACTTTCAGCCCGGTGGCATCGGAGACCAGCTTGCCGGTCGTGCCGGTGGCCACCAGCGAATGCTGGCTTAAAATGCGGCAATAGGCGATGCAGAACTGCACCATCAGCTCTTTCTTGGCGTCGTGGGCAATGAGGGCGATATTCATGATTGTCGTCACACCTTTCTTTTGAACCATCCTTAAAAATGCAAACGGGAAACGGCCGAAAAGCGCCCCGGTTCAGCGGTTGCCGATGACCAGCGGGCATTCGTCGCCGTTCAGCCGCCGCGCCATGCGGCGGAAAATTTCGGCCTCGCGGCTGGCGGCGGGCAGCGGTGCGCCGGTCGCCCCGCACAGGGCAATGGCGTCGCTTTCCGGTACGACCCCCAGCAGGCGGACGGCCACCTGGTCGATGCACCAGTCCAGGTCGGGAATGCCGAAGCGGCGCAGACGCTCGGGCTGCAGCCGGTTGATGACCAGACGCTGCTGCGTCAGGCCGCCGTCATACAGCAGATCAGAGACCACACGGCCGTCGCGCACACACACCGGGTCGGGGTTGATGACCAGCACGGCGCGGTCACTGGCGGCGGCGGCGGCCTGAAAGGGCGCTTCCAGCCCAGCGGCCGTGTCGATGACGATCTCCTCAAAAAAAGGCTTCATCCGGCTGCAGAAGTGCTGCAGCGCCGCCGTCTGCACCATGCCGCCGGAGACCGGCGCGCTGATGATGGAAAGCCCATCGGCAAAGGGACTTTTGACAACGGCCTTGCTGCCCTCGCAGGCGCCGGAAAGCACATCCTCAATATCATACACCGTGCGGCCGTATACGCCGGAAATAATATCCACACTGCGCAGGCCGCTGTCCAGCTCGACCAGCAGCGTCGGCCGGCCGGCCGCGGCAAGCTGCCCGGCCAGAAAGACGGCGACGGTGCTTTTGCCGGTACCGCCTTTGCCGGAAGCGATCATGGTGACTGTTGCTGCCATGGAGAAGCCGCCTTTCTGTTTCTTTTTCATTTTACCATGTTTATTCACAAAAAATCAAGAGGGCAGGAAAAGGAGTTTTACGTTTTATACAAATTTTTTCGCGGCAAGGTGCGGCACGGGGGCAACAGCCCCCAAATGCGGCCGGGCGCGCGGGCAGGGCAGCTTATCCCAGCAGCGTATTTTCCGGCACGGCCGAAAGACTGCCGTTTTTGCTGAAATAATAGGCGTCGAACACATCTACCACGGTCTGCGTCAGCCAGTAGCCGTTGGCGCAGTTTTCCACCACGACGGCCACGGCGATCTCCGGGTCCTCCGTTGGGCCGTAGGCGATGATGGTGCCGTTGGTGACGGAGGCCGTCACCTGCGGAGTGCCGGTTTTGGTGGCGATGGTGTAGGGATAATCCGCCAGATACACGCTGGAGGAGCCCTGCGTCGAGGCGGCAATCATGCCCTTTTCCACCGCCTCAAAGGCGGCGTCGGCATCGGTGATCTGCCCCAGAATTTCCGGCTCGATCTCGTTGATCTCGCTGTAATCATAGGTCGTGGTGGCGCCCACCAGATGCGTTTTGTAGCGAATGCCGTGGTTGGCCAGCGAAGCCGCCCAGGTGGCCAGCTGCACCGGAGTCAGAAACGTGTCCATCTGGCCGATGGCGGCCTGCAGAATGTCGCCCTCCTGCCAGTCTTCCACGTTCAGCCCGGCCTCGATCTGGCTGCGCCGGTATTCCGGGCTGGAAAGGCTGCCGACGGCCTCGCCGATCTCTACGCCGGTGGATACGCCCAACCCCAGCGTGCTGGCGGTGCGGTTGATGGCGGCATAGCCGCAGCGGCGGCCAACATCGTAAAAGAAGCTGTTGCAGCTGGCTTTCAGGGCATTGACAATGTTGATGGGCCCACGCCCGTGGCCGTGCATCAGACAGCCGGGCGTATAGGTGGGGGCGTAGTAGGTGTAAACGCCGTTGCAGTAGACGGTGCTGTTTTCGTCAATAATGCCCTCCAGCAGGCCGGTCAGCCCGGTGCAGGTCTTAAAGGTCGAGCCGGGGCGGTAGGTGCCGTTGAAGGCGCGGTTGAACAGCGGGTTCAGCTCATCGGAAAGATAGTCGTAATACTGCGAGGAATACAGGTTGAGGTCATAGCTGGGGTAGGTGGCGCTGGCCAGAATGCCGCCGGTCTTGCAGTCGATGACCACGGCGGCCGCGCCCTTGGCGTCACCCAGCTCTTTCTGCGACTTGGAGCTTCCGCTTTGCGCATAGCCGGAGATGGTCTGCACCAGATTTTCCAGCGAATGGTTCAGCTGGGCTTGCAGGTAGCTGTCCACCGTCAGAACCAGCGTGTCGCCCGGAATCGGCTCCTCCACCACGGTGGTGGAAAGAATGGCGCCGTTGGCCGAGCGCAGCGTCTGCACCGTACCGTCCGTGCCGCGCAGCACATTCTCAAACGCCTTTTCCAGTCCGCTTTTGCCGATGACGGCGTTCATGCTGTAGGTGCCCTTCAGCGCCTCGTATTCCTCTTTATAAATGGGCCCGACCGAGCCGAGAATGTGCGGCATCAGCGAGCCGTCGGCGTAATACCGCACCGACTCCTCCAGAATTTCCACGCCCCGCAGCTCCTGCGAGCGCTCACGGATAGCGGCGACGGTTTTCATCGAAACGTCGGTGGCAAGGGTAAAAGGGGTAACGTTGGAGTATTCGTGCAGCTCCATCTCGTAGCGGATGCCGCACAAAATGCGCGCGGTGGCGGTATCATAGTCCTCCAGCCCGTACCGGCGCAGCATCTGCGACCAGACATTCTGTGCCGTGGCGGCGTCGGAAAGCTTCAGTGTGGCTTTCAGACGGGCGACGGCGGTCTCGTCCCCGGCAAAGGTCCACGGCTCCTGTTGGGAAAGCGGCAGCGTGCTGCTCCAGTCCTCCCCGGCCGCCTGCAGCAGCTGCACCAGCTTGACCAGCGTTTCGTTCAGGTCATCATCCGGCAGGTACAGGCGGTTGAGCGAAATGGTATAGCCCACCCGGTTTCCTGCCATCACACGGCCGTAACGGTCGACAATCTCGCCGCGGGCGGCGCTGATGGAGCTGGTCACGGTAATGGAGGTGCTGGCCTGCTCGAGGTAATCCTTTCCGTGGACGATCTGCAGTTTCATCAGGCGCACGCTGAACACTCCCAGCACGCAGACGGCCAGCCCCAGCAGCACCAGAGTGCGGATCAGCAGTCGTTTGTTCATGAAAAGCGCACCTCCTCAGACGTCCTCGCGGCCAATGCGGCCAATGGCACGGCACAGCGGGTAAAGGGCCATGCAGGCCGCCGCGGTATACAAAAGGGTGGGCAGCAGCGTGCCCACATAGTAAGCGCCGCGCTGCGGCAGGCTGAACAGCGCATAGGTAAACAGATAGTCGATGCCGGTCATCACAAACAGGCACAGAAGACTCAGCAGCGCGGTGTTCAGCACGGTGCGCCGCAGCAGCAGCTGGGTGACGCTGCTGCACAGAAAACAGCAGATCAGCAGCAGCGCGGCAAAAAAACCGGCCAGCCGGTTGGAGGAAAAATCCCACAGCAGGCCGGCAAACAGTCCGTACAGCGCACAGGGAAAAGCATCCTCAAAGACGCTCAGCACCAGCGCGGCGGCAGGCAGCCAAAGCGGGCGTATGCCGCCAATGGTAAACAGCGTGCGGTTGGTTTGCAGCATATAGCAAAAGGCCAGCAGCAGGGCGTAGCACAGCCAGCGCAAAGCCAGCAGCAGCCGGTGCTGCAGAATGTTGTGACGCTCAAAATTCATGGTGCGGGCCTCGTTTCGCGGTGGGTCGGCGGCCGCGTAAGGCAGCGGCCGGGCAGGTAAAAGTCGAGTAGTTCAAAAGTCCGTTCTGGCAAAGATGAGATCCTCAAAAGCGGCTGGAAAACGCTGCTTTGGGAAAATGCTCCGACGGCTTTTTCTGCCGGGCGGCATCCCCAAAAAAGGCGGATGGCCTGCGAAGCTGCGCCCCGGCAAAACCGTCTGCGCAGGCAGCGGGCCGCATCAGCCCGGGGCGTTTTCTTCCGGCGCGCCGGTGGATGCGCCATCCGCAGAGGCGGCGGACGATGCAGGCTGCGAGGCGGTGTCCCCGCCGCCGTCGGGCGCCGAGGAGGCATCTGTCGTGCCGTCCGGCACAGAGGAGGACGCTGCGGCCGTTCCGCTGTTTTCCGTGCCGTCTGCGGCATCGGCAGCGTCGGCCGCGTCAGGTCCGGCTGCCGCGCCGGTGCGGCCGGTCTCGGCGTCATAGTTGATGATGACGAAAACGCTGGTCAGGTTGCGCACATCGGCGGTGGGGCTGACCACGGCATACATGCTTTTGCCGCTGCTCTCCGGGCAGACGTCCTCCACCGTGCCGACGATCAGCCCGGCGGGAAACACCCCGCCCAGCCCCGTGGTCACAACAAGGTCGCCGGCCGCCACCAGTGTTTCGCGGGGCAGATAGCTCATTTTCAGCCGCCCGTCCTGCGCCAGCAGGCTGTCGCCCTCGGTCAGGCCAATGTCGCGGGTACGGCTGACGGTGCAGCCCATGCTCACCGAGGGATCCAGCACCGTCAGCACCTCGGCATAGTTATAGCCGACGGCGGCCACGCGGCCGACGGCCCCATCCGGGGTAATGACCACATCGTTGACGGCAAGGCCGTCGCGGGTGCCGCGGTCAATGGTGAACGAATAGTATTTTTCCAGCGGGTCGCGGCCGATGACAAAGGCCGAGACCAGCTCGTAATCACTGTAGGCGTCTTCAATTTGATAGTAGGCGCGGAACAGCTCGTTTTCCGCCTTCATGTCGTCATAATCCACGACGGTCTGCCGCAGGCGGGCCAGCTCCTCGTGCAGGGCGGCGTTTTCCTCCAGCACCTCGTTTACGGCGACGGTCTTCTGGCGTATGCCGTCCAGCCCGCCGGAGATCAGCCGCCCCAGCTTCTGAAAGGGCACCAGCGCGGTGGCCAGCAGCTCCTGCGGGGCGGCGCTCCAACGGCCGTTGGCCCCGGCATAGGCCATAAAGCCCGCCATCAGCACCAGCAGCAAAAGCAGAATTTTAAATTTGACCGAGCGGAAAAAATGTTTCATTCCGTATGCGTCTCCAGATGAAAAAATACGTTGCGGTAAGAAAGCGATCCAAAAAGAGCCGCCCCTGTGAAAGCAGAAAAAGCGGGCTGCCGCCATCCGGCCGGATGGCGGCAGCCCGCGCTTGCCGGAAACGGCGGCGCAGCCGATGGGCCGCGGCGCCGGGGGTTACACCTTGCGGCTGGCGTCTGCCACGACATCGCGCAGCAGATCGATATTATCCAGTACCGCGCCTGCGCCCGCAGCCACACAGTCCAGCGGGGCCTCGGCAACGTGCACGTCAATGCCGGTCTGCTCGTTGACCAGACGGTCCATCCCGCGCAGCAGCGCGCCGCCGCCCGTCAGGGTAATGCCGCGGTCGATGATATCGGCGGCCAGCTCGGGCGGGGTACGCTCCAGCGTTTCCTTGATGGCGTCGATGACGCTGGCGACGGATTCGCTGAGCGCCTCGCGGATCTCCACGCTGTTGACGGTGATGTTTTTGGGCAGGCCGTCCACCAGGTTGCGGCCCTTGATGTCCATCGAGACCTCTTCCTCCAGCGGGGCGGCGCTGCCGATCTCAATTTTGACCTGCTCGGCCGTGCGCTCACCTATCAGCAGGTTATACTTGCGCTTGATGTAGGCGATAATGGCCTGATCAAACTCGTCGCCGCCCACGCGGATGCTGCGGGCAGCCACAATGCCGCCCAGCGAAATGACGGCCACCTCACTGGTGCCGCCGCCGATATCCACCACCATGTTGCCGGTGGGCTCCTCAATGGGCAGCCCTGCGCCGATGGCGGCTGCCATTGGCTCCTCCATGATCATGACGTCGCGCGCTCCGGCCGACTTTGCGGCATTGCCGACGGCGCGGCGCTCGACCTCGGTGACGCCCGAGGGAATGCAGATGACGATACGGGGACGCGAAAAGACGAAGTTGCCGCACGCACGGCCGATAAATGCCTTCAGCATGCCGATGGTGGTATCGTAATCGGCGATCACGCCGTCTTTCAGCGGGCGAACGGCGATAATGCTGCCCGGCGTACGGCCGATGACCTGCTTGGCCTCCTGCCCGACGCAGCGCACCGTGTTGGTTTTGGCGTCTACGGCAACCACGCTGGGCTCGCGCATGATGATGCCCTTGCCGCGCATGAATACCAGCGTGTTGGCGGTGCCAAGATCAATGCCGATATCTTTTGAAAACATGATGTTGTACGCTCCTTCTTTTCGTTCTTCCTGCAATGCGTTTGCATTCTGCCGACGGCCCCATGGAAAGGCCGGAAATGTTCCTTTGAGAGAGGACGGCAGACCGCCGCCGCGCCAATGCTGCGGCCGCGGTGGGACAAACCGACCCACTTATTTTTCATTATAACCGCTCAGGGGAAATTTCTCAACTTAATTTTCAAAAAGTTTTCCGATTTTTCAAGATTTTACCGCCGTTCGGTGCGTCGGCCCCGTGCGGCCCCTGCTGACGTTTGGCGCGCCGCCGGAAAAGCACAGCGGCTGCACGGGTGATCGGGCCCGACATGGGTACTGACAGCCGGGCCGCCCGGATGGAGCCTGCCCGGCCGGTGAACGGCACAAAACGCCCCGGCCGGCACGTGACCGCCGCCGCAGGCTTTGTCCCGGGCGCGCCGCATGGTCAGACGGCCGCCAAAAGAAACGGCCGTCTGCGGCAGGGGCGTCCGGTTCAGGGCAGCTGGCCCATGGCGCACAGCATCCGGTAGACGGTGTGCACCGGCAGCCCCATCACGTTGAAATAGCAGCCGTCAATGCCCTCGACAAAGCGGGCGGCCGCGCCCTGAATGCCATAGCCGCCCGCCTTGTCGTACGGCTCATCCGTGGCAAGGTAACGCTCCAGCTCCGGTTCGGTCAGGGCGGCAAACCGAACGGCCGTGGTCTGCACGCCGTGCTCCTCCCGCCCGGCGCAGCGCACGCAGACGCCGGTGTGCACCAGATGGCTGCGGCCGCTCAGCAGCCGCAGC
>CAKTAM010000087.1 GCA_934527255.1 uncultured Oscillospiraceae bacterium | reverse complement strand
TTCGTAAGGAAGCCGTTAAGCCTTATGTGGATCTGGCGCTGACTTTTGAAGAGCTGCAGGCACTGTTTGACAGCCGCGAATTTGACATGGACTCACTGGAAGAGAGCGTGCTGGACAACGCCTCGTATTTTGGCCGTATTTTTGCCCGCAGCGGCGGCCTGAGCGACGCCGTGGCGCAGGGCCTGAAGGAGCAGGGCATTGCATTTGAGCTGAAGGCCCTGCCCTGCGACGGTATTGAAGCCTGCCGCGCAGCGCTGATGAAGGCCAACCGCAAGCTGCTGGATGCCAACTTTATTGAGGGCATGGCCTGTGTTGGCGGCTGCATTGGCGGCGCGGGCTGCCTGACCCACGGCGACCGCAACAAGACCGAGGTAGACAAGTACGGTATGGAGGCCCACGAAAAAACCATTACCGGCGCCATCAGCGTTTTGTAACAGGCGCTTTCTCCGCCGTGCCGCAGCGGGGATGCTGCGGTCGGATGCATCACCAGAACGCTGCTGCCCCTCCCGGGCTGTTTCCGTAAACGTCAAAGCCGGTGCGGTTTTTCCGCACCGGCTTTTTGTACGCTTATACCCTGCCGCAAGGCTGCCGGGGCCGTCTATTTTCCGTTGGCGAAGCTGTGGCCGCTCTGGGCCGCTGCGCCTGCCCGGCGGTACTTGGCGGCAGCGCAGCTTTTGCGACGTCCTTTCGCCGCCGCTGCTTTGGGTACAGCTTTGCCCGTTTTGCCGTTCTGCGCCTGCCCCTGCAGGTTTCACTTGCATTTTTTGCAAACAATCGGTATGATAGAAAGCAGGCGGCTGCAGGCGCGCTGCTGCGCCCAACACCCACCGCCCACCCACGGAAAAGAAAAAAGGAGACTCTGCCATGGAAACCTGTGTTACCGTGCATTTTGACCAAACGGTCGGCCCGATGAAGCCCATGCACGCCATCAACAATGCGCCGTTTCACGGCTGCGACGATCACCTGTTCCCTGCCCTGACTCAGGCGGGCATTCCCTATGCGCGCCTGCACGACACCGGCGGCCGTTACGGCGGCAATGTGTTTGTGGACATTGCCAACATCTTCCGCGACGAAAACGCCGATCCCGACGACCCGGCCGCCTATGACTTTGCCTTTACCGACTGGCTGCTTGGCGCGCTGCACAAAGCAGGCGTTCAGCCGTTTTATCGGCTGGGGGCCACCATTGAAAACGACCACCGGGTACGCGCCTACCGCATTTTTCCGCCGAAGGATCCGCACCGCTGGGCGCTGATCTGCGACGGCATCATCCGCCATTATAACGAGGGCTGGGCCAACGGCTTTCACTATGACATCCGCTATTGGGAAATTTGGAACGAACCGGATAATCAACCGGAGACGGCAGACAACCCCATGTGGAAGGGCAGCATGGAGGACTATTTTACCCTGTATGAGGTCGCGGCCAGGCTTTTGAAGCAGCGGCACCCGCAGCTGATGATCGGCGGATACGCCAGCTGCGGCTTTTACTCCATTCTCAACGCGCATGCCGCCGTTGCCAATTCATCCCCGCGCACCGACTATTTTCTCACATTCTTCGAGCGCTTCTTACAGCACATTACCGATCCACAGCACACCGCACCGCTGGATTTCTTCTCCTGGCACAGCTACTCCGGCATTGAGGAAAACCTGCAGTACGCAGCCTATGCCCGGCAGCGTCTGGATGCCTACGGCCTGCAGAACACGCAAAGCATCCTGAACGAGTGGAACCCCGGCATTCACAACCGCGGCAAAACGGTGGATGCCGCGCAGATTTGTGGGATGATGGCGGCGCTGCAAAAATCCAGCGTGGATATGCTGATGTATTATGACGGGCAGATCAACAGCTATAACGGCATGTGGAACCCTGTCACCGAGGAGCCCTACGTCGCCTATTATGCGTTCGGCGCGTTTCACGCCCTGTACCGCCTGCGGCACGAGGCCGCCAGCACCAGCAGCACTCATGCCCTGCGTGCCGTGGCTGCGGCGGATGGGCCGCACGCCGCCCTGCTGCTGGTCAACAACACCGGCACACAGCAGACCGTCACCCTGCAGCTGCACGGGCAGCCCGTCGGCGCCATGCGGCTGCGGCGTATTGACGACACCCACACGCTGGCCGATGCACCGCAGCCGTTTGACGGCGCCAGCCTGACGCTGCCCGTCGACGGCATTGCACTGCTGGAGATCGGCGGCTGAACATTCTTCCCCTGCCCGGAGCACCTTTCCGGCGCGGCTGCATGAGCACTGCCCGTCCGGACAGAAGCGGCCACAAGAACTTCCCAGGCATTTTGGGGACGACCGTTCCAAAAAGACCTGCGCTTTCTATGCCCGCGGCCTGTTCTGTCACACATTAGAAAAATTCCCTGCCTGTCCAACAACAAGCAGGGAATTTTTTTGTGATGCGTAAGCCGCCAGAGGAACAGCTTAGTGCGTCAGGAAGAACATGACCAGGAACAGAGCGGTGATGATCCAGGTACCGGCGTTGACTTCCTTCGCCTTGCCGGAGAACACCTTGATGAGCACATACGAGATCAGGCCGAACGCAATGCCATAGCTGATGTTGTAGGAGAAGGACATCATGGCAATGGTCAGGAACGCGGGGACCGCAACGGAAACATCCGTCCACTCGATCTCACGCACGCAGTTCATCATCAGAACGCCGACATAGATCAGCGCAGCAGCGGTGGCCACGCCGGGGATGATCGCGGCGATCGGGCTGAGGAACATGGCGATAAAGAAGCACAGCGCGGTGAACATGGAGGACAGACCGGTGCGGCCGCCCTCGCCGATGCCGGCGGAGGATTCCACAAAGGTGGTAACGGTGGAGGTACCGCAGATGGCGCCCGTAGTGGTGGCAATGGCGTCGGCCAGCATGGCCTTATCCATATTGGGCACATCGCCCTCCTTGGTCAGCATGTTGCCGCGCGCGCAGGCGCCGTACAGCGTGCCCATGGTATCGAACATATCCACCATGCAGAAAGCCAGCGCCGTGGTGATGATGACCAGCACCAGGTTGGCGGTGCCGTTGGCTGCCACATAAGCGGAGAAGTCAAAGCCTTCGGTAAAGACCTTACCGAACGCCTGAGCGGCAAACTCCTTAAAGGGCTCGATGGGGTTCAGAGACAGGTTCGGCTGAATGCTGCTGGCATAGAAGCCGGGGATGGTCACCAGGCCCAGCACATAGTAGACGACCGTGCCGCCCAGAATGCCGTACAGCACCGCGCCGCGGACGTTTTTATGCGCCAGCACCGCAATGGCGATGACCGCCAGCACGGTGATCAGAGCGGGCATGATATCTGCCCAGGTATTGGCGCCGCTGACCATGTTGAAGGATTTCAGAGAAACCAGCGTAGAGTCGTTGTTCACGATCAGGCCGGCGTTCTGCAGGCCCAGGAATGCGATGAACAGGCCGATGCCGGCAGGAATGGCCGTCTTGACCGCCTTGGGAATGGCGTCGAAGATCAGCTTGCGCAGGCCGGTGACCGTCAGAACGATGAACAGCAGGCCGTCAAACAGCACCAGCACCAGCGCATTGGCGTAAGTAAGGCCCAGACCAAAGCAGACGGTATAAACAAAGAACGCGTTCAGGCCCATGCCGGAAGCCTGTGCCAGCGGCAGGTTGGACAGCAGGCCGATCAGCAGCGTGCCGACAACGGCCGACAGGGCGGTGGCAATGTAGATGGCGCCGTAAGAAACCACGCCCAGATCCGCAAACATTCCGGCGTTGACCATCAGAATGTAAGCCATGGCCATAAACGTGGTCAGACCGGCAAAGAACTCTGTCCTTACGGTCGTGCCATGCTCTTTCAGCTTGAAGTATTTCTCCATAATTTCCTCCCAATGAAACATCATTGTCGTATGTGCACAGGGCCGAATGCCCCGTTTCACCAAAGAAAAAAGCAGCCCGCCTGCCTGGCCGACCGCCCTTGTCCATCTTACCTGCCGCGGCTTGCACCGCAGCGCTTTCTGCTTTGGAAAGCCCGGAAAATACAAAAATGCCCAACAGCAGAGGATCTTCTCATTGTTGCGGCATTTGTCTTTTCCAATAGCCAGGACGATTTACGGCGGTCCGGTAGAAACTGCAGCGCCCTATCCGCTGCATTATATTGGATGCTGTTTCCAAAAGGGAACGCTTTTAATTATATCGGTGTTTTGCGTTTTTCGCAAGCCCCCGCCGCGCCAAAGATTGCGTTATTTTCCTGCCTCAATTTGTCGATATTCACAAATTTTTCATGATTTGCTTTTGGGGGCAGGCGCACACCGGAAAACCGCTGCCGTACACATCCGCCAAAAACGTCCCGCCCTATGCGCCCGCTGCGCGGCGCGGCCAGCCCGTCCCCCTGCAGCTTTTCTTACTGCGGCGCGGCGGCTTGCCTGCAGGCGCTGCACACCCCTGAAAACACAATATCATGCGTGACATCGGCAAACCCCGTCTGCCGCGCCACGGCACGATCCAGCCGCGCAGCACCCGGCAGCGTCACATCCTGAAAGCAGCCGCAGACCCGGCAGCTCAGGTGGTAATGCTCGGTCAGGGTATCGTCAAAACGGTCGGGCGCATCCGGCAGCTCGATATGCCGCAAAAGCCCCTGCCCGCACAAAACGTTCAGATTGCGGTACACCGTTGCACGCCCCAGGCCCGCCCCCTGCTCGCTGAGGTAGGTATACACCTCCTCCGCCGTTGGGTGATCGTGCAGCCGCCGAACGGCCTCCAGCACCTGCCGCCGCTGTACCGTATTGCGTTGGATCATAAAGAAAGCATCCTCCGTTTTTGCGATTGATTCTCAATTAGTATAGCAGATTCTGCGGTGGGATGCAACTGCCGCTTTGGGAAAGCGGCAAAAGTTTCGGCTGCAGCGGCCGCCGGGCGCACAGCGTCCATGGCGGCAGGAGGCTTTTTTGCATGGCAGACACAATACAAACAGAAAGAACGCCCGGAAAAGCAAACGTCCCGATACAAAGCCCGGTACTGTCAAGCAGGAATGACTGCCGGATAAGGGTGCTTATTCCCCCAGCGACAGGTAATTGTCGTCCACCTGTACCACTGCATAATGATCCGGCCTTGCGGCCCGCACCGCCTCGCAGATGCGGCGGCGAAGCGCCTCGTCGGAAAGGGCAAAGCCCTGCGGCCGTACCACGTCAAAGATCAGATTGGTATGGCTGGCTCCTCGTACCATGCGGAAATCATGGATCTGCAGCGCGGCATCAATGCCCTGCACCAGCTGCTCGACCCAGCGGCGGGTCTCCTCTATAACAGGGTCTCCCACGACCACAGGGTCATAATGGATCACCAGCTGTAAATGTCCCTCCTGTGCAAACTCGCGTTCGATGCCGTCTATGATATCATGCGCTTTCAGCACATCCAGGCGGCTGTCCATTTCAACGTGCACGCTGGCAAACCGGCGGCCGGGGCCATAGTCGTGCACCATCAGGTCATGCACTCCCAGCACCTGCTCATGCGCAAGCAGCCGGTGTGCAATGGTACGGGTCAGCTCGGGGTCAGGCGCTTCGCCCAGCAGCAGATCGACCATGTTTTTCAGAATGCCAATGCCGCTGTACAAAATGAACAGCGCCACCGCCAGACCCATCCAGCCATCCAGATCGACCGAAAGCAGCGGCCCCAGCACACTGGCCAGCAGCACCGCCAGCGTGGCAATGACATCGTTGCGGCTGTCTGCGGCGGCCGCCTCCAGCGCCGCCGAGGCAATGCGCCTGCCAATGGCCCGGTTGAACGACGCCATCCACAGCTTGACCAGAATACTCACCAGCAGTACAGCCACTAACAGAGCACTGCACGCCACCGGCTGCGGATGCAGAATTTTCTGCACGCTGCTTTTGGCCAGCTCCAGCCCAATGAGCAGGATCAGCACCGCGACCGCCATGCCGGAAAGGTATTCCATACGGGCATGGCCGAACGGGTGCACCGCATCGGCCGGTTTTTCGCTGAGGCGGAAGCCCAGCAGCGTCACAATGGAGGAAGAAGCATCCGAAAGGTTGTTGACGGCATCGGCCGTAATGGCGACGCTGCCGCTGAGCAGCCCCACCGTCAGCTTGCCGGCAAACAGCAGCAGGTTGCACACAATGCCCACCAGCCCTGCCAGCTTGCCGTAACGGCCGCGCACTGCCGGGTCTCGTGTATCGTTTGCATGGGGAAGAAACCATCGCAGAAGAAGAGAAGTCATTGCCGCACCGCCCTTTGAAAAAATCGGCCGCAGCCTGCCAAAGCAGCTGCGCGCCGTTCCGGTTTTCTTTTTCTAAAATCAGTATAACATATTGCGGCGCTTTTTGCCAGAAGTTAGCCTTTGCAAACTATTTTTTCTTCTTATTCGAAACAGGCATGCCCCCCCAGCAGACCGTATGCGGCCGTGCGGCCGCTTCTTTTTTGGAAAAAAGCACAATTTGGGGTTGCGTTTTTCGCTGCGTCAATGCTATACTAGGGATAAAAGCACGCTGCCCTGCAGGGCGGCCCTGCGCTTTTCCGTCGGCGGCGCCGACGGGCGCTCTGCTTTGCTGCCGCAATGACGGTTTGCCGCAATAACGGTTTGCCGCAATAGCGGCAGGAAAATTTTCACACAAAGGGGGAAGACTGTTGGATATGGTTGGCCGAAGTATCGGCAATGCCGGTGACCCTCATTTATGCACAGGTCGGACAGTTTTTCCCCGGGCGCAGCACGCTTTGGGGCGGTTTGTCTGCGCCGCGGGCTTGTAAAAGGCCGCGGTGTGTTCTGCTGTGCATCCTTTTGACGGTCACCGCGCCATGCTCTTTGCAACAAAGAGCGGGCGCGGTTTTCTTGTGCCCGAAAACCGACACAACGGGCCAAAAAACAAAAGGAGGTAGCACCCATGGATTCTGAAGCATTGGAGACCGAGCGCGCTCTGCCTGATTTTGAAGAGCGCTTTGAAGAGCTTTCCCAGATGGTGGACGAAAAAAAATACCGTGCCGTGCGAGACATTCTTGCCGAATGGCCGGAGGTGGATATTGCCTACTTTCTGGAGGAGCTGACCCCCGAAAAGGCCGTACTGGTCTTTCGTATGCTGCCCAAGGAGCTGGCGGCCGACATTTTCGCCAATCTGGACGGCGACAGCCAGAAATACATTATCGAGACCATCACCGATAACGAGCTTTCCGCCATTGTGGAGGATCTGGCCATTGACGACGCGGTGGATATGCTGGAGGAGCTGCCCGCCAGTGTGGTGCGGCGCGTGCTGAAAAACGCGCAGCCCGACACGCGCAGCCTGATCAATCAGTTTCTGAAATATCCGGAAAATTCGGCCGGCAGCATCATGACGGCCGAGTTTACCAACCTGCGGCCCACCATGACGGTCAAGGAAGCGTTCAATTACATTCGTCAGCACGGCGAGGACAGCGAAACCATTTATACCTGCTATGTTATTGACGAGGCCAGACACCTGCTGGGCGTCGTCACCGTCAAGGCCCTGCTGCTGGCCCCGGAGAGCCGCACCGTGGCCGATATTATGGATGGGACCGTTATTTATTGCTCCACCTCCACCGACCAGGAGGATGTGGCACAGACCTTTTCCAAATACGGCTTTCTGTCCCTGCCGGTCGTCGATGCGGAAAAGCGGCTGGTCGGTATTGTCACGGTCGACGACGTGATGAGCGTCATGG
>CAKTAM010000086.1 GCA_934527255.1 uncultured Oscillospiraceae bacterium | reverse complement strand
CCCGGGTACTGCCCGCCGCCGAGCTGCTGCTGCCCGGCGCGCACAACATTGAAAACGTGCTGGCCGCCATGGCCGCCGTAGATGGCGCGGTGGATGTACCGACCATGCGGCAGGTCGCCTCCTCCTTTACCGGGGTCGAGCACCGCATCGAACCGGTGCGCACCCTGAACGGCGTCAAATGGTACAACGACAGCATTGCCAGCAGCCCTACCCGCACCATTGCCGGGCTGCACAGCTTTTCGCAGAAGCTGGTGCTGCTGGCGGGCGGCTATGACAAAAAGATCAGCTATGCGCCGCTTGCGCCGGAAATTCTGGCCCATGTGCGGCTGCTGATCCTGATGGGGCCCACCGGCCCCATCATTGAGCGCGAGGTGCGCACCCTGCCGGAATTTGCCGACAGCGGGCTGGTCATTCTGCACGCCGCCAATATGGAAGAAGCCGTACAGCTGGCGTTTCAGAACACCGTGCCGGGCGATATTGTCACGCTTTCGCCCGCCTCGGCCAGCTTTGACGCCTACCCCAATTTTGAGGTGCGCGGGCGGCACTATAAAGAGCTGGTGCGGGCGCTGTGATCCGCCCGGCCGAAAACGCGCCTGCCCTGCTGGAGGCCCGCTGTGCCGCCGTGCCGCACCCCGGCCTGCTGGCCGCTTTGTGGCGGCAGGCCTTCGGCGGCATGCCCGGCCAGCTGGCTGTGTATGACTGCGGCGACGGGCTTGTACTGGCCGTGCACGGCCAAACGGGCGTTCTGCTGGGGCGGCCTGCCGCCGCCCAGCGCCGCGAGCTGGCCGCCTTTTTGCCCTTTGCGGGCATCCGCACCCTGTATACGGCCGACCGGTGCCGTTTTTTGCCCGGCAGCGCCCGACAGCTGGTATGGATGAGCGCCCCTGCCGCGCCGGGCGACCCGCAGCCTCCGGCTGACGCCTGCGGGCCGTTTGCCCGCCTGCAGCCCGCAGATACGGACACAGGCGCCGCCCTGCAGCAAAGCTATGCCGCGGCGGCGGCTCTTATCTGTGATGGGCTGCCGCAAAGCGCCTGCGGCGATTTTTACGCCGATCTGTGCACGCGCCGCAACCGGGGGCTGGCGGCGGTACTGCGCCTGGGGCCGGACGCCGCCCCGGCCGCCTGTTTGGTGGGCAGCGGCCCGGTCGCCCTGCCCTTTGCCCCCGCGCCGAACAGTGCGCCCGCCGCCCTTCTTCGCCGTGTGCTGGGCGGCCTTGTGCCCAAAAAGCGGCCGTCGGCAGAGCAGCCGTCCGGCGGCCCCGCCGCAGCCGGACAGGCCGTTTATCTTTCGGATGTCACGGTGCGTCCGCAGTGCCGGGGGGCCGGGCTTGGCCGGGCGCTGCTTGCGGCGGCGGCAGCGGCCGCCCCGGTACACAGCCGCCTGTACGTTTACTGCAGCCCGGCCATGACCGGGTATTACACCCCGCTGGACTACCGCGCCGGAGGCGTTCTCTGGCGGCGCGAGCTTTGAGGGGCCGCCGAACCTTTCCAACCGCTTTCAAACCGCAAAGGAGTTTTTCATGATCCGTGATTTCTTTCCCGTATCGGACGAGCTGATGGCGCTGGATGCCCGCGTGCTGGCAGCCTGCCGCCCGCAGTTTGCCGCCATTGAGGATATCCGCGACTATAACCAGCTGAAAATGCTGAAGGCTTTTACCGACTGCAGGGTCTCCGCCACCCACCTGACGGGCACCACCGGCTACGGCTATGACGATGTCGGCCGCGAAAAGCTGGGCGAGGTGTTCGCCCGGCTGACGGGCAGCGAGGATGCGCTGTTTCGCCCGCATTTTCTCAGCGGCACCCATGCACTGACGGTGGCGCTGTTCGGCGTGCTGCGCACCGGCGACACCATGCTGTGCGTCACCGGCCGCCCCTATGACACCCTGTGCAGCGTCATTGGCCTGACGGGGGAAAAGGGCTGCGGCAGCCTGATGGATTTCGGCGTGCGGTACGAGCAGGTAGACCTGACGGCTGACGGCGCGCCCGATCTGCCCGCCATCGAAGCCGCCATTGCCGCCGGGGCGCGCGGCGAGGCCCCGCGCAAAAAAATTTGCTATGTGCAGCGCAGCCGCGGCTATGCCGACCGCCCCGCCCTGACGCTGGAGCAGATCGCCGCCATTGCGGCCGCCGCCCGCCGGGCCGACCCAAAGATCCGCATTGTGGTCGATAACTGCTACGGCGAGTTTACCCAAAAGCAGGAGCCGACGCAGGTCGGCGCCGACCTGATGATCGGCTCGCTGATCAAAAACCCGGGCGGCGGCATTGCCCCCACGGGCGGCTATATTGCCGGAAAGCACGACCTTGTCGAGCTGTGCGCCCAGCGGCTGACGGCCCCCGGCACCGGCCGGGAGCTTGGCTGCACGCAGGATGTGCTGCGCCAGATGTACCTGGGGCTGTACTATGCGCCGGGCGTCACCGCCGAAGCGCTGAAGACCGCCGTCTATGCCCAATGCCTGTTTGCGCAGCTGGGCTACCGCACCACGCCGGAGTACACCGCCCCGCACAACGACATTGTTACCAGCATCGAATGCCGCAGCGCACAGGCTCTGGTGGCCCTGTGCGCCGGTATTCAGGCCGGAAGCCCGGTGGACAGCTATGTCACGCCGGAGCCCTGGCAGATGCCCGGCTATGAGGATGAGGTGGTCATGGCAGCCGGCGCGTTCACACTGGGCAGCAGCATCGAGCTGTCGTGCGACGGGCCGCTGCGCGCCCCCTTTACCGCCTATATGCAGGGCGGGCTGAACTTTGCCGCCTCCCGCGCGGGCATCCTGATGGCCGCCCAGAAGATGCAGGACGGCCGCAGCGCCCGCTGAGCGATCGCCGTCAGCGCTGCGGCAGCGCATCGCGCCGCAGGCACAGCAGCGCCAGCAGACACAGCAGCAGCCAGCACAGGGCCGCGCAGGTCAGCCCCGTCCAGCAGGCGGCCGCAGCGGGCGGCAGCCGCAGGCACAGGCCGCCCAGCGCCCCCAACTGGGCCAGCGCACACCCCGCCAGCAGGCAGGGTCCCAGGCCGCACAACGGGTCGGCGGCGGGCCTAGTGCAGGGCGGCGCGCGGCGGGCCGTTTCTGCACGCCAGCCCTCCAACGGCTCATCGGCCGGGCGGGGCTGCGGACACGCCGCCCCCAGCAGCCACAGCAGCAGTGCCGCGCACAGCCAGAACACCATGCCGTGCAGGCGCACCTCCGGCAGCAGCAGCCCGTGCAGCTGCAGACAGGCGGCCGCCGCCCCAAAGGGCAGCGCTGCCAGCCCGGCCAGCCAACCATCCCGTGGGCGCAACCGTACCACCCCCCTTTGCCGCATTGTATGCGGCAGCCGCCGTCGGCATACGGTCGGCAGCGTTTTGCATGGGGTATGACGGCCGCGCCTGCGGGGCACCTTAACCGTACACTCTTTTTTTCATTTTAAAGGAGGTTTTTCTCATGTCTGTTGTGACCATTACCAACGAAAACTTTGAGCAGGAGGTCCTGCACGCCGACCGCCCCGTTCTTCTGGATTTCTGGGCCACCTGGTGCGGCCCCTGCCGCATGGTCTCGCCCATTGTGGATGAAATTGCCGAAGAGAACGACGCCATCAAGGTGGGCAAGGTCAATGTGGACGAGCAGCCCGAGCTGGCGCGCCGCTTTGGCATCATGAGCATTCCTACGCTGATCGTCATGCGGGACGGACAGGTTGCCAACCAGGCGGTAGGCGCACGCCCCAAGGAGGCCATTCTGGCACTGCTGAACTGAACACACCCGCTTTGAAGCGGGCAGCTGCACCCCGCCAAAACCGGCTGTGTCGGCCGCTCCCCGCGCGAAACGGCCCCTGCGCCGTTTTTCGGGCATCCGCCTCGGCAAGCCTGACAGACGACCGGCCGCCATACGGCGTGCCGCGCCAATGACGGAACCGCACATTTGCCGCCCGCCGACGGATACACCGCCCACACATACAGCAAAGCCTCCGTATGCTTTCACCGGCATACGGAGGCTTTTTGTTCTATTCTGTCAACGGCAGGCAGCCGACTTGAAGGATGGCCGAAAAGCCCGCCAAAGAGCCATGCACCGGGCGCAGGCAGCGGCAGCAGCCCCGGCGGATGCCCGGCCGATCGTCTCGCTTTTCTGCAATCAGACGACAGCCGGGCAAAAAGCATCCTGCGCGCCCCGCGCCCGCTTGGGCGGCGTTTTGGAATTATTTGCCCCAGAAAGCGGGCTGCTGCAGAAAATCAATGCCGCCGTTATCAAAGCGGTAATCGCCGCTGGCAAAGCTTTCGTGCATGTAGGTAATGCCATGCGCCAGCGCATGGGCATACAGCACCTCACCGGCGGCCTGCACGGCCGTGCGGGCTGCCGCTCTGGCGTCGTCGGCCTCCTCCGGCAGGGCCTCCATCTGCGCGCGGCGCAGATACCACTCGTACACATCCAGCTGCAGCTCGGCCCGTTCCAGCCGCGTGCGCTGCACCGGCGTTGCCACGGCGCGTGCCTGCGCAAAATCCTCCCTGCCCTTTTGCAGAAAGGCCTCCGCGCCCGCAAGGTCGATCGTCTCCCGCCCGGGGTCGGTAAACAGCGTTGTGGGGTCTTCAAAATAAATGCCGAAGTGCACCCGGGCGGCGGCAGCCTGCAGCCGGTCGATAAAGCGGCGCAGCGCCGGGCCGCCCGCCCCGTAATAGCCGGTCAGAAATTCGTCCATATGCCGCAGGTAGGTCTCCTCGCTCATGTAAGGATCCCACAGCAGCTTGCCCAGCAGATAGGCGCGCAGCAGGCCAAACTCGCCGTTGACCGTCTGCCGGTCGCCCTGCTCAAACACGCCGCGCACATGGTTTTCGGCAAAAAAGCGCAGGTTCTGGCGCAGCACGCCAAAGTTGGGGTAGCTGACGTGATAGTTGCGGAAGTTGGTGGTGTAATCCCAGATATAAATGCGGCCGCAGTGCTTGGCCCAGCTGCGCAGGGTCGCGGCAAAGCCCTCGTCCTCCACAGCGTAAATGGCGGTGTCGCATTCGGCAATGGGGTGCGAGAAGCAGCACTCGATGCTGCACAGGCGCACAATCACATTGTCGCGGGCACACAGCACCGCCGGGGCCTTGCGGGTGTAGCGATAGGCCAGCGTATCAATGGCAAGCGCGGGGTATTCCGGCTTCAGGGTATCCGCCACGCGGTTGACAAACGTCAGCAGCGAGCCCATCGGCGTACCCTCCGCCTCATCCAGCGCCCGGCAGGCGCTGCAGCCGCAGCCGCGGCCGTACTCGTGGCTGTCGTTCTGCGATACCGAGGCAATGGTCGCCGAAGGATCCTCCCGCAGACGACCGCGCAGGTTTTTGACCACGGTCTCAAAGGTTTTTTCGCTGGTCAGGCAGGGCTGGCGATCCAGATAGTCGCCGTCCACCTTTTCCATTTCCGCCAAATCGCCCAGCGTATGCACAAACCCGTTGTAGTGCACATCGCCGCCCCATTCCTCCGAAATGGGGTCGTCCTTGACGGCATTCAGCCGCAGCTTTGGCGCAAAGGCCGCATCCACACCGTACCAGTAAGCGCTGCGGTACTCAAACAGCGGTTTTTGCACCACATGGGTATCCTCCGGCAGGGTCAGCTCCTCCGCCGGGGGCAGATACTCGCAGTCCGCCGTAAAGAAGCGGCAGCCCAGCCGCTCCAGCAGCTCGTACGCCGCGTAGATCAGCCCACGTTCGCCGCCGTCCAGCCACAGAATGCCCTCCTCCACACAAAGGCGCAGCTCTTCCTTTTCGCAGTCGCCGCTGCGTGCGCCAAGGCAAAGCTCACCCGCCTGCGGCGTGCCGCAGTACATCTCCGGTGCGGTGCCGCACTGCGCTTTCAGGCAGCGGGCCAGCTCACCCGCCGCCGTGGCAACCGTTTGCGGCGCCTGCGGTGCAAGACAAATGCGGCACACACGGCCGCCCCGGGCCAATACAAACTCGCTCATTTTTCCTTTTCCTTTCTCCCGGCCTGTCTGCCAAACCGTTGCACGGTCGGGCCTGCATGGGGCCGGGCCATCCTTTTTCCGGCCGTTTTTTCTCTTACAAAGTAGAAGCCCGCAAAGCAAAAGCTTTCCACAGCAATCGCTTTTGCGTTATCCAAATTTGCAGTGCCGAAATTTTTCAAGCATCCCACTGCAAATTTTTCAAGAGAAAAGCGCCGCACGGCCGCCGATGCCCTTCTCCTGACAACAAACAGATACCTTACCGCGCTCTTTTGCCGATCATGGCAAGCATTATCGGTCGGCAAACGGCAGCAGGGCCTCGTACAGCTGGTCGACCTCATAGCCCTTATCCGCCCGGAATTTCTCCCGGCGCAGGTAAGCGCGCAGATCGGCCGTTTTCATGGCATTGGCATTTGCCGGTATGGCCAGCTCGACCTTCGGGTCGGTAAAAACATACACTGCCTCGGTCTCCGGCGTGCGGATACCCGCCTTCATCAGCGCCTCCCGCATCAGGCGCGCAGCCAACGCGCATTCCTCCGCCGGGTTGGGAAAACTTTCGCGGCGGTCGGCACAGGCCCAAAGCCACTGCGCCTCGCGCGGGTTGCCGTATACCTGCCCGTTATAGCCAATCGCCTTGACGCCCAGCACGCCAAACCAGCCCAACAGCACGCCGTCCAGATGCGCTGTGCGGCCGTTGCGGGTAAAGGTCACCGGCCCCAGCACACGAAAGCCGTTGCGGGCTGCGTATTGCTTCAGCACGCGGACGGCGGCATCCGTATTTTTATTGTCGCGGGCGCGTCGCGGGCCCTTTGGTTCGCGTTCCGCATACCACACTGCCACCAAAATCAGCACCAGCGCCACCAGCAAAAAAATGATCATACTTCTTGTTTCCACGGTATTCGGTTCCTCCGTTTCATTGGGGTTGCTATCAGCATTATAGCAAATGCAGGAAAAAAAGACAAATTTATCTTTTAGCCCTTTATAAATCTTTTCCGATTTAGTATAATAGGAGAGAAAACAGGGAGGCCGTCGGCCCGCAGGGCTGCGAACGGCAGCAGAGACCCTTCCCCGGCCGCCTGCGGCGGGCGGGTGTTTGGAACAACTGAGAAAGACAGAAAACAATGAAATTTGAAAAAAGCTGCGGCGCGGTGTGCATCTGGGAGGAAGGCCACCGCCGCCGCGTATTGATGGTGCGCCATATTGCGGGCGGCCGTTGGGCATTTCCCAAGGGGCATGTGGAGGTCGGCGAAAGCGAACCGCAGACCGCCCTGCGGGAGGTGCTGGAGGAAACCGGCGTGCGGGTCATTCTTTTGCCGGAGTTCCGGTTTGTCACCAATTATTCCCCCGTGAAGGGCACCATGAAAAAGGTGGTTTATTTTGCCGCGCGCGCCTGCGGCTGCAGCGCCACGCCGCAGCCCGGCGAAATTGAAGAGGCACGCTTTTTTGACGCCGAGGAGGCCATGAGCCGCCTGACCTACCCCGCGGATAAGCATCTTCTGCGGCGGGTACTGCAATATCTGGACGAGCACGCGCTTTCCTGCCCGGAGAAAGAATAGAGCCCCACCGGATGGCCGCCGCCCGACGGCCGAAGCCCCTGCCCACGGGCCCCTGCGGCTTGGCCGCCCCGGTCGGCAAAAAGCCTTTCAAAAATTTTGAAAAAAGTTGTTGACAAACCCGGGGCACTGTGGTATTATAATTCATGCACCGTGCGTTGGTAGCTCAGCTGGATAGAGTGACTGGCTACGAACCAGTAGGTCGGGGGTTCGAGTCCCTCCCATCGCACCAGGAACCTGTGGCATCCAGAATGCCGCAGGTTCTTTTTTTGCTTTCCGGGCCAAAACGGCATCGGCGGCAGCTCTGGCGGGCACGCTTAGGCAAGGCGAACGTTCCGCTTTCTCCGGTACGCTGTAATGT
>CAKTAM010000085.1 GCA_934527255.1 uncultured Oscillospiraceae bacterium | reverse complement strand
AGGCCGTATTCCAGCGCCGTCACATAGTCGTAATCCACCTCGGCGCGGGTGTTCGGCTCCTCCGCACGCTTGGCGGCCACCTGACGCTCAAAGCGCTCCTTCTGGTCGATGGGGTCGTTCAGCTCGCTGAATGCATTGCCGAACTCGGTCGCATTGATGAAGTATTCAAAGCGCTCAGTAAAGGCGGGGTCGTTGGGCTTGCGCTTGGCCAGCGGGCTGTTTTCCACCGGGTAATCATAAATGAAGGTGGGCTGGATCAGCTGTTCCTCGACATAAGCATCAAACAGCTCGGCCAGCACGATACCCTTGGTGGCGTCGGCGGGCACCTCTACATTTTTTGCGGCCGCCGCAGCGCGGGCATCGGCGTCCGTGGCCCAGTCGGCATAATCGACCCCGGCATACTTCTTGACGGCCTCGACCATGGTCAGACGCTCCCAATGGCCCAGATCGATCTGCTTGCCCTGATAGGGAATAACGGTGCTGCCGCAGATGCGGTCGGCCAGACGGATATACAGCTCCTCCACCAGATCCATCATGCCCTTGTAATCGGTATAGGCCTGATACAGCTCCACCGTGGTAAACTCGGGGTTGTGACGGGGATCCATGCCCTCGTTGCGGAAGATGCGCCCCACCTCATAAACGCGATCCATTCCGCCGACGATCAGCCGCTTGAGGTAAAGCTCGGTCTCAATGCGCAGATACATATCCATATCCAGCGTATTGTGGTGCGTGACAAAGGGGCGTGCCGAGGCGCCGATCTCCAGCGGAACCAGAATGGGGGTATCTACCTCCAGGAAGCCCTTTTCATCCAGATACGCGCGAATTTCGCTGAGGATGCGGCTGCGCTTGACAAAAGTATCCTTGACCTCCGGGTTGACGATGAGATCCAGATAGCGCTGGCGGTAGCGGGTGTCCACATCTTTCAGGCCGCTCCACTTGTCCGGCAGCGGCAGCAGGCTTTTGCTGAGCAGCGTAATGGTGTGCACCTTGATGGAAATTTCACCGGCGTGAGTGCGGAACACCTCGCCTGTAAGGCCAACGATATCGCCGATATCAAACTTGCGGAAAGCGGCATAGCTTTCGTCGCCCAGCAGATCCTTGCGGACATACAGCTGAATGCGGCCGGTGCCATCCTGCAGATCGCAGAAGCCCGCCTTGCCCATGCCTCGCTTGGTCATAATACGACCCGCCATGCTGACCATGCGGCCGGGCGTTTCATCGCCCTCGGCCTTATCGACAAAGGATGCCTTGACCTCGGCGGCATGATCCTTTACGGGATAGCTTGTCTGCACAAACGGGTCATTGCCCGACGACTGCAGCTCAGCCAGCTTTTCCCGGCGTACCCGCATCAGCTCGTTGATGCTCACCTCCGGCTGCTGCGCCGGCTGGCGGTTTTCCTGTGCCATGTTCTTTCCTCCGTTCACCGCCGGCAGGCCCGGCCGGTGCTTTCCATGCTGTTTTTCCGATGTTCTCTGTTTTTATTGTACCCAAAAAGCGCCCCCCCGTCAAGGGGAACCACCCTGCCGACCGCAAAATACGTTCCGGCTGCCGCGCCGCCGCAGCAACGCAGGGCATGCACCGCGGGCCAGTCTGGCAAGGCACTGCCAACCCGTCGGCGTCGTATTGTTTTCCGCACGGCTGCCAGCCGCTGCGAGAAAAAACGGGCGAACAGCCCAAACGCCGCCCGCCCGTCTGATGCAACCGGTTATTTTCGCACGACCTCCAGCACCGTCACCTGCATGGCACGGCCGTTCGGCAGCGGCACCTCCAGCACCGCACCCGCACGCTGGCCCAGCAGGGCTGCGCCAATGGGGCTCTCGTCACTGATCTTCCCCACGCTGGGGTCGGTTTCGGACGAGCTGACAATTTCATAGGTATCGGTGTCGCCGTCGCCGTCCACCACGGTGACATGACTGCCAATGCCCACCACGTCGCCGGGGGTCTCGTCATCCTCCACGACGCGCACAATCTTCATAATGCCTTCCAACTCGGCAATGCGGCTTTCCACAATGCCCTGCTCGTTTTTCGCTTCGTCGTACTCGCTGTTTTCCGACAGGTCGCCGAACGAACGCGCTTCCTTGATCTTCTCAGCCACCTCTTTGCGGCGGACGGTTTTCAGTTCCTCCAGCTCTTTTTTCAAAGCAGCCAGGCCATCGTTTGTCACAACGTACTCTTTTGCCATTGTTTTCGCTCTCCTTCTGCTGGACGGGCCTTTGCCCGCCCGAATTTTGCCCGGGCCGTTTTGCCCAAAGCAGCGCCCTCTCCTACAGGCTGCAGGGGTGCATGACAACAAATAAAACAGGCCCCGCCGCACAGCCGCGCTGTGTGCCGAACGCCCTGCCATAAAGGAAAATATCAACTGATATTATAGCAAAGCGGTATGCTGCTGTCAAGGCGTTGGCCGGGCAAAGCGGGCACTTTTTTCGGTTTGGCCGCCGCAAAAAGCCCGTAAAAACCGCCTTTTTGGCTTTTGCCGGCCCGGTGCGCAGAAAAGGCGCGCCATGTTCGCCATGGTGCGCCTTTTCGCTTGGGCGGCCCGCCGGGCAGCAGGCCCGGCCGGGCACGCGTTTTCTTTTGTAAGCAGGCTTTATTCGTCGTCCGACTGCGTGCCGAAGATCTTTTTGCCCTCTTCGATGACCTTTGCCTCCAGCTGGGCAGGCAGCGGCTCGTAACGGGTAAACTCGAACGTGAACCAGCCGCGCCCCTGCGTCAGCTGCCGCATAAAGGTGGTAAAGTCGTTCATTTCCGACTGCGGTACCTCCGCTTCCACCAGCTGCAGCTCATCCTCGGCGGCATGCATACCCAGCACGCGGCCGCGGCGCTTGGTCACCTCGCCCATAATATCGCCGGTGTTTGCTTCCGGCACATAGGCGCGCAGCGTACCCACAGGCTCCAGCAGAATGGGGCTGGCCTGCGCCAGGCCGGCCTTATAGGCCAGGCGGGCCGCCATTTTGAACGCCATTTCGGAAGAGTCGACCGGATGATACGAGCCATCGTCCAGCGTGGCTTTCAGGCCGACCACGGGATAACCGGCCAGCACGCCGTGCTGCACAGCCTCCTGCAGGCCCTTTTCCACCGCCGGGAAGAAGTTTTTCGGCACCGAGCCGCCAACCACGGCCGTCTCGAACACCAGGCCCTCCGAATCGGTAGGCTCAAAAGCGATCCACACGTCGCCGAACTGGCCGTGGCCGCCGGTCTGCTTTTTGTGGCGGCCCTGCGTGCGCACCTTTTTGCGGATGCTCTCACGGTAGGCGATGCGGGGCTTTTCCAGCTCGACCTCCACACCGAACTTATTCTTCAGCCGGGCGACGGCGCTTTCCAGATGCTGCTCGCCCAGACCGCTGATGATCTGCTGCGCCGTCTCAGTGTTGATGGTATAGCCGAGGGTGCAGTCCTCCTCCATCAGGCGCTGCAGCGCGCCGCTGATCTTGCTTTCATCGCCCTTCTGGCGCAGACGCAGCGCCATACGCAGGGTGGGAACCGGGAAGGTCGGCGGCTCCATATGCAGCACGCGGCCGGGGGCGCACAGGCAGTCACCGGTGCGGGCGGTCGGCAGCTTGGTCACCGCGCCAATGTCACCGGCGATGATCTCGCCGGTATCCAGCTGCTTTTTCCCTTTCAGCACCAGCAGCTTGCCCAGGCGCTCTGGCTCGCCCGTGCGGGCGTTGACCACGGCCGAATCGCTTTTCAGCACGCCGGAGACCATTTTGATATAGGACAGACGGCCGACGAACGGATCGGCCACCGTTTTGAACACATAGCCGAAGATGGGGGCGTTGGGGTCGCAGGCGACCTCGACGGGCTCGTCGTTGGCATCCAGCGCCATGACACCGGCCGCACGGTCGGCGGACGGCAGCAGACGGCAGCACATTTCCAGCGTGAGGTCAACGGCGGCCAGCTTTGTGGCATTGCCGCACACCACCGGCGTGATGGTGCCGTTTTTGACGCCCAGCCGCACGCCGTGGATCAGCTCTTCCCGGGTGAACGGCTCGCCGGAAAAATATTTTTCCATCAGCTCGTCGTCGGTTTCGGCAACGGCCTCGCTCATGGCGGCGATCAGGCCCTCCAGGCGGTGGCCGATGCTGGGCACCGGCACCTCGCGCGGGGTACCGTCCGCCGCGTAGCTGTAGGCCTTCTGGTCGATGAGATCGACATAGATCAGGCCGCCCGCCTGATCGACCGGCACGACGACCGGGCAGACGCTGGGGCCGTATTTGCTTTTCAGCTCTTCAAACACCTTGTAAAAATCGGCGTGCTCCACATCCACCTTGGAAACATAGAACATCCGTGAGCGGCCGTATTTTTCAGCCAGCCGGTATGCCTTTTCCGCGCCCACCTGCAGGCCGTCGCGGGCCGAAATGCAGATCAGGGCGGATTCGACGGCGGGCATGGCCTCGTACAGGCCCAGCTCGAAATCAAACAGGCCCGGCACGTCAATAAAATTCAGCCGGACGTCGGTATAATCAACCGGGATCAGCGCGGACGACATCGAAGCGCGGCGTCTGATCTCCTCGGGGTCATAATCGCTGACGGTATTTCCTTCCTCAACACGGCCCAGACGTTCCGAGCCGCCGGTGCAGAACAGCAGTGCCTCGGCCAGGGTGGTCTTTCCGGACCCACTGTGGCCTGCCAGTACAATGTTGCGGATCTGATCTTGGGTATAACTCATTGTGGGTATCCTCCTTATGGTCGCTGCCCCCAGCCAAGCTATCGGGCATCTTATACAAAAAATATTACCACATCGGAATCAAATTTGAAAGTACTTTTTAGTAAAAAAAGACTGCGCCCATGTAAAATATCCGCCCGCCGCTTTGTACAAAATGCTAAAAATGCCGCAGAGCTTTGGGGAACGGCGCACATAAACGCCATCCGGCAGTCATCGATACGCGGCCGAAAAGCCGCAGAGCGCCTCTCCCCCCCTTTCTCCGTGCCCGGCAGCCGCCGCAAGACAGACAGGCCGTCACCGGCGGCGTACTTTCGCGGCAAAGCGGAAAGCCGGAAGCGGACGCTTTTCGCGGGGATGCCTGCCCTGGCCGGGCGGCCCGCTCATAGCCCTGGCCCGGCTGCTCTGCACACAGGCGCTCTGCGCCGCCGCACAGTCGTGCTGCTGTGCAGTGCTTTGCTCTGCACGGCCATGCTGCACGGACAGACGCAAAAACGCCCTGCCCCGGCAGCCCGAAGGCCGCCGTGCAGAGCGTTTTTGTGTTGATAAAGGAACTCAGGTCAGTACTGCTTGGCAAAGGGAAGCAGCAGCGTCAGCAGCAGCCACGCCAGCTGGTACAGCAGGATGGCCGGAGCGTTGAGGGCGGCAACGCCGCCCGTCACGGACAGCACCAGCACCAACAGCGCGCCCAGCGCCACGGAAATGGTCTGGATCAGCCCGGCAGCCTTTTCCGCACCGGCGGCATTGGCCGCAATGCGGATGCCCTCGATAAAGCCTTTGAACGATGCCGTATGCGCCATAACACCCTCGGCGCGGCTGCAATAGGCGGTGCAGGCCGTCAGCTGCTCGCTTTCGGCCGCACCCAGCACCTTGATGCAGCCTTCGGGAATGCCGTACAGCGTGCTGATGCGGTCGCCGGTGAGGTTGAAATCCTCGCCGGTCACCAGCAGAGAAAGCCCGCTGAGGTAAATTTCGTCCAGCATTTCCTTGACATCGGCGTTCGGCCGGTAGCCCAGCACAAACATGGCGTGCAGCTTTCCGTTGACGGCCAGATACACCGGGCAATATCGGCCGTCCTTTGTATAGCGGCTTTCATACGCCTCCGGCGGCGTCTCGACGCCGTGGCTGAGCATCATGCCGCGGTTGCCCACCAGCAGATGACGCGACTGCGTCCAGCCCTCCAGCCCGCAGCCCACCTCGCAGTGCACGTTTTCCATTTTGCAGAGGATCTCGGTACGGTTCTGGATGATGTTCAGAAAAACGTCGCGCAGCGTGGGGCAGTTGGGCACCAGCAGGCTGGCAGCATACAGAATGGCAAGGTCGATGCGCGGCTCGCCAAAAACCTTCATCCCCTTGAGGGTGACGCTGCCCGTCGGGAACAGCTCCTGCGCCTGTGCCGTCACCACGTTGGTCTGGCCCAGATCCTCCAGCGACTGCGGCCCGGGCAGAACCGCGCCGATCTTCGCCGCGCCCCGGTTGAGAAAGCCCGTGGGAACGGCCGACAGCAGCACTGCCGACAGCGGACAGGCAATGCACAGCACGCCGGCAAACGGCAGCACAAAGCCGCTGCCGCACACCACGCCCAGCACGCCGCCCAGCACGGCCAGCACCGGCAGCCAGCGGCACAGCCGCGCCGCCGCACGGTCGCCCTGCCGCACAGCAAAGCTCTGGTGCAGGAAGCCGCAGTAAAACGATGTCGGACGACTGACCAGCAGGTAGGGCTCCTGCTCCTCCAGACCGTGCGTCAGCCGACGCACCAGCCCCGCGTCCGTCACCAGCGACGCCACGGAATACTGCAGCTCGCCGCCGGTCAGACGCTCAAAGTTGTTCTGCACGCCGCGGGCAAGCGAGCGCTTTCCCAGCGTATTGGCAAACAGCGCCAGAATGGCAAAGCCCGCAAACACCGTCTGCGCGGCGGGGTCGAACCTGCCCGCACCGGCCAGCAGCGCCAGGTTCTGCACCAGCGCCCCCACCCAGCTGAGCAGGGCGAAACTGTCCGCCGAGGGCGCTTTTCCGGTCAGCCCGGCCCAGCCGCTTTTCAGCGAGGGGAAGCTGACACCGCCCGCCGCCAACAGGCTTACCAGATAGACTGTCAGTACAAAAATGCCGCGCGATTTTTCGGCGACCAGCCCTGCGGGCTGCGGCAGCGCCGGAAAGATGGCCGACGTGCCGAAATACAGGGCATTGAAGGCCAGCACGCCCAGAACGGCCGCCCGCAGGGTCAGCGAGGTGACCATGCCCTTGAGCACGGCGGCGATCTCCGGGCGCTGCGCGGGATCGTTATAATCCTCCTCGTCGGCAGCCGACGGGGCAGAGGGCCGCGGGGCGGCTGCCGCATCTGCGGCAGCGCCTGCGGGCGCCGCTGCGGCATCGGCGGGCTGTTCGTCCTGCGGCGGCAGCGCCGTGTCAAACAGCGAGCCCGGCCCGGCCTGCGCCGAAGCTGCAGGCCGCGCGGCATCCTGCTGTGCGGGTGCGGCGGCACGCTCAAAAACGGCCGTCGCCGTCTGCGGCGTCTCCTGCGGGGCGGCGGCCTGCAGGGTGGCCCCCTGCGGCTTTTCAAACAGGACGGTGCTGCCGGATGCCTTCTGCGGCTCCTTTGGCGGGAACAGGCTCTCCGGAGCGGCCCCCTCCCCGTTCGGCTGCGCGGGGAAAGCCGTCGGCTGCTCTTCGCGCAGGGTCTCGGCCTTCTCGGCGGAGTTCTCCTCTGCAGGCTCCTCGTCCGGCTCCTCCGTTTCCTCGGTCAGAAAGAATGACCGCAGCGCCTCCAGCAGGCCGCGGCGCGCACGGCGGCGCGGCGGGGCAGGCGGCGCATTCTCCTCATCATCCTCCGGCATCTGCGCGGCGGCATGGCGCATCGGCACGCTTTGCGTATTGCTGGAAAACAGTGCATCCGGCGTTACCGAGGTGGTAAAAAAGCGCCGGAAATCCTCATTGACCAGCGGGTTGTCATCCAGCTTGAGGCCCTCATCCGCCACAAAGGGGCGCTGCGCCTGCGGCGGAATGACGCTTTTTTCCCGGCGGGGCGCAGCGGCAGGCGTCCGGGCGGGCTTTTGCCCGGGCCCCTGCCCGGCACCCGTCTGCGGGCGCGCCGCCTGGCTGGCGGCAGCCGTACCCGGCGCGGGCATGGGGTCAAACAGGCTGCCGGGCGCTTCCTGCGGCGGTGTCTGCCGCAGAATGGCGGCGACCGTCTGCTCCAGCTCCGCCTCTGCGGGCGGCGCGGCGTTCTCCCCGGCCGCCGGAGCCAGATCGTTCAACAGATTTTCCAGATCCTGCTCGGACATACTGTGTTT
>CAKTAM010000084.1 GCA_934527255.1 uncultured Oscillospiraceae bacterium | reverse complement strand
CCGTTGACGTGACGGCCCAGCGCCTCGCTGGTCTGGCAGGGGGCGGGGCACTTGTCGTACGGCAGGCTCACCACTTCAAAGGGGCGTTCGTACACGCGCATCATAAAATCACGGTCAAAGGCACGGCTGCCGTCAGCCGAATAGGCGGCCGCAATGCGCTGTGCGGCTGCGTCATTGCCGCAGATGCTCACGCGAAAGCCGCCCCAGCTCCACAGCAGAAATTTGACCAGACGATCCAGATAATAAGCGTCGGCGTCGGCATGCGCGGCGTCCGCGATAAGACGGGTCTCCCATACGCCGATCTGGCCGCGGCTGCGCTCGACAGCCACACGCAGCGGCTTTTTCGCCAGCTTCTGATGTGCGGCAAAAAAGGCCTCCAGCGGCACAAAGCCGCCGTCCAGCTCCGGCAGGTGTTGCACCGGTACATCCAGCCCCAGAAAGTTCATGGTACAGTCCTCCTTCTTTTTCCCGGCGCAGACGGCAGAGCGTCCGCGCGGATGTTGGTATCTTCATCTTAGCGGAAACCGGCCCGTTTGAAAATAGTGTTTGCACACTTGTGTATGTTCTGGTATAATAAATGTACGAAAGTGCAAACCGTGCTCTTGCCAACCGGCCGCCGACTTTGCTATGATAAGCACAGAAGAAAAGCCAGGGTCCGCCGACGGTGCGCCGTATGCGGCAGGCACGGAAGGATGAAGGGATATGGGATCCGAAAACTATGAAGCGACAGAGCTTCGGATGGCGCTGACGATCCACCGTATTGTGACCATCCACTATTTCGAGTATACCAGCAACTACTATTATGAGGGAGAGTCGCACCCGTTCTGGGAGTTTCTGTATGTGGATAAGGGCGAGCTGGATGTCACCGGCGACGACCGCCACTATGTGCTGAAAAAAGGCCAGATCATTTTCCACAAGCCGGGCGAGTTTCACAAGCTGTGGGCCAACGGCGAGGTCGCGCCCAATCTGGTGGTCGTCAGCTTTGAGTGCGATTATCCGGCCATGCGCTTTTTTGAGGATAAAGTGCTGCAGGCGGGCGATTTTGAGCGCGACTGTATGGCCAACATCATTTCCGAGGCGCAGAGCGTGTTTTCCACCCCGCTCAACGATCCGGATACCAAGCGGCTGGTCCGCCGCGCCGAGATCCCGTTTGCCGCCGAGCAGATGATCCGCCTGGATCTGGAGCTGATGCTGATCCATCTGCAGCGCACCGCGGCGCAGAACCACAGCCTGCAGCAGCCGGGCAGCCTGATCCGTGAGAAAAACCAGAAAGATTTTATGGAAAAGGTCACGGCGTATCTGGAGGCGAACATTCACCGCCGCCTGACGCTGGAGGATGTCTGCCGCGAAAATCTGGTGGGCAGAAGCTATCTGCAGAAAATTTTCCGCGAAAAGACCGGCGGCGGCGTGATGGAATATTTCGGCCGTCTGAAAATTGCCGCGGCCAAGCAGATGATCCGCCAGAACAGCAACAATTTTACCGAGATCAGCGCGATGCTGGGGTACACCTCCATCCACTATTTCTCCCGTCATTTCAAGAAGGTCACGGGGATGACCCCGTCCGAATATGCATCCAGTGTAAAAATACTGACAAGCGACAAATAACCAGAGGAGGTCAGAGTCGGCCGTGCGGCCGACGAGAGCGAATATGTCCATTTTGATCAGCGGCGGCGCGGGCTACATCGGCTCGCACACCTGTGTAGAGCTGATGAACGCCGGGTACGAGGTACTGGTGGCAGACAATTACTACAATTCCTGCCCGGAGGCGCTGCGCCGTGTGGAGACCATTGTCGGCAAGCCGGTGCCGTTTGAGGAGATCGACCTGACCGATGCCGCCCGGGTGAACGCCCTGTTTGATGCGCACCCCGAAATTGAGGGCGTCATTCACTTTGCCGCCTATAAGGCGGTGGGCGAAAGCGTTTCCAAGCCGCTGGAATATTACAGCAACAACCTCATCAGCACGCTGCGCCTGCTGGAGGCCATGCGCGCCCACGGGGTAAAGAACTTTGTCTTTTCCTCCTCGGCCACGGTGTACGGCGCCCCGGCCAGCGTGCCCATCCGGGAGGATTTCCCCCGTTCCGTCACCAATCCCTACGGGGCGACCAAGCTGATGATCGAGGATATTCTGACCGACCTTTCCAAGGCGGACCCGACCATGAACATTGCGCTGCTGCGCTATTTCAACCCCATTGGGGCACATCCCAGCGGGCTGATCGGCGAGGATCCGCAGGGCATCCCCAACAATCTGGTGCCCTATATCGCGCAGGTGGCTGTGGGCAAGCTGGCCTGCCTGTCGGTGTACGGCGACGACTATCCCACCCCCGACGGCACCGGCGTGCGCGATTATATCCATGTGGTCGACCTGGCGCGCGGGCACGTTGCCGCCTGGAAAAAGCTGTGCAGCGGCAGCGGTCTGTATGTCTGCAACCTGGGCACCGGCAAGGGTTATTCCGTGCTGGAGGTGGTAAAGGCCTATGAAAAGGCCTGCGGCCGTCCCATTGCGTACAAGATCGTCGGCCGCCGCCCCGGCGACATTGCCGAATGCTATGCCGATCCCTCCAAGGCGGCCGAATTCCTGGGCTGGCGGGCGGAATACGGCATTGAGGAGATGTGCCGCGACAGCTGGAACTGGCAGTCGAAGAACCCCAACGGCTACCGCGGCTGAGGCCTGGCCCGGCCGCTGCACCCCGGCGGTGCGGCGGCCGACCATATAGCAGAAGAAAACAGGCGGGGAGACCCCGCGCAGAAAAAGGAGAGCTGCATTATGAAAAAACCGGTTCTGATTGTGATGGCGGCCGGCATGGGCTCGCGCTACGGCGGCCTGAAGCAGATCGACCCCATCGGCCCGGACGGCGAGGTCATTCTGGATTATTCGGTCTATGATGCCATGCGGGCGGGCTTTGAAGAGGTCGTCTTTATCATCAAGCACGCCATTGAAAAAGATTTTAAGGAAGTGGTCGGCAATCGGCTGGAAAAGCAGCTGAAGGTGCACTACGCCTTTCAGGAGCTGGACGACCTGCCGGAGGGCTATACCGTGCCGGAGGGACGTGTCAAGCCCTGGGGCACCAGTCACGCCATTCGGGCGGCGCGCGCCATTGTGGACGGCCCCTTTGCCGTCATCAACGCCGATGACTATTATGGCCCCGAGGCGTTCCGCGAAATTTATCAGTATCTGAGCACTACGCAGGATGATGACAAATATCGCTATGCCATGGTGGGCTACTTTGTCAAAAACACCGTGACCGAGGCGGGCAGCGTGGCCCGCGGCGTGTGCGAGTATGACGCCGACAACTATCTGACGACGGTCGTCGAGCGCACCAAGCTGGTCAAGGACGGCGAAAATGCCCGCTTTACCGAGGATGACGGCGCCAGCTGGACCTCCATTCCCGGCGACACGCTGGTTTCGATGAACTTCTGGGGCTTCAGCAGCAGCATCCTCAAGGAGATCGACGCCCGTTTCCCGGCTTTTCTGGACAAGGCTCTGGCCGAAAACCCGCTCAAGGGCGAATTTCTGCTGCCGAACACCGTCAACGAGCTGCTGCAGGCGCAGAAAGCCAGTGTTAAGGTGCTTTACAGCCACGATAAGTGGTACGGCGTTACCTACCACGAGGATCGCGAGGGTGTGGCGGCTGCCATGCGCCGCAAGCACGAGGAGGGGCTGTACCCCACCCCGCTTTGGAAGTAATTTCGGACGG
The DNA here is from genome assembly GCA_934527255.1 of uncultured Oscillospiraceae bacterium. Taxonomy (GTDB): domain Bacteria; phylum Bacillota; class Clostridia; order Oscillospirales; family Ruminococcaceae; genus UBA1762. The sequence continues at coordinate 4,421 of CAKTAM010000084.1, read as the reverse complement.
TCACTGTCATTTCTGCCGCCGTCCGCCCTTTGGGCGGGCGGCGGCTTTTGCGTGCCGCAAAAACGGTCGGCACATTTGGCTGAAAAGGGTTTGACAAGCCCGCGCCCGCCTTATATAATAGGGAAAGCGGCCGCTCTCCGGCGGCCGGAAAGCAAAAGGAAAGAGGAGCTTTTATGCATATTCCAAACGTACCGGCAGCGGAGCCCCGCTGCGAGCGTTATACCGTTTCTTTTGACGGCAAGCCTGCCGATGTGATGGCCGCCCGGGTATCCGCCGTGCCGTTCAACTGCAGCTGGCCGGGCCAGCAGCGCCCGCTGGATCAGACCGAGCTGGCCGGGTTTGTGCGCTGCGAAAGCAGCGGCCCCGTGGAGGTGTGTGTGACGGTGCAGGAGCCGTTTGAGGAGATCTGCCTGCGCCCCCTGCAAAAGAAAATTGCCCTGTACACCGAGGGCCGCACGGTACGCTTTACCCTGCCGGGCCCCGGCCAGTACACGCTGGAGCCGAACGATTTTCATCAGGCGCTGCACCTGTTTGTCGCGCCTGAATGCGCACTGCCTGCCATGGATGACAACACCCTGTACTATGGGCCGGGCATTCATGAGATCGGTTTGGTCGAGCTGCACAGCAACCAGACGGTCATTCTGGATGCCGACGCTGTGGTGTACGGCGGGTTTGTGGCCTTTGGGGCGCACAACATCACCATCACCGGTACCGGTGTGCTGGATGGCAGCCGCGAAAAGCGCACGTCGGATACACGACTGATCGCCGCGAACAGCGCCGAGGGTTTGCCGGGCGAGGATGAGATTTTTCTGGACAACGATCGTCTGCGCACATTTATCCGTGAGCATCAGGTGCTCAACGGCTGCATTCGCCTGTACAACTGCAGCAACTGCACGGTAAAGCATCTGACCTGCCGCGATTCCTCTACCTTTACCATTGTGCCCGCTGCCTGCGATAATGTGCTGATCGACGATGTGAAGCTGATCGGTATGTGGCGCTACAACTCCGACGGTATCGACCTGTTCAACTGCAGCAACTGCGTTATCCGCAACAGCTTCCTGCGCAATTTTGACGACTGCGTGGTCATCAAGGGCATTTACGGCTGGGGTCACCGCAGCAATGAAAACATTCTGGTCGAAAACTGCGTGGTCTGGTGCGACTGGGGCCGTGCGTTGGAGATCGGGGCCGAGACCAACGCGGCCGAGTACGCCAACCTGCTGTTCCGTAACTGCGATGTTCTGCACGGCACATGGCTGCAGCTGGATGTGCAGCACCACAACGACGCCAGCATCCACGATGTAACGTTTGATGATATCCGCTGCGAATATACCCGCCATCAGCTGCCGCTGAAAATGCAGGACAGCCTGCAGCAGACCTACGAGGAGGCGTCCGCCATTTTCCCGCAGCCCGCGCTGCTGGGGGCGTTCTTCTACGATATGGGGCTGTTCGGCGCTCCTCACGGCCACGAAAAGATGCAGCGCCTCCGCTTTACCAATATTCAGGTGCTCTGTGATGAAGAGGTTCCCATGCCGCCCTGTCAGTTCAAGGGGATGAATGAGGAAAACGCCATCTGCGACGTGGTGCTGGACGGCATCTGGCGCAACGGCGTGCGCCTGAGCGACCCGCAGGCGGTCAATTTGCAGTGCAGCGAGTATACCGACGTTGTTTTAAAATAAAAAGCGGGCCCGCAATGCAGGGCGCCGCCGCACAGATGCAAAAGGAGAGGCGCATTTTATGAAGCCGCAAGAAGTATATTTTTCCCATGCCGTCCCCGTTTGGGAGGCGGGCATGGAAACCGAAATGAATCACAGCCTGCTGTTCCGCGCCCGGGTACCGGCCGCAAAGCGGGCGGTTTTGCGCATTGCGGGGCACACCCGCTTTCAGGTGCGCGTCAACGGCCGTTTTCTGGCGTCCGGCCCGGCCCGCGCCGGGCACGGCTGGTACCGGGTGGATGAATATCCGCTGGACGGCCTGCTGGAAGAGGCCGAAAACGTCATCAGCGTTCTGGTCGCCGGGTACAACGTCAACAGCTTTGCCTATCTGGACGAGCCCTCTTTCCTGTGCTGCGAGGTCGTGGCAGGGGAGCGGCTGCTGGCGGCTACCGGCAGCACGGCGTGCGGCTTTGCGGCGGTGCGCTATACCCAGCGCGTAAAAAAGGTACAGCGCTATTCGTTCCAGCGCCCGTTTGTGGAAAGCTACCGCCTTGGCCCCGATTATGACGCGGCCGCCGTGCTTGCCGATTGGAACGGCCCGACCGTGCCGCTGGCGCCCACGGGCGAAAAGCGCTTTCTGGCGCGCGGCGTGCCCTACTCCGCCTATGTTTTTGTGCCGGTGTGCGAAAGCGTCGACCGCGGCCGTCTGACGGGCAACGAACGGTCTGCCGCCGCGGGCAAGCCGCACCATGACGGCACTCCGGCAGGTTCGCCTGCGGAGGATCGTGCCATCAGCAAGATCGGCCCGCAGCTCAAGGGCTTCCCCGTGGCCGAGCTGGAGGAGCTGACGGTCGACGCGGCGCTGGCCTGTCAGCCCGACCATGCCGACCGCACGCCGCTGCCCGGCGCGGATGCCGACCTGGAGGCGGAGAGCTACGTCACTTTCCGTCTGCCCAAAAACCTGACCGGCTTTGTGGAGCTGGCCGTGACGGCCGAGGCGGATGCCGACCTGGTGCTGACCTTTGACGAGGTGTACAACGGCGGCGAGATCAACTTCTTCCGCATGGCGTGCTCTAACGTGCTGGTCTGGCACCTTGCGGGCGGCTGCACCTATCAGCTGCGCAGCTTCGAGCCGTACACCCTGCAGTACCTCAGCCTGTTTGCCCGCCGGGGCGCGCTGCAGGTGCGCGGGCTGGGCGTGCGCCGGTACGATTTTCCGGCGGCGCTGCTGACAAATACCCTGCCCATGCCCACACAGCGGCTGCAGGCCATCTATGATGCCGCCGTGGAAAGCTTCCGGCAGAACACGCTGGATATTTATATGGACTGCCCCTCGCGTGAGCGTGCCGGCTGGCTGTGCGACAGCTTTTTCACCAGCCGAGTCGAGCATCTGCTGACAGGCCAAAGCAGCGTCGAGCGCAATTTTCTGGAAAATTTCCTGCTGCCGGAGAGCTTCCGCTGCCTGCCGCAGGGCATGCTGCCCATGTGCTACCCCAGCGACCATTACGACGGCGTGTTCATCCCCAACTGGGCCATGTGGTTCGTGCTGGAGCTGGAGGAATACCTGCAGCGCACCGGCGACCGGGCGCTGGTACAGGCGGCCCGCCAGCGCGTATACGACCTGCTGGCGTACTTCCGTGCCTTTGAAAACGGGGACGGTCTGCTGGAAAAGCTGGAGAGCTGGGTCTTTCTGGAGTGGAGCCGCTCCAACGAGCTGGTGCAGGATATCAACTACCCCACCAATATGCTGTATGCCCGCATGAAGGAGGCCGTCGCCGCCCTGTACGGGGACGAACCGTTGGCGCAGCAGGCCGCCGCGCTGAAGGAGACCATCCGTCGGCAGGCGTATCTGGGTGACTTCTTCTGCGATAATGCGGTGTATGGGGCAGACGGCGCCGCGCACCTGTCCGGCGAAGCAACGGAAAGCTGCCAGTACTATGCGTTTTTCACCGGTACGGCCACGCCGGAAGCATATCCGCAGCTGTGGAAAACGCTGGTGGAGGATTTTGGCCCCGAGCGCAAGCAGACCGGCAAGCATCCGCAGGTGGCCTTTGCCAATGCCTTTATCGGCAATTATCTGCGGCTGGAGCTGCTGTATCGCGCCGGGCTGTACGAAAAGGTGCTGCAGAACATCGACGGCTATTTCTATTACATGGCCGAAAAAACCGGCACCCTGTGGGAGAACGACGGCGATTATGCCAGCTGCAATCACGGCTTTGCCAGCCATGTGCTGTATTGGCTCAACGGCATTTTCCGTGACAAAAAGTAAACGATGAAAACCGGCCCCGCAGAACCCTCTGCGGGGCCTTATGACAGAAAGGAGCCATGACGATGGAACACATGATGCTGGCCCGGCAGTTGGAGGCATTGGCCCGCCGCGCCGGGGCTGCCCTGCCCAAGGGCCCTGCCGCCCTGCAGGTGGAGGACAAAAGCGGAAAGGCCAACTATGTGACGGATTATGACCGCCAGACCCAGCAGCTGCTGTTTGCCGAATGTCTGGCACTGGTGCCCGATGCGCTGATGATCGGCGAGGAAAGCTTCGAGACCGGCGGCCGCCTGCCGGATCCGGCCTTGGCAGCCCGCAGCTTTATCATCGACCCCATCGACGGCACCACCAACTTTATCCGCGGTTACCGGCACAGTGGTATTTCCATTGCGTATCTGGAAAACGGCATTGTCTGCGTGGGCGTGGTGTACGACCCGTGGCAGGACGAATGCTTTGCCGCCGTGCGCGGGCAGGGGGCATGGGTCAACGGCGTTCCCATGCAC